>VDMG01000182.1 GCA_006514895.1 Beijerinckiaceae bacterium
ATTCCCCAGGCCTCGACGACATCTAATTGGCTCCGGTCGTTGATGATATAATCGAGCTCGCCCAGAAAATGCGTGAAACGCGCGTCCGTGCCGTACATCGCTTGCACCTTGAAGCCGAAGTCATAGTCAGTGGCTTTGGGATCAATCGGGCGCTGGACGGTGAGGAGCAACTGGTTGAGCACAGGCTGGTTGGCCTTGTCGGTGAACAGATGACCAAAATTCAGTCCGTCGGGGGGACTGTCCGGGTTAAAAAGAATGCCGCTTTCCACCGTGCCGCCCACCGTTAACGTATCCCACCAATTGGCGGGCGGCGGCGTGGGGGCGGGGCGGTGAGATCGGCAGCACGGGCAAGCCCGCCCGAGAGGCCGAGGAAAGTGCCGGCACAGAGGGCCGGCACCAGGAGGGACTTCAGCGAACGCGGCATGAGCATATCTCCCAGCAGAGCCATTGGTCGAACGCAGCGTGCGCCGCAAAATTATTTTTGCAATATCCGGCCGGATTTTCCGATGCATTCTTCCGCCACCCGATGCACTTTTGTCACAGTTTGCGCAACTAAGCGGCAGGCGAAGTTCTTAGCCTTTAGGCTCGGAAGCGCTTTTCCCTTGAAGGATTTGGCGTTCCCCTCTTGCAGAAGGCCGCCGCTCTCCGGCATCAAAACGCCAGCGCCTTGACCTCTTTAACACCGGGCAACGTCTTTATCTCGGCGAGCACCTTTTCCGGGACCGCGCCGTCCACCTCGACGAGGGCAACCGCGGAACCGCCCTCGCGGTCGCGGCCAAGCGCGAATGTCGCGATATTGATCGAGGCATTGCCGAGAAGGCTCGCGAAACGGCCGACGAAGCCTGGCTTGTCTTCATTGCTGACGTAAATCATTACGGGGGCGACGACCGCATCGACATCGATCCCATTGATCGAAATGATTCGCGGCTTGCCATCGTGAAAGACGGTACCGGAGAGGGAGCGTTCGTGTTCTTCCGTTACGACCGATAGAGTGATCAGCGATTCGTAATCGGTCTCGGCGGCGCGGGTCACTTCGTCGATCGCGATGCCTCGCTCCTTGGCCACGCCTGGAGCGGAAACGATATTGACGCCGGAGAGCTGGGGCCGCAAAATCCCAGCGATTGCCGATGCTGTCAGCGCTTTCGTTTTCAATCCGGCCACGTCGCCTTCGTATGTGATCACCGCTCGCTTTATGCCGCTATCGACAAGCTGCCCGGCAAAGGAACCGATACGGTCGGCGAGCGTGATGAATGGTTTGAGCTTGGGTGCTTCCTCGGCGGTGATCGAGGGAAAATTGACTGCGTTCGAAATCGCGCCGCGGATCAAGTAATCCGACATTTGCTCGGCGACTTGCAAAGCGACATTCTCCTGCGCCTCGCTGGTCGAGGCGCCAAGATGCGGCGTGCAGATGACATTTGGGTGGCCGAAGAGCGGATTTCCGGTTGCAGGTTCGTTCACGAACACATCGAAAGCCGCGCCCGCCACATGGCCGCTATCGAGAAGCGCGCGCAAGGCCTTTTCGTCGACGAGCCCGCCTCGCGCGCAATTGACGATCCGCACACCCTTCTTGGTTCGGACGAGGTTTTCCGCCGATAAAATGTTCTTCGTCTGGGGCGTCAACGGTGTGTGCAAGCTTATGAAATCCGCGCGGCCCAGCAGGGCTTCGAGGCCAACTTTCTCGACCCCGAGAGCGAGGGCGCGTTCGGGCGACAGATATGGATCGTAGGCGATGACATGCATATGCAAGCCGATCGCGCGCTCGGCAACAATCGAGCCGATATTGCCGCAGCCGATAATGCCCAGCACCTTGCCGGTGATCTCGACACCCATGAAACGATTTTTTTCCCATTTGCCGGCCTGCGTCGAGACATCGGCCTGGGGAATTTGGCGGGCGAGCGCGAACGCCATCGCGATCGCATGTTCGGCGGTGGTGATGGAATTACCAAAAGGCGTATTCATCACTATGATGCCTTTCGCAGTGGCGGCCGGAATATCGACATTGTCGACGCCGATTCCGGCGCGGCCAATCACTCTCAGTTTGGCCGCGCGCTCGAGAAGTTTGGCGGTGACCTTCGTCGCCGAGCGAATGGCAAGGCCATCGAACCCCCCGATGACGCTGGCGAGCTTGTCCTTGTCCTTGCCGAGGCCTGGCTGAAAATCGGTCTCGACGCCGCGCTCCTTGAAGATGGCGACGGCAGCGGCCGACAAGGCGTCCGATATCAATACACGCGGAGCCACAGTATCTCCTTATATATTTGTAATATATTGCGCGTTCTTGAGGGTATGCCGCCGCGGCCCGGCGACCGCGCTTGCGTCAAGCGGATTCTCGTCCGCGCGCCTAAGCGGTCTTCCTCCCCCTGCGAAGGACGATCCTCGTGCGGGGTCAAGCAGCCTTGGCGAGATCGGCCTTGGTTTTCGCGAAGGCGAAATCGAGCCAGGGCGTCAGCGCCTTGATATCGCTCGTCTCGATGGTCGCGCCGCACCAGATACGAAGGCCGGGTGGCGCATCTCGGTAGGCGCCGATGTCATAAGCGACTTTTTCCATGTCGAGCAAATTTTCGAGCGATTTGGCAAAGGCGGCCTGGCCCATTTGCGGAAGTGTCGCGACGGCCGGGTCGACGATCTTGAGACAGACGCTGGTATTCGACCGGATCTTTGGGTCGGCGGCGAGAAAATCCACCCAAGCTGTCCTTTCCACCCAGTCACCGAGAGCTTTCGAATTGGCGTCGGCGCGCGCGATGAGAGCGTCGAGACCGCCAAGCGATTTTCCCCAGTTCAGGGCGTCGATATAATCCTCGACGCACATGAGGGAAGGCGTGTTGATGGTTTCACCCTCGAAAATGGCGTCGATCAATTTGCCGCCATGAGTCAAGCGGAAGAGCTTTGGCAACGGCCAGGGAGGCGTATAGGTCTCCAGCCTCTCGACGGCGCGGGGGGAAAGAATCAACATGCCATGCGCGGCCTCGCCGCCGAGTGCTTTCTGCCAGGAGAAGGTGGTGGCGTCGAGCTTTCCCCAATCGAGGTTCTGGGCGAAAGCGGCGGACGTCGCGTCGCAAATCGTCAGGCCCTTGCGATCCGCCGGTATCCAATCGGCATTGGGAACGCGCACGCCGGATGTCGTCCCGTTCCAGGCGAAGACGACGTCATTGTCAAAATCGGCGCTCGCAAGATCGGCGATCTCGCCATAGTCGGCCGCGAACGCCCGGGCGTTGCTGAGCCTCAAATGCTCGACGATATCGATGACCCAGCCTTCGCTGAAGGATTCCCAGGCAAAAACATCGACGCCACGTTGGCCGAGCAAGGACCAAAGGGCCGTCTCGACCGCGCCGGTATCGGAGCCCGGGATAATGCCGATCCGGTACTCTCGTGGCACCCGCAGAATCTCGCGGGTCAAATCGATCGCGAGCTTCAGCTTGACTTTGCCAGCCTTGGCCCGGTGCGAGCGCCCAAAAGGTGCGCCTTGAAGATTTTGGAGTTGCCAGCCAGGGTGCTTCGCGCAGGGGCCGCAACAAAAATTCGGCCGCGCAGGGCGCGCGGCGGGATTAGTCGCTACCACGATAAACATCCTCCCAGATGTGCGCCTTTCGTTGGGGAAAGGTGTCCCACGCCCTAGGTACGCTCGGCTGCCCGCTTGGTCAAGGAGTACGACCGCGCCGCCGCCGCTTCTGTCGCGGCAAAAATAAAAAAGAGTGAATGCCCGGCCCCCCAAGGAATGGCTGAGTATGGCACGCGGATGCCTCGCCGACTTACCGTCGGAGAGGCAAGTATGTCTGCTCAAATCGTCAGGCGTAGGATTGGCGAGAGTGAAAAGAGTGAAAGAAGAGTCTGCCTCAGCTTCGAGATGCCCGGCAGTGACAAGGATGTGGCATTCTCCAGGCTGGGAGGGCCGCCACTGGCCCGAACGGAGCGAGGGCAGCCCTCAGTCTTAATCACCACAGCTCATTCAGCCGTTCGCCCACCAGTGCGGCCCGCTCCCGACTGCCGCCACGTTGCCGTGCCGGCAGTCCCAAAAAGCCTGCCGGATCTGGTTCTTCATATAAGTGACCTCCGGGCCCGAGCTGGTCAGCCCAAAGCGGCCATAAACGATCATCTGACTGGGCTTTTGCGGTATTCCAAAGCCGATGTCATTCCATTCCGCCGAGAGCCGCGCGAGCTCAGGCATGCAGTAGGCCTGAAGAGGTGCCCGGGCTTCCGCCGGCGAAGCTCGCCCAAGAGATGCTACGGCCGCTAGCGCGCCAATCACCGCGAAGCGCCGCCCCGCGGCAAGCATTCCCGGCCAAACCTGACCCTCGGCCGCGCCTAAGATATTTGACATGTTTCGTCCTCACAGTTCGCGTCGATGAGTAGGCAAAGGCATTGTGCAAAGTGCCAATGCTCGGGAGGCCAAACGTTCCTGGGTGCGGATTGTTCGCCGCGCTCGATGCAAATTTCGGAACATGGACATCCGGTAAAGACCGGTGTGCCGGCGAGCGGCTGGTCGTCACGGTAATAAACGCATGGGCTGCGCTGGCCGGTTGCCGCGCCGCCAGCAGAACGTTAGGTTACGACTACCCTCGTTGCAGAGCCTGGTTCCCCACGGTGATCCAAAGCGTTTTCGCCTTTCTCTTCGGCTATTTTTGCGGCGCGATCTCTTTCGGCCTTATCTTGACGCGCGCCGCAGGCACCACGGACTTGCGCGCGATCGGCTCCGGCAATATTGGCGCGACCAATGTTTTGCGTACCGGCCGCAAGGATTTGGCCGCGTTGACTCTTCTCCTTGATCTTCTGAAGGGAACGGTCGCGGTTTTGATCATTGCCTATTTCGCGCCGGGCGACGCCAAGCTTTTCGCCGCGCTTGGGGCTTTTCTTGGCCATTTGTTTCCGGTCTGGATTGGGTTTAAGGGCGGCAAGGGGGTCGCGACTTTTCTTGGCTGTCTGCTGGCAATTGCCTGGCTGGCGGGTCTGGCCTTCGGCATCGTCTGGCTCGCGGTCGCCTTCTTCACCCGTTACTCCTCGGTTGCCGCGCTTGCCGCCAGTGCACTGACCCCAATCGTTCTTATGATCATGGGCCAGAGCGGCGCCGCGCTCATGTTCGGGCTTATGGCGATCCTGTTGTGGGTTAAACATCGCGCCAATATTTCGCGGCTTGCGGCGGGCACGGAGTCGCGGATCGGGACAGCTTGATGGACGAAACCCAGCTTTCTGCGGAAACGCTCGCCCCTCTTGACGACAGCGAGCGCTTCGACTGGCTGCGGCTCCTGCGCTGTGAAAATATTGGACCGCGGACATTCCAAGTCTTGCTGAGCCGCCATGGGAGCGCTGGCGCGGCGCTCGCGGCATTGCCAGCGCTGATCGCGGCATTGCCTGCCCTGATCGCGAGCGGCAAGGCCGGCCGATCCGCATCGCGACCATCGAGGAAATCGAGCGGGCGGTCGAGGCGACGCTCCGCGCGGGGGCGCGTTTTATCGGGTTTGGCGAGCCGGACTATCCGGCGCTGCTTCGGCGTTCTGCTGCGGCGCCGCCCGTGATCACCGTGCGCGGCAATGTTGCGAGCCTTCGGCGCTCGAAAATCGCGATTGTCGGCGCCCGCAATGCATCGGCGGCCGGGCTTGCCTTCACGGCGCAGCTTGCCCGCGGAATTGCGAGAGCCGGGCATGTCATCGTCTCCGGCCTCGCGCGCGGGATCGACGCAAGGGCGCATCAGGCAACGATCGAGAGTGGAACGATCGCGGTCCTTGCAGGCGGTTTGGGGAATATTTACCCGGCCGAACATGAAGCTCTCCTTGAACAAATCGTCGAACAAGGCGCGGTAATCAGCGAAATGCCGTTCGGTTGGGAAGCGCGGGGACGCGACTTTCCCCGCCGCAACCGGATTGTCGCGGGTCTTTGCCGGGCGGTCGTCGTCGTCGAGGCGGCGCGCCGGTCTGGCTCCCTCATCACCGCGCATCACCGCGAAATTCGCCGTCGAAGCGGGACGGGAAATCTTTGCCGTGCCGGGCTCGCCGCTCGATCCACGGGCGGAGGGCGCCAACGATCTCCTGCGCGACGGCGCGACATTCTGCACCAAGGCCGAGGATGTAACGAACGCCCTCGCCGAGCAAAACCTGTCGCGCGAACAGCCGGATGCGGGCTTTTTCGAACCCGGTTTCGCGAGTGGCCCCTATGAGCCCCTGGGGAACGAGCTTGATCTCGCGGAGGTGGCGGCAGCGGCCCCCTTTGTGCCGGTGCCCCAGGAACTGGACAATGCCGCGCCGAAGGCCGCGAGCGCTGGCGAGGGATCGCCCGCGGCGAAGCCCGCCGTACGGCCGCAGAACATCGAGCGGCGCTTGATCGAGCTTTTGGGACCGGTGCCGGTCCAGGTCGACGAACTTGCCGGCATGGCAGAAATCCCAGCCCGGGAGGTGCGGACGGTTTTGCTCGCTCTGAAGCTTGCCGGGAAGGTCGAATGGTATGGCGGCGATCTCGGTTCGTCGCTGCCCACAGCTTGGCCCCGAGCCAATTATCACGAAGAATGACCACCGGGGCGGCCCTTCGTCCCTCCTTTATTGGCAGCCATATAGCAGCCATATATAAGCTAGGAAGAACTGCGCGACAAAAGTCTTGCTGCGGCGGATGTCAAACGCCTCTTGCGCAGTTGGTTGCACTGCGGTACGGATCGCTCCGGCGTCGAAGCAAGGGTCCTTGGCCTGACCTCGGACCCTCAAACCGATCTCGCTCAAGTCTAAGACCGAGCCAATTCATGCCGAGCCTAATCGACCAATATTTGCCACTTGCGGTCTTCATGGCGGTTGCCGCCGCAATTTCCGGTGCCCTGCTGCTGGCGCCCTTCCTCGCCGCTTTCAAGGCGCCGGATCCGGAAAAGCTCTCGGCCTATGAATGCGGCTTCAATGCCTTCGACGACGCACGGATGCAATTTGACGTGCGTTTCTATCTGGTCTCGCTGCTTTTCATCATTTTCGATCTCGAGGTCGCGTTTTTGTTTCCCTGGGCCGTCGCTTTTCGTGAAGTCGGGGCCTTCGGCTTCTGGTCGATGATGATCTTTCTTGGCGTTCTGACCATTGGCTTCGTCTATGAATGGAAGAAGGGAGCGCTCGAATGGGATTGAGCTTGACCCAGCAGGCGGCTGCCCCTGCGGCGGTTGACCCCTACTTTCTTTCGCTCAACGATCGCCTCGCCGACAAGGGGTTTCTCGTCACCACGGCGGACGAGCTTATCAATTGGGCGCGCACTGGTTCGCTCATGTGGATGACCTTCGGGCTTGCCTGTTGCGCGGTCGAAATGATGCAGGCCTCGATGCCGCGCTATGACATCGAGCGGTTCGGCTTCGCGCCGCGTGGCTCGCCGCGTCAATCGGACGTGATGATCGTTGCCGGCACTCTCACCAACAAAATGGCCCCAGCCCTGCGCAAGGTCTACGATCAAATGCCGGAGCCGCGTTATGTCATCTCCATGGGCTCCTGCGCCAATGGCGGCGGCTATTACCACTATTCCTATTCGGTCGTGCGCGGCTGTGACCGGATCGTGCCTGTCGATATCTACGTTCCCGGCTGCCCGCCCTCGGCGGAGGCGCTCGTTTATGGCATATTGCTGCTCCAAAAGAAGATCCGCCGCACAGGCACGATCGAACGATAACCTGCCGGCCAGGCGAAACGGATCGGAAAAGGCGAAATGGAAATGGACAGCAGCCTGAAACAACTTGGCGAGGCAATTGCGACGGCTCTGCCGGGCGCCGTCAGTGGGATTTCGACGGCTTTCGGAGAATTGACCTTGACGGTGGAGACGGCGCGGCTCATCGAGACCGTGACCTATCTGCGTGACGATCCAAGCTGTCTCTTCGTGTCCTTCATCGATCTCACCGCCGTCGATTATCCCACTCGCGAAAAGCGCTTCGACGTCGTCACCCATCTTCTCTCTCCCAAGCACAACCGCCGCATCCGCATCAAGGTCGAGACGGACGAGACGGCGCCGGTTGCCTCGCTCACCGGTCTCTTTCCTGCCGCCGATTGGTACGAGCGCGAGGCTTACGATCTTTTCGGCGTGGTTTTTGCAGGCCATCCTGACTTGCGGCGCCTGTTGACCGATTACGGCTTTGACGGCCATCCCTTGCGCAAGGATTTCCCGATGACGGGCTATGTCGAGGTTCGCTACGACGACCAGCAGAAGCGTGTCGTCTATGAGCCGGTTCAGCTCACCCAGGAATTTAGGTCGTTCGATTTTCTGTCGCCTTGGGAAGGCGCGATCGACTATGTTTTGCCCGGCGACGAGAAGGCCAAGGACAAGCTGCAATGACGAACGCCGCAGGACGGATTTGACATGACCGACACTCCGGTCCGCACTTTCGCACTCAATTGGGGTCCGCAGCATCCGGCCGCGCATGGCGTTTTGCGGCTCGTTCTCGAACTCGACGGCGAAGTCGTCGAGCGCGTCGACCCGCACATCGGGCTCCTCCATCGCGGTACCGAAAAGCTGATGGAGGCGCGCACCTATTTGCAGAATATTCCTTATTTCGACCGGCTCGATTATGTCGCGCCAATGAATCAAGAACATGCCTTCTGCCTTGCCATCGAGAAATTGCTCGGCCTCGAAGTCCCGCGTCGCGGCCAATTGCTGCGCGTTTTGTTTTGCGAAATCGGCCGGATTCTGTCGCATCTTCTCTGCATCACGACTCAGGCTCTCGACGTTGGCGCTCTGACGCCGCCGCTATGGGGCTTCGAGGAGCGCGAGAAGCTGATGGTCTTCTACGAGCGCGCGTCCGGCGCGCGCCTGCACGCCAATTATTTCCGGCCCGGCGGCGTTCATACGGATGTCCCGGACCAGCTCATCGAGGACATCGGCGCCTGGTGTGATCCATTCCTAAAGGTTTGCGATGATTTGCAGGCCCTGTTCATCGACAACCGCATCTTCAAGCAGCGCAATGTCGATATCGGCGTCGTCAGCCTGGAGGATTGCTGGCGGTGGGGTTTTTCAGGCGTCATGGTACGCGGCTCGGGGGCGCCGTGGGATCTGCGCAAGGCGCAGCCTTATGAATGCTACGAGGAGATGGAATTCGATATTCCAGTTGGTCGTCATGGCGACAATTACGACCGGCAAGTCATTCGCATGGAAGAAATGCGCCAGTCGGCGCGGATTATGAAGCAATGTGTCGAAAAGGTTCTGTCCAAGGATGGCCGCGGGGATGTCTCCGCCAGGGACGGCAAAGTGGTGCCGCCGACCCGGGCGGAAATGAAGCGCTCGATGGAGGCCTTGATCCACCACTTCAAATTATATACGGAAGGCTTCCATGTGCCTGCCGGAGAAGTCTATTGCGCGGTCGAGGCGCCGAAGGGAGAGTTCGGCGTCTATCTTGTCTCGGATGGCACTAATAGGCCGTATCGCTGCAAAATCAGGGCGCCGGGCTTCGCCCATCTTGCTGCGATGGACTTTCTATGCCGCAAATCGATGCTCGCCGATGTGAGCGCTATTCTGGGTTCGCTCGATATCGTTTTCGGTGAAATAGACCGGTGACGCCGTTGGGCCACCTTAGCATGGAAGACATTTGCACGACAAACGCCGCTTCCGCGGCCGTGCGGAGGAGCTGAGTCATGTCCGTTCGCCGTCTTGCCGATCAACAACCCGCATCCTTTGCCTTCACGCCCGAGAATGAGGAAAGGTGCGAGGAAATCCTCAAGAAATACCCGGAAGGCCGGGAAGCGTCTGCGGTGATCTCGCTGTTGTGGCTGGCCCAGAAGCAAAACAATTATTGGCTGCCGAAACCCGCCATCGAGACGGTCGCGGAAAAGCTCGGCATGCCTTTAATCCGTGTGCTCGAAATCGCCACTTTCTATACCATGTTCAATCTCGCCCCGGTCGGCAAGTTCCATGTCCAAATGTGCGGCACGACGCCTTGCATGCTTGCTGGGTCCGACGCGATCAAGAACATTCTCCTGAAGCGAATTGGCGAGCAGAGCCAGGTGACGCAGGACGGCGTTTTCTCGTGGATCGAAGTTGAATGCTTAGGTGCTTGCTGCAATGCCCCGATGGTCCAGATAAATGAGGATTATTACGAGGATCTGACGGCGGAGAATTTCGAAAAACTGCTCGACGATCTCGCCGCCGGCCGCCCCGTGACGATCGGCTCGCAACAAGGCCGTGTCACTTCCGAGCCTGCAGACGGCCTTACGTCATTGACCTCCCTTTATGGCGCCGATGGCCGCAGCGGTCCCCTGAGCGCGCTAGCTCCGAACCAATCGTAGGGTCACGAGAGATGCTCGAAGACAAGGATCGCATCTTCACCAATCTTTATGGCTTCGGCGACTGGCGCCTCAAGGGCGCCATCGCACGCGGTGCGTGGGATAATACGAAGAAATTGATCGACAAGGGCCATGAGTGGATCATCAACGAGATGAAGGCCTCGGGCTTGCGCGGGCGCGGCGGCGCCGGTTTCCCGACCGGCCTCAAATGGTCTTTCATGCCGAAGCCGGATCCGGCGCGGCCCTCCTATCTTGTCGTCAACGCCGACGAATCAGAGCCCGGCACCTGCAAGGACCGGGAAATCATGCGCAACGATCCGCAGCTTTTGATCGAGGGCTGTTTTATCGCTTGCTTCGCGATGCAAGCGCATGTCTGCTATATTTATATTCGCGGCGAATATATCTTGGAAGGCCAGCGCCTGGAGGCCGCGATCGCCGAGGCCTATGCCGCGAAGCTCATCGGCACGAACAATCTCCACGGCTGGCCTTTCAACATTTATGTTCATCATGGTGCCGGCGCCTATATCTGCGGCGAGGAAACCGCGCTTTTGGAGTCGCTCGAGGGCAAGAAAGGCATGCCCCGGCTGAAGCCGCCTTTCCCCGCCAATATGGGCCTTTATGGCTGCCCGACGACCGTCAACAATGTGGAGTCGATCGCCGCCGCGCCGGATATCCTCCGCCGTGGTGCCGCTTGGTTCGCGAGCTTTGGCGCAAAGAACAATTCGGGCACTAAGCTCTTCTGCGTCTCCGGCCACGTCAACAAGCCGTGCAATGTGGAAGAGGCGATGTCTATACCCTTCCGCGAATTGATCGAGCGCCATTGCGGTGGCGTCCGCGGCGGCTTCGACAATCTTCTCGCGGTGATTCCCGGCGGCTCCTCGGTGCCCTGCGTTCCGGCGCATGAAATGATCGACGCCGCGCTGGATTTCGATACCCTGCAAAAGTTGAAATCCGGGCTCGGCACGGCGGCCGTCATCGTGATGGACAAATCGACCGATATCGTGCGGGCGATCGCGCGGATTAGCTATTTCTATAAGCATGAGAGCTGTGGCCAATGCACGCCTTGCCGTGAAGGCACCGGCTGGCTCTGGCGCGTTGTTTCCCGCATGGCGGAAGGCCGCGCGCAAAAGCGCGAGATCGACATGCTGCTTGAAGTCACCACCCAAATCGAGGGCCACACGATTTGCGCGCTTGGCGATGCGGCGGCCTGGCCGGTGCAAGGTCTCATCCGGCATTTCCGTCCGGAGATCGAGCGGCGCATCGACCAATATGCCGCCAATCCGCATTCGGAGCCGGTAAAAGACTTTGGCGTCGCCGCGGAGTAGGGATCGGCAATGGGATCACTTTCGATTTGGCAATGGCTGATCATTCTTATCTATCTCCCGGTTTTGGGATATCCGATTGTTCGGATATTGAACCGTGTAGGATATTCGCCTTGGTGGGTGATTATTGCCTTTATTCCCATTGTGAATTTGATCGGCCTGTGGGCGCTCTCGTTCGTTCATTGGCCGCGCGTGCTTGAGAATAATGAACAAGGTCGTCGTTGATGGAATTGAAACCGGCATTGCGGCAGAGTGAGACGATCGCATGGTTGAGGCACCCGGAACCTCTTCTTCGTCGAAGATCTGCGGCGTATCGACGAAAAAGTTGATCGTGTGATCGATGACGTGCGCGATCTTAAGGTTCGCATCACGAAACTCGAAGAAGGGCAAGCTGGCTTCCATCGCCGGTTGGATCGGGTGGAGGCGCGATTGGACCGGATCGAGCGGCGTCTCGATCTTGTCGAACCGCTGTATTGAGTTTATCGAGGTTATCGCATGAGCAGGCTCATCGTGGACGACGTCGAAGTTGACGTTCCGCCGGAATATACACTTCTCCAGGCCTGCGAGGAGGCGGGGGTGGAGATCCCGCGCTTTTGTTTTCACGAGCGGCTATCGATTGCCGGCAATTGCCGGATGTGCCTTGTCGAGGTGAAGGGCGGGCCGCCGAAGCCCTCGGCCTCCTGCGCCGTGGCGGTCAAGGATCTGCGCCCTGGCCCGAACGGCGAGCCTCCGGTCGTACTCACCAAATCTCCGATGGTGAAGAAAGCCCGCGAAGGGGTCATGGAATTTCTGCTCATCAATCATCCGCTCGATTGCCCGATTTGTGATCAGGGCGGCGAATGCGATCTGCAGGATCAGGCGATGGCCTTCGGCGTCGATTCCTCGCGTTATGCCGAAAACAAACGCGCGGTCGAGGATAAATATATAGGGCCGCTGGTGCGCACCTCGATGAACCGCTGCATCCATTGCACCCGCTGCGTGAGATTCACGGCGGAAGTCGCCGGCACCGGCGACATGGGCGCGACCGGGCGCGGCGAGGACATGGAAATCACGACCTATCTCGAGACCGCGATGCGGTCGGAGCTCCAAGGCAATATCGCCGACCTTTGCCCGGTCGGCGCGCTCTTGCCAAAACCCTATTCCTTCAAGGCGCGGTCCTGGGAACTCGTCAAGACAGAGTCGTTCGACGTCATGGACGCGCTTGGCTCGGCGATCCGCATCGATACGCGCGGGCGCGAGGTGATGCGTATCCTGCCGCGCATCAACGAAGCCGTGAACGAGGAATGGATTTCGGACAAGGCGCGCCAAATTGTCGATGGTCTCAAAACCAGGCGGCTCGACCGGCCCTTCCTGCGCGAGAACGGCAAATTGCGCGAGGCGTCCTGGCAAGCGGCCTTCGAGGCCATCGCGGCCAAGGTCAAAGCCTCGCAACCGGACCGGATCGGAGCAATCGCGGGCGATCTTTGCGCCGTCGAGGAGATGTTCGCGTTGCGGCTCTTGATGCAAAGCCTTGGCGCCGTCTCGCTCGATTGCCGGCAGGATGGCGCGAAACTCGACCCCGCGTTCGGCCGGGCGAGCTATATCTTCAATCCCGCGATCGCCGGCATTGACGTGGCGGATAGCCTGCTCATCATCGGCTCAAACCCGCGCAAGGAAGCGCCGGTCCTCAACGCGCGCATCCGCAAGCGCTGGCTGAAAGGCGGGTTTGAGATTAGCCTCATCGGCGAAAAAGCCGATCTCACCTATGAATATAATTATCTTGGAGCCGGGCCGGAAACGCTCGCCGGCATCATTGGCCACCTGCCGGTAAAAGCGGAAAAGCCGATGGTCCTGATCGGTCAGGGCGCCCTGGCGCGCGAGGATGGGCGGGCTATCCTGGCGCTCGCGGCCAAGGCGGCGCAGGCGATCGGCGCCGTCAAAGAGGGCTGGAACGGCTTTTCGGTCCTGCATACGGCGGCGGCGCGCGTGGGCGGCCTCGATCTCGGCTTCGTGCCGGGGCAGGGCGGTCTTGCCGTGGGATCAATGGCGAAAAGCGGTGCGCTTGACGTTCTCTATCTCCTCGGAGCCGATGAAATCACGGTGGAACCGGGTGCTTTCGTGGTCTATCAAGGCACCCATGGCGATCGTGGCGCGGCGCGCGCCGACGTCATCTTGCCGGGCGCGGCCTACACGGAAAAATCCGGCATCTATGTCAACACGGAGGGCCGCGTGCAATTGGCGGATCGTGCCAACTTCCCACCTGGCGACGCGCGCGAGGATTGGGCTATACTCCGGGCTCTTTCCGATATGCTCGGGCATAAATTGCCTTTCGATTCGCTGAGAGCCTTGCGCGGTCGCCTTTTTGAGGCGCACCCTCTTTTCGCGAAGCGTGACGAAATCGCCGCGACCCTGCCTTTTGATGACGCGCAACTCGCGGCAACCGGAATCTCGTTTGCAAGCGCGCCCTTTGTTCCGGCGGTCGCCGATTTCTATCTGACCAATCCTATCGCGCGCGCCTCGGCCGTGATGGCGGAATGCTCCGCCGTCGCGCAAGGTTTTGCGCGCGAGGCGGCGGAGTAACGCTCATGACATCGTTCGCCGCAACCTGGCCTTTGCTGCTCACGCTGATAAAAAGCGTAGTGCTGCTGGTCGTGCTTTTGATCTTTATCGCCTATGTGCTCTACGCGGACCGCAAGATATGGGCCGCGGTGCAGCTGCGGCGCGGCCCGAATGTGGTCGGTCCCTTTGGGATCTGGCAAAGCTTCGCCGACATGCTGAAGTTCGTCTTCAAGGAGCCCGTCATCCCCGACGGAGCCAACAAAGGCGTTTTCTTGCTGGCGCCCTTCGTCATGGGGATGCTCGCGCTTTCGGCCTGGGCGGTCATTCCCGTGAGCGAGGGCTGGGCGATCGCCAATATCAATGTCGGCATATTATATATTTACGCGATCTCCTCGCTCGGCGTCTATGGCATCATCATGGGCGGCTGGGCGTCGAACTCAAAATATCCGTTCCTTTCGGCGCTGCGCTCGGCGGCGCAAATGATCTCCTATGAGGTCTCGATCGGCTTTGTCTTCATCACTGTGCTGCTTTGCGCCGGCTCGCTCAATCTCGGCGATATTGTCGCCGCGCAGGACACGCGGTTTGGGCTTCTTGGCTGGTACTGGCTGCCGCTGTTTCCGATGTTCGTGATCTTTTTCATTTCCGCGCTCGCCGAGACGAACCGGCCGCCCTTCGATCTCGTCGAGGCGGAGTCCGAGCTTGTCGCGGGGTTCATGGTTGAATATTCCTCCACGCCCTACATGATCTTCATGCTCGCCGAATATGTTGCGATTGTCACGATGTGCGCGCTGACGACGATTCTGTTCCTCGGCGGCTGGCTGTCGCCGGTCCCCTTTTCTCCTTTCACCGAGGTCCCTGGCGCGGTATGGTTTATTTTGAAGGTTTGCGCGGTCTTCTTTATGTTCGCCATGGTGAAAGCCTTCGTGCCAAGATACCGCTATGATCAGCTGATGCGGCTTGGCTGGAAAGTGTTTCTGCCAATCTCGATTGGCATGGTCGTCGTCGTGGCCGGGGTTCTTCAATTCACCGGCTGGGGAGCGGGCATGGCGCAATGAGGTTGAGTATTAAGTTTGGCAATAGGTTGCCTTGAAGGATAATCGAAAATGAAACTCGATCAGACCGCCAAAGCGGTTTTCTTGACCGAATTCGTCGGTGCTTTCTTTCTTTCGATGCGCTATTTCTTCAAGCCGAAGGCGACGCTCAACTATCCGCACGAAAAAAACCCGCTATCGCCGCGCTTTCGCGGCGAACACGCCCTGCGGCGCTATCCGAATGGCGAGGAGCGCTGTATCGCTTGCAAGCTCTGCGAGGCGATCTGCCCGGCCCAGGCAATCACGATCGAAGCGGGGCCGCGCCGCAACGACGGCACCCGCCGCACCACGCGCTACGACATCGATATGGTCAAATGCATCTATTGCGGCTTCTGTCAGGAGGCCTGCCCGGTCGATGCCATTGTCGAGGGGCCGAACGCGGAATTTGCCGTTGAGACTCGCGAGGAACTCTACTACGACAAAAATAGGCTTCTTGAAAACGGCGATCGCTGGGAGCGCGAGATCGCTCGCAATCTCGCGCTCGATGCGCCATATCGTTAGGCGTTCAATCTAGGGGACAAAGAGGGGCAATTCCGTCCCGCTCGCTGGGGAACGCGACAAATGGGGGGTACTGCGCTGTTTTTTTATCTTTTCTCGACGGTGATGATTGGCGCCGCCTTCATGGTGATTTCCTCGCGCAATCCGGTTCACTCGGTGCTCTTTCTGATCCTCGCCTTTTTCAACGCGGCGGGGCTGTTTGTCCTGCTCGGCGCGGAATTTCTGGCGATGATCCTGGTTGTTGTCTATGTCGGCGCGGTCGCGGTCCTGTTCCTTTTCGTCGTCATGATGCTCGATGTCGACTTCGCCGAATTGGAAAAGGGATTTTGGCAATATTTGCCGGTCGGCGGTACGCTTGTTCTCGTGGTTCTGATCGAGGTCGCTTTGTCTGTTGGCGCCTGGAGCATTGGACCCATATCAATCGCCAATGTCGCGACGCCGATGCCGCCCGGCATGACGAATACCATGGCGCTCGGGCGGGTGCTCTACACCCAATATTTCTATTTGTTCCAGGCGGCGGGGTTCATTCTGTTGACCGCGATGATCGGAGCTATCGTTTTGACCTTGCGGCACAAGGTAGGCGTAAAGCGCCAGAACGTCGCGATGCAGAACGCGCGCACGCCGGCCGAGGCGGTCGAGGTCCGCAAGGTCGCCTCGAGGCAAGGAATTTGAACCAAGGCATCACGAGCTTGCGCGCGCACGCGGCGCCGGAAAGATAACCATGCTGACGATTTCGCTTTCTCAATTTTTGATTGTCGCCGCCATCCTGTTCACGCTCGGGGTGGCGGGCATCGTCCTGAACCATAAGAACATCATCATCGTCTTGATGTCGGTCGAGCTGATCTTGCTTTCGGTCAATATCAATCTGGTCGCCTTTTCGGCCTTTCTCGGCGATCTCACCGGCCAGGTTTTCGCGCTCTTTATCCTGACCGTGGCGGCTGCCGAGGCGGCGATCGGGCTCGCCATCCTCGTTTGCTATTATCGCAACCGCGGTTCGATCGCGATCGATGATATCAACATGATGAAGGGCTGAGTCTCGTTATGTATGCAGCCATCGTCTTCCTGCCCCTCTTGGGATTTCTGATCGCCGGGCCTTTCGGCTGGCGGATCGGCGCCCGCCCTTCCGAAATCGTCACCACAAGCCTCCTGTTTGTCTCAGGCGCCTTGTCCTGGATCGTTTTCTTCCAGGTGGCGCTTGGAACGGCGCCTGCGAGCGTTTCGGTTATCGGCAATTGGTTCACCTCCGGCGCGTTGCAGGTCGATTGGTCGCTCAGGATCGACACATTGACGGCGGTAATGCTCGTTGTCGTCACCACGGTGTCGTCACTCGTGCATCTTTATTCGATCGGCTATATGCGCGACGATCCCTCGCGGCCGCGATTCTTTTCCTATCTCTCGATGTTTACCTTCGCCATGCTCATGCTGGTGACGGCCGACAATCTCGTTCAAATGTTTTTTGGCTGGGAGGGGGTCGGCCTCGCCTCTTATCTTCTGATCGGCTTCTGGTATGAGAAGCCTTCCGCCAATGCCGCCGCGATCAAGGCATTCGTCGTCAATCGCGTCGGCGATTTCGGCTTCGCGCTCGGCATTTTCCTGGTCTTCGTGCTTACCCAGTCGGTCGGATTCGGTCAGATCTTCGCGGCGGCGCCGGGCCTTGCCAATAAGACGATCCATATCTTTGGCCTCGATCTGGACGCGATGACGATCACCTGCCTCCTTCTCTTCATGGGAGCGATGGGCAAATCCGCGCAGTTCCTGCTGCACACCTGGCTTCCCGATGCCATGGAGGGGCCGACCCCGGTCTCGGCGCTCATTCATGCGGCAACCATGGTGACCGCGGGGGTCTTCATGGTCGCGCGGCTCTCACCGCTTTTCGAACAGGCTCCCGCGGCGCTTTCCTTCGTCACGATCATCGGGGCGACGACGGCGTTCTTCGCGGCGACGATTGGCCTCGTCCAAAACGACATCAAGAGAGTCATCGCCTATTCGACCTGTTCGCAGCTCGGCTATATGTTCGTTGGCCTCGGCGTTGGTGGTTATTCGCTCGGCGTTTTTCATTTGTTCACGCATGCCTTCTTCAAGGCGCTCTTATTCCTCGGCGCCGGAGCAGTGATCGACGCAATGCATCACGAGCAGGACATGCGCAATATGGGCGGGCTCTGGCGGAAAATACCCTTCACCTTCGCCATGATGACGATCGGCACCTTGGCGCTCACCGGCTTTCCCTTCACCGCCGGCTATTTTTCCAAGGATGCGATCATCGAGGCGGCTTTTGCTTCAACACGCGGCGGCGCGTTCTATGGCTTTCTGCTGACGACTTTAGCCGCTGGCCTTACTTCCTTTTATTCTTGGCGGCTTGTCTTTTTGACGTTTTTTGGCGCGCCGCGCTGGGCCGCCGCTGGACATGGGGCAGGGCACGATCTTGCCGCGCATGACCACGCCGCGCACGATCACGAAGCACATGAGCACCAGGTGCATGATCACGAGGATCATGGGCATGAGGGACATGCGCTCGACCCGCATGAGTCCCCTTTTTCCATGCTCATTCCCCTGGGCGTTTTGGCTGTGGGCGCCTTGTTCGCGGGCCTTATCTTTTCGCATGATTTCATCGGCGAAGGCGGTCCAGAATTTTGGAAAGGCGCGCTTTATCTTAGGCCGGACAATCACATTCTCGAAGCCAGGGAAGACATTCCAGGCTTCGCTAAGCAGCTCCCCACGCTGTTGATGGTCGTCGGATTTTTGGTCGCGGTTTTATTTTATTTTCTTGCGCCGTCGCTACCCGGGCGGCTCGCGCGGGGCGCGAAGCCTCTTTATGAATTTCTTCTCAACAAATGGTATTTCGACGAACTCTATGATGCGATTTTCGTGCGCCCCGCCTTTTCGCTTGGCCGCTTGTTCTGGAAGGGCGGCGACGGTGCCATCATCGACCGGCTTGGCCCCGATGGCGTGGCTGCCCGCGTCGTCGATGTGACCGGCCGCGTCGTCAAGCTACAGAGCGGCTACATCTACCATTACGCTTTTGCCATGCTCGTCGGCCTCGCCGCCGTCATAACATGGTATGTGGCCTCGGGGGTCCGCTAATGTTTGGCTTTGGCATTCTTTCCTGCATTGTCTTTCTCCCGCTTGCAGGGGCGGCCTTTATCCTTGCCCTGCGCGGCAATGACGAAGCCACATTGCAAAACGCACGCCGCGCCGCGCTCGGCACGACGTTGATCGTGTTTTTGTTATCGCTTTATGCCTACGCGCGGTTCGATCCGTCCTCCTCTGCTTTTCAATTCGTCGAGGAAAAAGGCTGGTTGGGCAACGGCCTCATCTACAAAATGGGCGTCGATGGAATATCGTTGCCGTTTCTCCTCTTGACGACTTTCCTGATGCCCGTTTGCATTCTTGCTTCCTGGAAATCGATTCAAAATCGCGTCAAGGAATATTTCGTCGCTTTTCTCGTCCTCGAAACCCTGATGACGGGGGTTTTCTGCTCCTTGGATCTCGTGTTGTTTTATCTTTTCTTCGAGGGCAGCCTCATTCCGATGTTTCTCATCATCGGTATTTGGGGTGGCCAGCGGCGAGTCTACGCGAGTTTCAAATTCTTTCTTTATACGTTCGCCGGCTCGGTCTTGATGCTGCTTGCCATCATGGCGATGTATGGGGTGGCAGGGACAACCGACATCGTTACCTTGCTGCAGACACATTTCCCTTCGTCCATGCAGAAATGGTTGTGGCTCGCGTTCTTTGCCTCGCTCGCCGTCAAGACGCCGATGTGGCCGGTCCACACCTGGCTCCCCGACGCGCATGTCGAAGCGCCAACGGCGGGTTCGGTCATCCTTGCCGGCGTCCTCCTCAAAATGGGTGGTTACGGCTTTATCCGCTTCTCTCTGCCGATGTTCCCAGAGGCTTCCGCCTATTTCGCGCCGCTCGTTTTTGCGCTGTCGATCATAGCGATCATCTATACCTCGCTCGTTGCCTTGGTGCAGGAGGATATGAAGAAGCTCATTGCCTATTCCTCGGTGGCGCATATGGGCTTCGTGACGATGGGCCTTTTCAGCATGACCGCGCAAGGCGTGCAGGGCGCCGTCTTTCTGATGATCTCGCATGGCCTCGTCTCGGGCGCCCTGTTCCTTTGCGTCGGCGTCATTTACGATCGCATGCATACAAGGGACATCGCGGCCTATGGTGGTCTTGTCTTCCGAATGCCCCTCTATGCCACGGTTTTTATGATCTTCACCCTCGCCAATGTCGGTCTGCCCGGCACTTCGGGTTTCATCGGCGAGTTCCTGAGTTTGCTTGGCGCCTTCAGGGTCAACAGCTGGGTCGCGTTTCTGGCGACCACCGGTACGATCTTGTCGGCCGCCTACGCGCTTTATCTTTATCGCCGTATCATATTCGGCGTTCTCGACAAACCGAGCCTTGCGTCGATCCTCGATCTCTCGTGGCGCGAGGCCACACAGTTCGCACCGCTTGTCGCTCTGACGCTCTTCTACGGCGTTTATCCGTCTCCGGTGTTAAATGCCTCGGCCGCGTCGATCAATGCCCTCCTCAAAGGTTATGACACCGCCCTTGCCGTGACCAAGACGGCGGCGCTGGCGTTCCACTAAAGGCTTCGAGAATGTCGCATTTGTCATTGGCCCTCGCGCATTGTTTGCCGGAATTCATTTTGGCGGCGGGCACCCTCTTCCTCGTGCTGCTTGGCGCACTCCGTGGCAAGGAATCGGATGGGCTCGTCACCGAAATCGCCGCCGGTCTCCTCGGCGCTGCGATCGTGGTCATTCTCCTTGGCGGAATGACCACGGCGGTTGTCTTCGGCGGCGCCTTCATTGACGATGGGTTTGGGCGTTTCATGAAGGTGCTGACGCTTGCCGGGTCGCTTGTCACCCTGGTCATGAGCCAGGATTTCCTTGCTCGCGAAAAAATCGACAAATTCGAGTTTCCGGTTCTTATCCTTTTGGCGACGCTTGGGATGCTGATGTTGATTTCGGCGGCGGGTTTGATCGCGCTTTATCTCGGGCTCGAATTGATGTCGCTCGCCCTTTATGTCATCGCCGCCTTCCACCGCGACAATATCCGGGCCTCCGAGGCCGGCCTCAAATATTTCGTTCTTGGCGCGCTGTCGTCCGGCATGCTGCTTTATGGCGCTTCCCTCCTCTATGGTTTCGCGGGCACGGTGTCCTTCGCAGGCATCGCCGAAACCATCAACGGAAAGGCTTCCCTCGGCGCCGTCTTCGGCCTCGTGTTCCTCATGGCCGGGCTTGCCTTCAAAATGTCGGCCGTGCCGTTCCACATGTGGACGCCGGATGTCTATGAAGGCGCGCCAACACCGGTTACCGCATTTTTTGCCACGGCCGTGAAAATGGCTGCCGTCGCCATTACGCTTAGGGTGATCCTGACCGCATTTCCGGGCATTGCCTCGCAATGGCGGCAGATCGTGATTTTCATATCTCTCCTGTCGATGGTGCTCGGCGCCTTCGCCGCGATTGGCCAGACCAACATCAAGCGCCTCATGGCCTATTCTGCGATCGGCCACATCGGCTTCGCGCTCGTCGGTCTCGCGGCGGGCGGCGAAGCCGGAGTTAGCGGCGTTCTCGCCTATATGGCGATCTATCTCGTCATGACGCTTGGCACCTTCGCTGGTATTCTCTCAATGCGTGTCAATGGCGAAGGCGTCGAGAATATTTCAGACCTTTCCGGTCTCGCCAAGACCGACGGCGTGATGGCGTTCTTTCTCGCGATGATGATGTTTTCCTTGGCCGGAATACCTCCGCTCGCGGGCTTCTTCGCCAAATGGTATGTGTTCAACGCGGCGATCCAGGCGGGGCTCTATTGGCTTGCCGTCATTGGCATTCTGTCGAGCGCGGTCGCCGCGTTCTATTATCTGCGGGTCGTCAAGGTCATGTATTTCGACGAGCCCGCGCCCGCTTTCGACGAGCCCGCGCCCGCCCCGCGGGCCGTGCTCGCGGTGACCGGCATCCTTGTCCTGGTCTTGTTTGCTTATCCCGGTGTCTTCATCGAGGCCACCACCGCGGCGGCGCAGTCTTTGTTTTGAATTGTCAGCATATGGTGGTTTTGCCCTGTTTCGTCTCGCTGGCGCGGCCCAAGATAAAGCATTCCGGCTGGTCCAGCATGACCAGCTCACTTCGACCAACGACGAAGCCTTGACGCGCGCAAAAGAGGGCGATGCCGGACGACTCTGGGTTGTCGCCTCTGCGCAGACCAAGGGTCGCGGCCGCAATGGCCGCGTTTGGTCGTCGCCACGGGGCAATCTTCATGCAAGCCTTCTTTTGATCGATCCGGCGCACCCACACAGGGCGCCCGAACTGGGCTTTGCCGCCGGCATTGCTGCTCTTCATGCGCTGCGCGAAATCCTTTCCGAGGATCGGCGCCTTGCGATCAAATGGCCGAACGACATACTCCACGGCGGCGCCAAACTTGCAGGAATATTATTGGAGAGCACCGCTCTGCCTGATGGCCGCCTGGCCTGCACTGCTGGCATTGGCGTGAATTGCGGCTTGCATCCCGGGGATACGCCCTATAAGGCAACCGACCTCACCGCGATCGCTGGCCAGCCGGTCGCGCCCGAAACAGTCTTCGAGCGGCTTTCGGCAACGATGGCGCATTGGCTCGATGTTTGGGCGGGAGGCGCTGGTTTTGAAGCGGTCCGCGCCGAATGGCTCTCACTTGCCGCTGGTCTCGGCACTCGGATAAGCGTGGCGCGGCCCTCACAAATTATCGAGGGCGTATTTCGGACGATCGATGGAAGCGGGCGGCTCATTCTCGAACAGGGGTCAGGGCAGGTGGCGATCGAGGCGGGCGATGTTTTTCTTGGCCCGCCGGGCGGCATAGCCGCCACAGCTGGAGGATGAGAGCGTGTCGGCGCTTGAGGCGGCCTTGTCTTGCGCCTTGTTGGATTTTTTCTGCGTGAGCCGATCGCTGCTCACTAGAGCGGGATGAGGGAAGGCGGAAACTGGGCTTTCCGCCCGTATCCCGCTCTAAACTCTAAGAATCGATCACGTTCATGATTTTGAATTGGTTCAATCCGAGATCCTCGTGATCTAGAGCATTTTCAAGCGAAGCAGATACCAGTTCACGTCAAGAAAAATGCAATAAACAAAAATCTGAAGCATTTTCAAGCGAAGTGATATCGGTGCGCGTCAAGAAAATGCGATAAAACAAAGATCTCAAGCTGCTTTCTGATTCCACGGACTCTGAAAGCGCTTTGGGTCGTGCCGTTGACCGGGCCGGTCGAGGAAAGGTGTTCGCAAATGAACGATGGAAGTGACGAGCTCATCTTTGTACCGCTCGGAGGGCTCGGCGAAATCGGCATGAACCTGGCTCTATACGGCTTCGGCCGCAAAGGGGACATCAAATGGTTGATGGTCGATTGCGGCGTGGCCTTCGCGGGCCCCGATCTTCCGGGGATAGACCTCGTCGTTCCGGATATAAGCTTCGTCGAAAAAATGCGGGCTGATTTGATCGGCCTTGTCATTACCCATGCGCATGAGGACCATATCGGTGCGATCGCGGATCTTTGGCCGCAGCTTGGGTGCCAGCTCTATGCGACGCGCTTCGCCGCCGCGCTTCTCGAAGCCAAGCGCCTTGCCGAGCCCGGCGCGCCGGATGTTCCAATCACTGTCGTTGCGCAGGGAGCGGCGGTCGCGATCGGGCCTTTCGAGGTCGAATTTATCGCCATGGCGCATTCGATTCCGGAAAGTTGCGCGCTTGCCATCCGCACAAGGCTCGGCATGGTCCTTCATTCTGGAGATTGGAAAATCGATGCCGCGCCGGGAATAGGCAAGCCGACCGATACAAAACGTCTCGCCGCGATCGGGGCTGCGGGCGTTCTGGCGCTCGTCTCCGATTCGACCAATATTTTGCGCGAAGGCGTGAGCCCTTCGGAAGCCGACGTTGCCAAGAGCTTGCGCGAGATCATTGGCAAGGCATCCGGGCGCGTCGCCGTGACCACTTTTGCCTCCAATGTCGCGCGTATTCGCGCCGTCGCCGAGGCGGCAGTTGCTGCCGGCCGCTCGGTCGTGATGGCCGGGCGCGCGATGGAGCGGGTGACCGCAGTTGCCCGTGAATGCGGCTATCTCGACGGCATTGCGGATTTTTTGTCCCAGGACGCCTTTCCACACATCCCGCGCGACAAGGTGGTCCTTTTAGCAACCGGAAGCCAAGGCGAATGCCGTGCCGCGATCGCCCGGATGTCCGAGGGCAATCATCCCGTGGTCACGCTCAGCCCCGGCGACCAGGTTATCTTTTCCTCGCGAACGATTCCCGGAAACGAAAGGGAAGTTGGGCGCATCGTCAACAATTTTATCCGGTCGGGCGTCGAAGTCATCACGGATCGCACCGCGCTTGTCCACGCCTCGGGACACCCGCGCCGCGGCGAGGTGGCGCAGCTTTACGGCTGGATCAAACCCGAAATCGCAATCCCCGCGCATGGCGAGGACATTCATCTCGCCGAACACGCGGCTTTCGCCAAATTGCAAGGCGTGAGGCACGTCATCACGGCGCGCAACGGTGATATTGTGTTGCTCGCGCCAGGAACCCCCGGGATCGCCGGGGAAGCGCCAAGCGGGCGTCTCTGCAAGGATGGCAACAGCCTTATCCCGGCAGACGACGATGCCTTGAAAATGCGCCAGAGGCTCGCGGTTTCGGGGATCGTGACCATTGCCTTGGCGGTCACCGCGAAGGGTGATCTCGCAGGAGTGCCTGACGTGATGACGGCGGGGATGCCGGCGCGGGCCCGTGATGGCGCTGCGATGGATCGAATCATCGATGATGCGCTGTTTCAAACCTTCGATCAATTGGCTCGCCCAAAGCGGCGCGATGCGGATATTGTCTCCATCGCAATCGAAAAAGCGGTGCGAAGCGCGGTCGCCGCCGCATGGGGAAAGCGGCCGGTAGTCCATGTCCTGGTGGTCGAGGTGTGAACGGGAGCAGGAGCGAAACGCGTGATCGGGCGGTTGAATCATGTCGCCATCGCGGTCAGGGATGCCGCGGCTGCGAGCGCACTCTATCGTGATGCGCTTGGCGCCAAGGTGAGCGCGCCCATGGCCTTGCCGGAGCATGGCGTGAGGGTGGTTTTCGTCGAGCTTCCGAACACCAAGATCGAGCTGATCGAACCGCTAGGCCCGCTTTCCCCAATCACAAAATTTTTGAGCAAAAATCCGGGCGGCACGATCCATCATCTTTGCTTCGAGGTCGACGACATTGATGCCGCGCGCGAACAGCTGAAAGGGGCTGGCACCCGCATCCTTGGCGGCGGCAGCCCAAAAATCGGGGCACATGGCAAGCCGGTCCTTTTTCTGAACCCCAAGGATTGCGCCGGAATCCTGATTGAGCTCGAACAGCTCTGAACGGGATCGCCTTCGATCCCGGACGCGCACCTCATGGACGAACGAGCTCTACGAAGAGCGGAGCCGCCATGTCTTCAGGCCGGAACGCGGATTCGTGCCTTCCGCGACCTTTTCAAACCCTTCCCGCTCGTAAAACCGCAGCGCGCGTGCATTGTCCTGATTGACATCCAGGGTGAGGCCGCTCGGCGCAAGCCTTCGCACCTCGTTGAGAAGGAGACTAGCAGTGCCGCTGCCCTTTGCCTCCGGCGCGACCGCGAGCTGATCGAGATAGGCCGCCGCCGGATCGAAACTTACGAAGCCAAGCAGCCGGTCAGAGCCGTCAAAAGCGCAGATCGTGACGGATCCGGCCGCTTCGAGGGCCCGCAGACGATCGAGAAACCACGCTGCCCGCGCCAGAAAATCAATTTCCGGCATCGCCTCCTGCCAGCTTGCGACCCAGAGATCGGCGAGGCCCCCGAGATCCGCATCGGTTCGAACCTGCAGGCGTACTCTCGCGGTTGATGAAGGATGCTGGGCCAAACTGCTTAGATCCTAACGAATGCGGAGGCCGGAGAGATTTTCGCAGCCTAGAGCGCTTTCAGATTCCGCGGAATCTGAAAGCAGCTCTAGGTCTTTGTTTTATCGCATTTTCTTGACGCGAACCGGTATCCACTTCGCTTGAAAAT
>VDMG01000143.1 GCA_006514895.1 Beijerinckiaceae bacterium
AGCCATATTGGCGGACGATCGAGAGCGGGCTCCACATCGGCTATCGCCGGGTGAAGGAGGGCGGTGGGTCCTGGGTCGCTCGACGGTTCATTGGGCAGCAGCGCTATTCGGAAACCAAACTTGGTATCGCCGACGACCTGCAAGATCCTGATGGGATTTCGGTCCACTCATTTCGGCAGGCTCAGAACGCGGCGCGGGCTTGGTGGAAGGACGAGGAGTGGAAAGCCTTGGGAATTGCTCCCGTCACCGGCCCGTACACCGTCAAGAACGCAATCGAGGATTATCTTGCGGCCCGCGAACGGCGCGGCTCTAAAGGCGTGCGGGCAGATCGCTATGCCGCTGAGGCGCGGGTGATTCCAAAGCTCGGCGCGATCGAGATTTCGAAGCTGACCGCCAAGCACATTCGAGACTGGCACGAGGCCGTCGCCTATGCCCCGAAGCTCGTTCGGACGAAGAAATTTGCCACCGAGCGCGCTACAAGGCCCGTTGGCGCCAAGGACCCGGAAGAGGTCCGCGCGCGCCGCTCGACGGCCAATCGTCTCCTGACGGTCCTCAAGGCTGCCCTAAACCATGCATTTCATGAAGGCCGCGCCTCAGCTGGTGAGCCGTGGCGCAAGGTGAGGCCCTTTCGTGGAGCCGATGCGCCGGTTGTGCGCTTTCTGAAAGCTGACGAATGTACTCGGTTGGTCAACGCGTGTGACCCTGCCTTCCGCAACCTTGTACGCGGTGCACTCTTGACTGGCTGCCGCTACGGCGAATTGACGCGGATGCATGCCAGCGATTTCAACGCCGAGGCCGGAATTATCACTGTGCGCGAGTCAAAGGCCGGTAAACCGCGCCATGTAGCCCTTACCGACGAAGGCGGGTCGCTCTTCGGCGAGCTGACGGCTGGCAATGCCGGGCACGATCCGATCTTCATCCGCGACGATGGCAAGACCTGGGGACCGTCCCATCAGCAACGGCCCCTGGACGCGGCGAGTGCCCGCGCGAAGATCGAACCGGCCGCGACCTTCCACATTCTTCGCCACACCTATGCCAGTGCGCTTGCAATGCGCGGCGCTCCCATAGGCGTCATCGCGGCGCAACTCGGGCATTCCGATACGCGCATGACGGAAAAGCATTACGCGCACTTGTCGCCAAACTATGTCGCCGAGACGGTTCGTGCCGCTCTTCCGGTGCTCGGAATTTTGGACCAAACGAACGTCGCGCCGCTCAAAAAGCGGGCGTGAAACGAACACGCAAGGATAGGGGAACCGCACCAATCGGTTTCCTTCGTTCCTCTGGTGCAGGCGGGTGCGCGCTGTGAACATCGATTTCGATTCTATTGAGATAACGGAGGCACTGGAGAAGTATTTCAATGCGGCTCGCTGTTTCAACGCGCTCATCGCGCAGCAATGTCAGGTCGCCGACAACGTTGTCAGGGAGTGTGCGTACTGGGCGATGATGGTTCTTTACACCTACCGCCTTCCAAGCAATTGGACACATGAAAAACAGCCCAGAGTTCCTATACCCGTTGAGCTCACCGATGACATCGCTCGCAACATCCAGATGGTTCTGGTAGGCCACATCCCGCAATGGATGCTTCACATTCAAAAACCGGGCGCGCCGCCTGCTCATCCAAGGATGATTGAGGACATCGGAGTAGCGGTCGCATACAAAAAACTCGCTGGCGGCGGACAAATCAAAGACCGGCAATCGACCAAAAACATCTCAGATCTGTATGGTGTCAGCCGAAAGGCGGTCCAGAAATGGCTAAAGGAATATTCATATATCGAGCCATCGTATTTTTTCCAGAATGCTGAAAACGACGAGACGCGTGCGAACCTGATAGCCGACGAGCTGCCCAGGGCCGCAGAGCGCTATCGCCAATGGGGAAGAGGTCCATCAAACCAGCGACCGTTCGGCAAAGCGCAACGGCGCCCCCATGCGAACTCCTGAGGCCATTTTGTTCGCATTCCGAATGTGACCGTTTTTGAATAACGACAAATCACCGCGACAAAAGACGGTGATTCCCTATGCATCCTCATGAGTATGGTCTTCTAAAGGCCGCCTACAGCGTAAACGAGACGCTGGCCCTCCTCTCCCTCGGGAGAACAACCCTTTACCAACTCGTCAAAGACGGTGATCTCGTCCCCACAAAAATCGGCAAAAAGACGCTATTCGCCGCCCCGGACATTGCATCGCTTTTGAACAAGCGGCGGCAGCAAGCTGATATTGCCGTTCGGGGGGTATGATGACCCGAACAGCAACAAGCCCCGCGCGCGGTGAGGCGGCGGGGCTCGGTAAATCATCTTGCTTGGGCGCGGATGATAGCCGAGTTTCTACCATTCTTCCCTATCGCAATCAAGCCGTTGATCGCGCTCGGCGTCGATACCTCGTCGCCAAGCTTCACGCGCTTCGGCCTGCACCGTTTGCTTATTGCCTCCGAGAGATTGAAGCGGGCGCGGACGTTCGCGTCACTCTCGAAGAGTACGCCGCGTTGCCTGCCGAATTTATCCGCGACCTCGGCGGCGATTGGCCCTTGCCACACGCTCGACGGAGGCGCGGGATGACGATCCAACCCGACAGGGGGCAGGCGGCGGCCTTTCTCCGCTTCCTGGATCCGGGAGCCGCCAGATTCACATTCCAGATCTTCGATGACAGCCCACACAAACGGCCGGGGCTGGCGTCGGTCCTGCACGACAGCCTCGACAGCCTTTGGGGCGTCCTGGCCAGTCTGTCACAGCGAGGCGCTGGGATATTCGTCTGTGTAAACGAGACGAATTTCAAGGGCCGCAAGGCAGGCGACATCGTCCGAGTCCGCGCGCTATTCGCCGATCTGGATGGCGCCCCACTTGCGAATGCGTGGAACGTCCCGCTCGCCCCCGGCTGGATCACCCGCACCAGCGAGGGGCGTTACCACGTGTTTTGGCGTGTTGCCGACATCGCCCTCGCGGAATTTACGCCGCTTCAAAAGGAGATAATTGACCGGACGCATGGTGACCGTGCCATCCACGACGTTCCGCGAGTCATGCGCCTTCCCGGCTTCCCGCATCAAAAGGGCGAGCCATACTTCGTCGAAGGTCGGACGGTCGAGCCCGCCGTAAACAGCCGTGACGCGGTCATGGCCATCTTGCCTCCCCCCGCCCCTCCGGCGGCCGTAGAGAGACATCCGGCGCGCCTTGGTAATGGTGCTGGCGCCGAACGGAAGTATGCGCTGGCGGCCCTCCAGGCGGAGGCCTCTGACGTGGAGGTTGCCTGTCAAGGAGAGCGAAACAACACGCTCAACAGGGCCGCTTTCAGCCTAGGGACCCTCATCCCCCTTGGCGGGATTTCCGTGTCCGAAGTCGAGGCGGTCCTGACCAGCGCGGCTTTGAAAGCGGGTCTGCATCCTCACGAAATCGCAACAACGCTCGACTCCGGCCTCGGCGCCGGGATGAACGAGCCCCGCCCCGTTGGAGCCCCGGATGAATTCTCGTTTTACTGACAGCGACTTCCCCGGGGGCAAGGGCAAGCCGGCGTGGTTTCATAAGAAGACGACACCGCCGCAAAAGCGCCGCGCTTGGTTCGACGAGTACAATCGTCGCGCATCGAATGGCCAGGATAACCGCGGGGAGTCGCACGCGCCGGACACCTCGACTCTTACGGAGGAGATCGAGGTCGCAAAGCGAGAACACGTGCGGCGAGCGGGGAACGGCGGCGAGGATGTGCCGCCGGGCCCAACCCCAGAAGAGCAAGCGCCGCCGAAAAAGGGGAAAGGCACAGACGAGAAGGTAAAGGAAGCCCAGGCCACTAAGCTAATTAAGCTTGCCAGGAATGCCGCTGAAGCCCTGTTCCATACGCCGGACCTAGTTTGCTATGCGGATGTAATTGTGAGCGGCCACCGAGAGACATGGCAGGTGCGAAGCAAAGGCTTCAAGCGGTGGCTTTGTAGAAAATATTACGAGGCAAATTCCACCGCGCCGAATTCGGAAGCCCTACAAAGCGCCCTGAATATGATCGAGGCGCAGGCTCATTTCGACGGGGAGGAGATGCCAGTTCATGTCCGTGTTGCCGGCTTGGGCGGGTTTATCTACTTGGATTTGTGTGACGCCAAATGGCGAGCGATTGAGATATCAGCCAGTGGCTGGGAAGTGGTCGAGAATCCGCCCGTCCGTTTCCGCCGATCATCGGGGATGAAGCCGTTGCCAGTGCCGGTAACTGGCGGAGAAATCGAAAACCTGCGTCCCTTCCTGAACATCACAAATGACAACGATTTCGTCCTCCTGGTCGCCTGGCTCTTAGCCGCTCTGCGCGATTGTGGCCCCTATCCTGTGCTCGTCCTGGCTGGGGAGCACGGCACGGCTAAGAGCACCTTGGCGTCACTGGTCAGAGCATTGGTCGACCCAAATACGGCACCATTGCGCGCATTGCCACGGGAAGACCGAGACCTCTTCATCGCGGCGACCAATGCTCATGCCCTAGTTTTCGACAATGTCTCTGGGCTCCCCACCTGGATTAGCGATACCTTATGCCGCCTTGCGACCGGCGGCGGGTTCGCGACTCGGCAGCTCTACACGGACGGCGATGAGATTCTGTTTGATGCTACCCGGCCGATAATTCTCAACGGCATCGAGGATATTGTCGCTCGTCCCGACCTCGCTGATCGCAGCATTTTCCTGACGCTCGAGCCAATCCCAGATGGGGCACGGCGCACAGCGAAGGAACTGTGGAGGGCATTCAACGCCGAAGCACCGCGCATCCTGGGCGCACTGCTGGACGCAGTGTCTTGCGGCATTGAGCGCATGCCGGTGACTGTATTGGATCGCATCCCGAGGATGGCGGACTTCGCGGTCTGGGCGACGGCCTGCGAGGCGGCGCTCTGGCCTGATGGGACCTTCATGAGGGCCTACGCTGGCAACATTGCTGCCGCCCTCGACAGTGTGGTGGAGGCCGACTCCGTCGCTTCAGCCTTACGCGCCCTCATGTCAGAGCGCCAGGACTGGGAGGGAACCGCCGGTCAGCTCCTCCTTACGCTCAGTGAGACCGCTGGTGAGCGTGTATCCAAGGCGCGTGAATGGCCAGCGAATCCAAGGGCACTCTCAGGACGGCTGCGCCGTGCAGCCCCTATGTTGCGGCAGCTCGGTATTCTCATTAAATTGGGAGAGCGCGTTCCCAGAACAGGCAAGCGATTAATATTCGTCAGCCAAAAGATAGCGCAAAGTTCGTCACAACCGTCACCACTGTCACCGCACGACAGAACAACCAATGATATCAATGATGACTGTGGGTGACGCAAAATAGCGATTTAAGCTTTTTTACCGTCACCAGCCAACGGTTTTGCGTCACCAACCGGGCATCAACGGGTGACGATGGTGACAGTAGGTATTTTGACCTGGCTGCTACCGTCACCAATTTGGGGGCAGAATTCGGTTCAAAAACAACGATTTCGTAATTCTGGTGACGATGGTGACGATGGTGACGCAAATTTCCCTACCTCTCGCAGGCGGCAGAAGAAAAGGAACGCACAATGGTTAATTTTCTAATGGTGACTGATTACGACACTCGGCAAAAACCATCCGAAGTCAGGTGGCACGGGAACATCGGTTACATCACGATTGATGGTACACTATGGGGGGAAGTCGAATGGTCAAAGACACGTAAAGCTTGGTGCATTCAGGACGCCCAAGGCAGGTGCCTCTCGCATACAGACCATATCCACGCAAGCGAGGCAGACAAGGAAGCTGCCATTGCACTGGCCAAGGCTATGATTCGGGATGGGCGAATGCCAGATCCAAGGACCGCCTTGCAAATACGAGCGAGACGGGAAAAGGGCCTAAATAGGGAACAGAACCTAGGGCAAGTTAGGAGAAGCCTGGACTGGCTTGGCTTCTAGAAGCTATCTTGGTTCTCGAAACGAGCGTTTGTATCCTGGTGCGGCCGGCGTTGATCCGGTCGGGAACGCTGTGCATTGGCACGTGAACGGGATTCGCGCATACTCGTGCGCCTGACGCCAGAACGTCGCGCACTGGAGGAAGCCGACAGAGCGGTTTGGGAAACATGCAAAAGCTTCGAAAGTGGCCGTACCAGAATACAAACGCGCCGGATTGAGCCCCGTTCACGTGCCAATGCACAACGTTCCCGACCGGATCAACGC
>VDMG01000041.1:0-5758 GCA_006514895.1 Beijerinckiaceae bacterium
CAAATTACGATTTCCCGCGACAGCGATTGATATCTCAAATCCAGTCTCTTACAGATTATTTGAATGAAGGCGCTTGCATCCATGGTAGGGGACGCCGCCGCGACACCGAAATTGCCGGAGCGCCTCGACACGGCGCTGAGGCGGCTCGCCGCCGCGCTCGATCGGCTCGAAACGGCGGGCGAGCGGCGCGCGAAGGCGGACGCCCTGCGCGCCAATCTCGAGGAAGAGCTTGCCGTCCTGCAGGACGACCGTTCAAGGCTCGCCGTCGAACTCGATGGCGCGATCGCACGGTCGCGGGCCTTGGAATTGGCAAATGAAGAAGTGGGCCGCAGGTTGAACCACGCGAGCGCGGAAATCAGAGCGGTTCTGACCGAGATTGCCGCCCGCGACGAATAAACTGCCGCCGGCGGCGGCCTCCACGATTCCGGTGTTAGAGGGCAAAATGGCGCAATTGGCGGTCACGATCGCGGGCAAGGTCTACCGGGTCGCCTGCGACGAAGGCGAGGAAGCCCGTCTCGGCGACCTCGCCCAATTGGTCGATGCCAAGATTTCCGGGCTGCGGGCGCGTTTCGGCGAAATCGGCGACCAGCGCCTCATCATCATGGCGGCGCTCACCCTGGCCGACGAATGGTCGGAGGCAAACGACCGCGTCCGCGAGCTGGAAGCCGAGCTCGCGCGGCTCAAGGCAGCTGCTTCCCATCCCTCCCCTGGCCGCGACGAGTGGGCCGAGCAGGTTGCGAATACCCTTGGCGAGGCGGCGCTTCGGATCGAGCGTGTCGCGCAGGATTTGAATGACGCCAGCCGCGAATGAGGGCCATCGCTTGGCGCGGAGGGCTCGAGTGTGAATCCACCGCTGGACCGCTTGCTGAGAGCGCGCCGCCGCTAATTCCGGCCAACGGGCTCGCATTCGAGGTTTTTGAGGCAGGCGAAGGCGACCGGCTGGCGCTGCTGCTCCACGGGTTTCCTCAGCATGCGGTGAGCTGGCATAACATCATCTACAGAGATTCATCCGATAAAGAGAACGGGGCCAAGTTCACAACTTTGGAGCGTACCGGATGGGGTTTATGGGTCGCTTTACGCCCAATGGGAGGCGACCTGAGCCCCTACCCTCAGCGTTTTAGAGGATCGCTTCGATACCCTTGCGCCGGATTATATTTAGAAGCACCAAGGCCGGGCCCGTCGGACGCTTCGCGCCACGCTCCAACTGTGACACATAGCCAGCCGTTACCTTGAGGTGCCGCGCGAAGACGGCCTGACTCATGCGTGCTTGTTCGCGCAACGTTCTTATGGCCTGACCCGTTATCGGTTCAACCTCGGAAATCTCACCCTTGCCGAAATGGCGGAGGCTGATTTTCTCATAGGCGGGTCCGGTCAAAACGCCGACGTCCCTCATGTCCTTGGCCGTTTCCAGCAAGGTGCGCATCAGCTGCGAGGTTTTTGTCGTCGCTTTACTTGGCATCTTGCTCATTTTGCACCTCCTGCAAAATCTTGTTTGCAATCGTGTTCTCAATTCCTTTGGCATCCGCCGCCAACCACCCCGTCGCGATTTCTTGCAAGGTTGTCAGCTCGTCGTCGTCGATATTGTCCCGTTCGCTCTTGGCGAAGCCGTAAATGAAGACCGCGTGGGTTTTCGACCGGAAAGCGAGTAACGTCCGGTAGCCGCCCGAACGCCCCTGCCCTTCCCGTGCGATCCGCTGCTTGATGACGCCGCCGCCAAGATCGGCGTCGACCAAGCCCCGTTCCGCGCGCCGGACAGCCCCGCATAAAGCCCGATCCGCGATCCGTTCACGCCGCGCAAAGCGGGCGAATAGCTTTGTTTTGAAAATCCGCACATAGACCCATAGCACTGTAAGCTATAATACTATAAACTATGATTACACGGCAATCAGCGAAAGATTGCTGCGTCTTGCACTTGTGCCGAGGTGCAGGTCTGCAATGGTGCACAACTGCACATTTGCACATAAGAAATCCGCATCTGTAAGATATTGGAAACCAAGCGATAACAGCGCGATTGACGAGTAATGGAAAAGCTGCAACCTGCAATTGTGCACAACGGCAGAAAGGAACTTTTGCAAATGCGCACAGTTGCAATTGCGATCAACAAGGGAGGCGTCGGCAAAACTACCCTTACAAAGCATCTGGGAACCGCTGCGACCGCCGCCGGTCTTAACGTCATTATCCTCGACATGGACAGCCAGCAGAACGCGACATCGTGGGGTAAGCGCCGCAGCCAGCAGCGGGACGAGCCTTTGCCTGTTGTGCGGTTTGTGACCGAAAACGACTTGGCGGAGGAGCTCGAACGCGCGCGCGCGGCGGGCTGCGATGTTGCCTTGATCGACACACCCCCCGGCAGGAGCGCCGAAGCGCCTGCCGCCGTGGAAGCTGCGGACTTTGTACTGATTCCCTTTTGGCTCGAAAGCGACGCCTTCGACGGCCTCGGCAAGACGGCGGGCCTTGCCCGCCGTTTGGGGACGCCCGCCGTCGGAGTTCTGAATTTCGCCACGCCGAACAGCCGCAGCCACGAAGATGCGGCCCGAAGCGTTCTCGACGCGCTCAATGTTTCCATGTCGCCGGTCGTGTTGCACCGTTACGAGGCTTACCGGCTTGCGAATCCGAAAGGGTTGACCGTGCAAGAGATGGAGCCGGACAGCCGAGCCGCCGCCGAAATTGCGGCTTTATGGGAATGGCTAAGTGCAGAAGTGCAGTTGTGCACAGACGCACAAGTGCAGGAAGGGGCAGCATGAGCAAGGCGACCAATAAAAGCGCTGCATTTCTACAGGCTCTAACCCCAGCCCATCCCGACGCGCCCGCAACGAAGCCCTCGCGTTCCGCCAGCCGGAGCGGATTGAAGCATATCGGTGGCTATTTTGACCGCGCCGACGTGGAGAAATTCGCAGTGTTACGCGCTCGCCTTGGCCTCGATAATTCGCAGCTTATCAAGCTTGCCATCGAGGAACTTTATCGCAAGCACGAAACGAAGCGGGTTTTCGGGGACACATGACACGCGGCGGGATACAAACCTGGCTGGACATGGACGCGGCAGGGCTGGAAGCGGGTACCGCGCCGCTTGCGGCAGGTTAAAGCGGTTCCGTTGCCGAAAAAGCACAAGACCCTCAAATTCCAAGGCAGCGCCAAGACCCAAAAAGGCCGCCGCGGCCCAGAAAATCGCCGAGCAGGGGAGGGCGGATTCCGCTCCTGTCCCCTCTTGCCGAGCCGCGACGAACGCGACGCCCCAGACAGGCACAAGAGGAGGTCCCGGAACTCCCTTCGTTTTCCGTCCGAGGAGCTCCCTAACGCCCAATCAGTTATAGACCAAGACGCTGTCTGAAGAACGAAGGGCCACGGCCGCCAGCCGGCTGCTTAAGATGAAAGTCATGCGGCCCGCGGATCACAACCCCGTCTGTACCTCCCGGGCGGGAATTGTCATGACGCAGGCAAGGATAATGAGCCACGCCATAGTGAGTGTTTAGGAGGGCGAATACAGCCTTCACGCGGAACGGGAGAGGCGCCGAGCAATATTCATGCCCTAGGAAGGCCCTACGGAGCCCGCTGGCAGCCTTTCGGGCTGGAAGCGGAGCCGTTCCCGCCCACGAGCTCAGACGACCGCTCCGGCAACAGGGCCAGGCACAGCGAGCGCGTCTCCCGAGGAGGAAAATCACCTGAAAAACCCGCCGAGGTCGGGTCTATTGACCGTTTTTTTTGCACGGTTTGACTTTGCATAAGTAATTGATTTTATTCAATGTGCATGTTGCCACGCTCGAAGACAAGGAAGGAAATCGGCGCGCAAGCGCCTTTTCGGGGAGCGGTTCGTTACGCCCGTCCCTAAATTAGACCCAAGCGGGGTCACCGAGGCGGTCATTGCCGCCGAACGTTTTTGGATTTGTCGATGAAAACAGGTGCCGGGAAGAGTTTCCTGCCGCCACGGCGTGCGAAAGCATGCTCGCCAAGTGTCGCCAAAGGGCTTAACGGCGGCGCCTATCCGTAACAAAAACCGTTACGGGTAAAATTTTTCCAGCCAATTACATTCAACATGTAGTGTCATAGACAATGCCAAAACTCAATATTGATTTATATGTCATAGGTTTGAGGGGTTGCGGACCCTGCCATTGGAGCGTCGCAGTGCGGTCTGTGCCGCCGCCGTACCAAGTAATTCGGCGTCCCGCCGTTGCCGAGATAGGCCATTAGCCACGTCGCTCGGGACGCACGTCTTGGCATCCAATCTTGCTGCATCCTCGGCCCGCCGCGGATCATGCGCCCCTTTGACCTACGTTAGCGGCATGGCCCCAAATTATTACCGAAATTTAATTTTTTCCTCGACCGAAAATTCCATAAATAATATTGTGAGACAGTTTAATGTTCATAATTACATAGCAAAGTATAGACTACATGAAATCTAAAGGGCTAAACCGGTGGTTATAGATTAGAATAACGACTGAGTTACTCCAGACTATCGTCCGTAATATCAGGCTGCATAGCATGACTATTTCAACATACATCAGAATCCTGATAGAAAAAGACATCTAAAAGGCTAAATCAAGGCTGTCATAATGACATATTATTTAATGATTAGCAACAACAACAATCACAAATTTATTTGGACCGACAACTACCTTTCTTCTTGTGGTGAAACGCAAGAAAAATCAATTATTACCAACTAGGCCGACGCTGACAAAAGCAAGGCGCCAAATGCCAATTGCACAAACCTATAAGGAAGTTTTAATTAAATGAACGATATTTCAAATTTTCCGATTATTGACAATTCTTCAAAAATTATACAACAAACCGAGGGCACAAGCCTTGGGGAGATGGCCGTCAATGAAAAGACAGCCAAGATCGTCGAACAGCTGGCGTCTATGTCTCGCATCGAATACGACCAGGTGCGGGCCGGGAACGCCGAAAAGCTCAACATCCGCGTCGGGACCCTAGACAAGCTGGTGGACAGCCTTCGCCCGTCGAAGGAGGGGCAAGGCCATACCTTGTCCCTTCTTAAGCTGGAGCCATGGCCCCACCGTGTCGATGGCGCGGAACTGGTGGACGAAATCGCCAGGGAGATCCATCGGTTCGTGATTCTGTCCGACGCCGAGGCCAACACAATCGCCTTGTGGTGCTTGGCTTCACACGCCTGCCGGGCGTTTCGAATTTTCCCTCGCCTGTTCTTTAAAAGCCCGAGCCCGGAGTGCGGCAAGACGACTCTCATGGACGTGGTTGCCCCCTTCGTTGACAAGGGTCTTCAGGCGGAACATTCGACGACCGCCGCTCTGTTCCGAATTATAGAGCAAGAGATGCCCACAGTTTTTCTGGACGAGGCGGACAGCTTCGTCAAGGACAACGAGGAAATGCGCGGGATAATCGACTCGGGGCATAGGCGAGGCGGAAAGGTTCTGAGGATCGTCGGGGAGGCCATGGAACCCAGGGCATTCAATACCTTTTGCCCGATGGTTATCGCTGCCATCGGTAGACTCCCGGCGACCATCGAGGGCAGGTCGATCATCATAGGCCTGAAGCGCAGGCTTCCCACCGAACACGTGGTCCGTTTCAGTGACGAGGAGGGCGACCGGGTCCGGGACTCCCTGGGGCGCAAGTGCGCTCGATTCGCAGCCGACAATCTCTCGGCATTGTCCAGCTCCAACCCCGACGTCCCCCAAGCGTTGAGCAACCGAAGGGCTGACAACTGGAGGCCCTTGCTTGCGGTGGCCGATCTGGCGGGTGGCGGGGTCCCCGACCTCGCCAGAAAAGCCGCCGCGGCCCTGTCCAGCAA
>VDMG01000041.1:5768-6054 GCA_006514895.1 Beijerinckiaceae bacterium
GCAAAGCAAGCGACGACGACGGCCAAGCCTCCCCCGCAACGATGCTTTTGGCCGACCTCAGGGAAATGTTCCAGGCTTTGGATGCCGACCCGAGCCTGTTCAAAAATCTGAGAGCCAGCTTTAGTGAGGTATCATGGCGGCAGCCCGCTCAGCCCCTCGACAGAGCGAAGAGCGAGGACGTCGCCGCCTATCTCAATTCTCTGACCGACAGGCCGTGGCCCGGCTGGAATTGGGGGAAGGGGATCAACCCTTCGGGAGTTTCGAAGCTGCTCAGGGATTACGGGAT
>VDMG01000047.1 GCA_006514895.1 Beijerinckiaceae bacterium
CGCGGCGACCTCGGTCCAGGGTAGCGCCTCGACCTCGATCCGGTAGACCTCCTATAATTCCATAAGATTTGTGGAGATTTATCCTCTCTCTCATCCCTCCGCGGGCGTATTACACACGTGAAACATTTTAGGACGATTGGCGCCGCCGGGAACGCGCCCGGCTTGGTAAGTTTTAGATGTCCTTTCCGGCTAGACCGCAACCGTGAGCCTCCAGCCTTTGAGTCTCCATGGCGAACCCGGCGGGCGCGCAGTGCGTTAGCCAGGCTTGATGCAAGCGGCGGCTCATGGTTCACTGCAAACAAAACGGGCGCGCGGGGAGAAGTTTTCATGTCGCATTTTCATCTTCACCGTCCGCCGCCAAAAGTGCCTTGGTGGCAACGGGTTTGGAATAGTTTTAAAGCGAATTTTCCCGGCCGGTCCGATGAGCACGCCCGCTCGCTTCTTATTACCGTGATAAGCTTCGCCGTCTTCTTGCTTTTGACGCGGATCTATTTTGCATACAGGGGCATTCCAATTTAACGCGCACGGCGACCTGCAGTGCGCTCTCGGACCGAGACATTTACCAAGGCAACCGTTTGGCCGCGCGAGCTGCGTAAGAATGGTTTAGTATGTTGTGAGTTGCTTAAGCCGATGTCATTGCCTCCCTAATGTCTCGCGGCTTGTTTTCAAAGTGCCTTGGTCGCGAAGCGGACATAAGTCCAAAAGTATTGAGTTAACACTTAGGTGCGTTCATGCATGGTGCTGATTGGAAGCATGACATCCATGCAAAAGGTCCAATTTTACGGGCGGCCAAAATTTCACCTGGCGAGTCGGGCATCTCGTTCAATGGCACAGCTAATTTCGATGAGGTTACATATTATGCCGTGCGAACGGCCGCGTTACGCGAAAGGCGAGTATCTCCGCGCCGGCGCACAAGATTGCGCTCGGGAAAGATCGTCGACCCAAGAAGCGCATATTTGATTGATTGCCAAATTTACGATTGGTCGGGAACGGGCGCAAGGCTGCGGCTCTTCGATAACATCTCCGTTCCTGGCAGAATCCAATTGTTCGAGGATATTTCAGAAAGAATGATCAACGCCATGATCGTGTGGCGGAGAAGACGCGAAATTGGAATATATTTTATTCCCTACGCGGGTAACGTTAACCTCACCAAGGCGCAGCTAGCCTGTTTGCGCTCCGGGTTTAACCCCGCCAAGGCGTGGTTTATGGCTTGACGGACGCCATGATCGCGCGGTTCGTATTCCTTCAAGCGCCCGCTGCCTCGATCGCCTTGGCGCGCTGAAGCGCCGGGCGAGCAAGGCAGCGGTCCACATAGGCGCGCAGCGTCAGGCGCGAAGAAACAAGCTTAAAGATATCGATTCCGAAATGGAGATCTAACCCGATCATGACGTCGGCCGCCGAGAACCGCTCGCCAAGCAGAAAGGGGGCTTTTGGCAACCGCCCCTTCGAGAACGTCGAAGACCCGGTCAAACTCGCCAAATCCCGCTGCCTCGGGTCTCACCTGGACATTGGCCGACTTCGTCAGATAGGCGGGCTCGACACAGCCCGGCGAGAAAAACGGCCATTGCAGATAGCGTCCGCGCGCCGGATCGCCGACCGGCGGCGCGAGGCCTGCCTCGGGATGCGCTTCTGCCACATAGGCGCAGATCGCGCCAGATTCGGCGACGGCGAGCGTCCCGTCAGTGAGAGCGGTGACCTTCGCCATGGGGTTGATCGCGCGAAACGCCGGGCTCTTTTGCTCGCCGGCCGAGAGATCGAGCCGGACACGTTCATAGGGAACGCCCTCTTCGAGCACCCAAAGGGCGCGCAAGGACCGCGTGCGGGGAGCCCAGTAAAGCTTCATCATCGCCTCGCCTCCACTTCATCCAAAAGCTCATACATGCTCCACTGCGACAATCCCTGGAACAGCTCTGAGCGCGCCAGCCGCCTGCGGTGAAACAGAAAATTTGCCGGGCAGCTTCACTTCGATTTCGCCGCACCCGGTCAGCAGAACGAGCGATACTTCGCCGTCACCCCGCGTGCGCAAGCACCGGGCGATCTCACTGAGCGGATTTTCGTCCCGGAGAAAGACTCGCAATCCCTTGCCGATCCGGCTCGCCGCGACATCCAGAGGCTCCACGGAAACGATGCGGGCGCGCACGTCCTCGCCTTCAATGGCGGCTTGCAGGCCGACGAGCACGGCGGCGCCTTTTTCCAAAAGATCGCGGTATTGGTTGAGACCTTCCTGAAATAAAATCGCTTCATATTGGCCGGACTGATCCGAGAGCTGGATAATCCCCATTTTCGCGCCAGACTTCGTCCGGCGTTCATGCCGGTCGAGCACGGTGGCGGCGAGCCGCGCCCCGGAAGCACCCTGCTTGACCGCGCGGACGAATTCCGCCCACTGCTGCACCCGCAGCCGCGCGAGTATCGCGGCATAGGCATCGAGCGGATGCCCGGACAGAAAAAATCCAACTGCATCGAACTCCCGCCGCAGCCGCTCGGCAAGCGGCCATGGCTCGACCTTCGGAAGCACGATGGCGGCAAGATTTTCGCCGCCAAACAGAACGCTCTGCCCGGCAAGCTGCTCTGCCTCGCGCCGGTGCGCCGAGGCGAGGATGAATTCCGCGCCTGCGTAAACACGCGCGCGGTTTTGTTCGAGTTCGTCGAAGGCGCCGGCGGCGGCGAGACTCTCGAGCGTGCGTTTGTTGATGTCGCGCGGGTTGAGTTTTGCGGCAAAGCCGGTCAAATCGCGAAAGACGGCCTTTGGCAAATGCCTCGCCTCGCCTGCCACGCGCAGTTCCGCGCTGCCGTTGATCGCCGCAAGCGCGCGTGCGTGCGACTCCCCGACGCCCTTGATCGCCGAGAGCGCATAGCGGATCGCCGGTTCACCATTGGATTCGGCAGGCTCGAAATCGGCGCCCGAAGTCTGCACCGACGGCGGCAAGACCTTGATACCGAGACGCCGCGCCTCGTTGCAGAACTCAGCGAGCTTGTCGGTGTTCGATTTATCGAGCGTCATTGACGCCGCGAGAAATTCAACCGGATAATTGGCCTTGAGCCAGGCGGTCTGGTAAGCGATCAGCGCATAGGCCGCCGCGTGGCTTTTGTTGAAACCGTAATCGGCGAATTTGGCGAGGAGGTCGAAAATCTCGTTTGCCCGCGCTTTATCGGTGCCGCGTTCAACCGAGCCGCTGACGAAACGGTTGCGCTGCGCGGCCATCTCGGCCTTGATCTTCTTACCCATGGCGCGCCGCAAAAGATCCGCCTCGCCGAGCGAAAAGCCAGCGAGAACCTGGGCGATTTGCATCACCTGTTCTTGATAGATGATGACGCCAAAGGTTTCCTTGAGGATTGGCACGATGTCCGGATGGATGGTGTCTTGTTCTTCCTCGCCGCGCTTCACCGCGCAATAGGCAGGAATATTCGCCATGGGCCCCGGCCGGTAGAGCGCCACGAGCGCGATAATGTCCTCGAAACGGTCGGCCCGCATGTCGGAAAGGGCCTTGCGCATGCCGGCACTTTCAAGCTGGAACACCCCAGCCGTTTCGCCGCGCTCCAGCATGGCGAAGGTTTCCCTGTCGTCGAGAGGAATTCTCGCGAGGTCAAGCTCAATGCCGCGCCTTCTGAGAAGCTTGAGACAGTTGGCGATGATCGTCAGCGTCTTGAGGCCGAGAAAATCGAACTTCACAAGGCCCGCCTGCTCGACCCATTTCATGTTGAACTGGGTTGCCGGCATGTCGGACTTCGGATCGCGATAAAGCGGCACGAGTTCTTCGAGCGGCCGGTCGCCGATGACGATACCCGCCGCATGAGTCGAGGCGTTGGAATAGAGCCCTTCGAGCGTTTGCGCGATCTGCAGCATTTTTGCCACGCGAGGCTCCGTTTCGGCGGCCTCCTTCAAACGCGGCTCGGACTCGATGGCTTGTTTGAGGCTGACCGGCGCCGCCGGATTCTGGGGTACCAGCTTGGCGAGCTTGTCGACTTGCCCCAGCGGCATTTCGAGGACGCGGCCGGTATTGCGCATGACGCCGCGGGCCAGAAAAGAGCCGAAGGTGATGATCTGCGCGACCTTATCGGTACCATGGCGGCGGCGGACATAAGCAATCACCTCGTCACGCCGATCCTGACAGAAATCGATGTCGAAATCCGGCATCGACACGCGGTCGGGATTGAGGAAGCGCTCGAACAAAAGCCCGAAGCGGATCGGGTCGAGATCGGTGATCGTCAGCGCATAGGCAACCAAGGATCCGGCCCCTGACCCGCGTCCCGGCCCAACCGGAATATCCCGCGATTTTGCGTATTTGATGAAATCCGCGACGATCAAGAAATAGCCCGGGAAATTCATCTTGACGATCACGTCGAGCTCGAAGGCGAGCCTTGCGTGATAGTCGGCGGCCGTGAAGCCTTGCGCTGGGCCATGCGCGGCAAGCCGCGCCGCTAGGCCCGCCTCCGCCCTGGCGCGGAGTTGCCTCACCTCGTCCTCGATCCCGCCATCGGCAAAACGCGGCAGAATCGGCTTGCGGCTCAACGGCCGGTAGGCGCAACGCAGCGCAATCTCAACGCTGTTGCGGGTTGCCTCCGGAACATCCGCGAAAAGCGCGGTCATTTCTGCCCGCGTCTTGAAACGATGCTCGGGCGAGAGCTGGCGGCGTGCGCCATCGCTGACGACGGTTCCTTCCGCGATGCAGATCAAGGCATCATGCGCTTCATAATCGGAGGCCGCCGCGAAAAAAACCTCGTTGGTGGCAACGAGCGGCAGCGGGGCGCGATAGGCAAGATCGAGGAGAAGCGGTTCGATCGCGCGTTCAGAGGCAAGTCCGTGGCGCTGGATTTCGACATAGAGCCTGGCCGGAAATAACCGCCCGAGCGCCGCCGCGCGGTTAAAGGCAAGCTCGGGCCGGCCGTGGGCGAAGGCGCGATCGAGGGGACCATTTGGGCCGCCTGTCAGCGCGATCAGCCCTTCTGTTCGCCCCTCGAGGCGCGCAATGTCAACATGCGGCGGATCCCCAGGGTTTGGGTCGAGCCACGCACGCGAGGCAATGTGCATCAAATTCAAATATCCCGCGGCGTCCTGCGCCAGGAGCACGATGGATGCGTGGCCGGAGTTCGCCTCGCCGCGCGGGGCCATCGCCGCACCATCCTGCAAATCTAGGGTGATTTGAATGCCAATGATCGGCTGCACGCCCTCCTTGGCGAGTTTTTCGGAAAACTCCAGGGCGCCGAAAAGATTGTTCGAATCGGTGATCGCAAGCGCCGGCATAAAATCCGCGGCGGCAAGCTTGGCAAGTTTGGCGACGCTCATCGCTCCTTCACGCAGCGAATAGGAACTGTGAACATGCAGATGCACGAAGCCCGCGCCGTCGCGGAGCTGGTCAACGTCTTCATTGCTGTCTTGATTGGGGTCCGTGCGCGCGATCATCGCTCTTGTCCGATTCCGGGCGGCATTCTAGCCCCGGAACGCGGGGTTTCGTGAACTCCTTTCGGGTTCTGAACAACTCATGCGCATGGCGCGCTATTGATAAACTAAGCTGTAAGATTCTAAATAAGATGTATTTTGAGATCGGCGCTAACGTCATACACATTGCCGTATGCGTAAACCCGATAACGGTTTGCGTCGATTGACATGTACAGTGGTTCGCCCAGCATGAAGTTCTCATGCAGAAAATTATGGCGACCGTCAGCGGCGCGGACGTCACTTCCATAAAGTTGTTGACCAGCGGCCTCGGCTTTACCGAAAAGCGCGACGCCCTGTTCAACCTGCTCCGTCACCGAGCGGTCCCGCTCGATCAAATTGACCACATCCAGAGCTATCTCGAGGCACTCCAGACGTTTACCCCGTTGCGCAATGACATCACGCATTCCGTTTGGATTGAAGGAAAGCCCCAAAATTCGATTTGGCCGGTGTGGCTTAAGGCCGGCCCCCTGACTGCCAGGGCAATGTCCCGCTTGATGTTGAAAGGCGCGAAGCGAGCGTCGCTGGTTGAGAACCTACGCAGCCTTCGTGGTTTGGACAA
>VDMG01000040.1 GCA_006514895.1 Beijerinckiaceae bacterium
TCCCCCTATCGCCGACGACTGTATCGAGGCCTTGCGGGAGATTTTGAATAAATCGCCGGCATCGTGCGGCGATGGCCGCCTCCCAAACTTCCTCGTCAGTCGCCTCGGGGCGGCCGTAGCGGATGTTCTCCAGAAGCGACCGATTAAAAAGAGTGGTATCCTGCGGTACAAAAGCGAAGGTCTGTCCAAGGCTTGCCTGGGTGATCCGGCAAATATCCTGTCCGTCGATTCGGATGCGGCCTCCCTGGACATCGTAGAATCGCTGCAGGAGCGCGATTAGGGTGGATTTGCCGGCGCCCGACGGGCCGACGAGACCGACCCGCTCGCCTGCCCGAAGAGTGAGATCGAAATTCTCGAAGACCTTCCGGCCTTCGGGATAGCGGAAAACAATGTTCTCAAAATCGACCCGAGCGCCGCTCGGCACGAGAGCAGCCGCTTGGGGATGGTCTCGTAGCTCGTGTGGACACAAGAGCGTGGCAAGGGCTTCGGAGAGGCGAGCCATGTGTTGGGTGGCGTCGACGAGGGCGACCGCGAGATCGCGCGTGGCACTCAGCACCGATATTCCAAGCGTGCAGACGAGAATAACATCCCCAGCGGTCGCCGATTTTTGCTGCCAGAGCCGGATTGCCCAGGCGAGCAGGCCGAGCATCAAGATGACAGTCAGAAAAGCATGCATCAGCCGTAGTTTTTCCAGATACAGCAGGCTTTGCCGGCGAGCCGTCAACTCCTGGTTAACTGTGATGCTAAAGCGGCCGTGCTCACGCAGTAGGCCGCCAAACGCCTTCACGAGGCCAATGTTACCGATGACGTCAATCATTTCGCCGTCGACCGCGGCGGCTTTCTCAGCAAAGTCATGATGCAGGGGCTTTCCGGCGGCGGCGATACGGAAAATCGCCCCAACGACAATGCCGGAAACAATGGCCAGGAATGCAGCCATCCAAACGCTGACCGTGCTCAAAAAGGCGATGGCGCCAACGGTCGCTATGCAAGGGGGCAGTATGTTCCACGCACACATGTTTTCTATGGTAAAGATTGCATTCGATGTCGCCGTGATGCGGCTCGTCAATACGCCAGGCAATCGTTTGGCGAAGTAGCTGGGCGCGTGGCCTGTCAGATAGCGAAAAAGGTCCGCGCGTAAATCACCGGTGACTTGCACAAACGTATAGGCCGCAATCCAGCTGGCCACGCGCCACAGCAGATTATCGGCCGCAACGAAGAAAACCAACAAATAAAACGCCAGCCAAGGATTAACGCCTTGCGCTCCTGCCGACAGCGTATCGACCAAATATTTGATGCCATACTGCGTGGTGACCGAGAAGCCGACCGCGGACACGACCGCCATAAGAATGGCCGCATGGGACAGGCGACGCATCATTATGTAGCGGCCGAAGAACGCCAATGGCCGATTTCTATATTCGGTTAGGTCTTCCATTGATCGCACAACGTGGACTGGAAATAGGGGAAAAGTTTGGCCGGCATCTGGTTTCCTTGCATCGAACAATCGTTTAGCGATTTTAGACTTCCGGTCGCTTGGGCGAACACTAGCTCGGGCCACCCGGGCGAGACCTCCCTTGTCTAATTTCCACCCAAAACCTGTCGCACAGCCAGACCATCCTCGTGCAACCCATTGATCCCATAAAGCCATTCGCCGGAGTCCAACGTTTGCGCATAGCTCAGGTTTCTCCCCTGACTGAGGCTGCCCCTCCAAAATTCCACGGCGGCACAGGGCGAGTCATTTCGTGGCTGACCGAGGAACTCGTTGATCTGGGACATGCGGGGATTCACTGACCAAGGCGCGGCTGGAGCCGATGTGGTCAAAGGCACTCCGGCTCGATGGTTTGGTCCGCGATCCCAACGCGCTCCACGTGATGACGGTCGAATACGTTTGTCGGCACGCGAAAGACTTCGACTTGGTGCATTTCCACCTCGATTACTATCCACTTTCTGCGATGTCGCGACAGGTGACGCCATTTTTCTCGACCTCCCCGAACATCAGCCGGTGTTTTCAGTGTTTTCGTCGGTTCCCCTGGTATCGATCTCTAATTCGCAAAGGCGGCCGATCTCTAACGCGAATTGGATCGGCACGGTTCACGGACTGCCAATAAGTTTGCTGACTCCGCGCCCGGTTGGCCCCTCTTACCTTGCCTTTCTCGGCCGAATCTCGCCGGAAAAGGCTGTGGATCGTGCCATTCGAATTGCTGAACGCTGCGGTTTACCAATCAAAATCGCTGCAAAGATAGACGCAGCGGATCAGGACTATTTCGACGAGACCATCCGCCCGCTCCTCAAGCCGAATGTCGATTTTATCGGAGCAATTACCGACGCGCAAAAGTCTGATTTTCTGAGTGGCGCACTGGCATTGCTTCGTGCCAATCGATTGGCCGGAGCCCTTTGGCCTGGTCAAAGCGGTGATTGCGTTCAACCGCGGTTCCGTGCCGGAAGTGATTGAGGATGGTCTGACCGGCTATATCGTCGAGGACGAGACGAGCGCGATCGGCGCCGTTTGCGGATTGCAGCGCTTGTCACGTAGCGGAATCAGAATGCGATTCGAAGAACGATTTACGGCTCGACGCGTGGCCGAGTAGTATTTGGGAACATACAGGCAATTGATTGAGAAAGCTTCGCCACGGGCGAAAATCGTTTCGCCCTGATCGCGGACGCTCAATTGCTATTTCCGCGCGGACGAGTCTCGGGCATCACCATCCATACGAACGCAAAGCCAAAGGCAGCGATGCATGCCAAAGTCACGAATGCTGTTTGGCTGCCGAATCGATCGTTAAGATAGCCAACGATAGCCGTGCTGACCGCGGCGCCAATGCCAACCGCGCAACCAATCACTCCCTGTGCCAGGTTGAAATGTCCTGTGCCGCGCGATACGTCGGCCACAGTCAACGGAACTAACACCCCAAGCACGGCGGCAGAAATAGCATCGAGAAACTGCACCGCAACCAGAAGTTCAGGGTTTACGACGAGCGCGAATAATACACCGCGGATGCTCAACACGCCGAATGCGAGGACAAGAAGCGGTCTGCGCCCCCACTGCTGCGCCTTGCGGCCAACCCCTGGCGAAAGCGCGGCAACGATGAACTGAGGCACGACGATGCTCGTGGCGACGAGGATTGTCGCCGATTGGCTGGAACGCAGCGTTAGCATGCTCGCGGCGAGGGGCAGCATGGCCGCATTGGCGAGGCAAAAAAGGAAGGCACAACCAGCGAAGAGCCGCAGCGGCCGATTAGCAAAAAGAGGATGCAGACCGGAAGCAGAGACGCCTAGGTTATGTTTATTGCGGCCGCCGTGCGGCCTTGCCGGATCAATTTCATGCGCTCGTATCCGATAAAGCGCGATCAGGGCCGGCGCGACCATAGCGGCGGCGACGAAAAATACGGCACGACTTGACAGATAATAGCCGCATGCCCCCATTCCGGCGGCGGCAAGGCCACTCCCAATCGAGGCAAAGGATGCATTGCGACCCAGTCGCTGGGAAATCGCATCTCGGCCGACGAGACTGAGACTAATCGCCGCTATCGCCGGCGCCAGCACAGAGCTGGCGATCGCATGCACGAGCCGGGAAGCAAGGACCATGGCGAAAATCGGCCATGCGGCGATCGCAAATGCGCTAGCGCCGATCGCAATGATGGCTAAGGCGGCGGCCCGCCGTGTGGAGCGTGCGACGTCAATGATCGCACCTCCCGGGATCTGGCTAGCCAAACTCACCAGACTGCCTATCGTTAGGATTAGTCCGATATCGACCTGCGGCCATTTCTGTGTCGTGAGGTAAACTGCGACAAAAGCTCCAAATCCCGTCTGCACGTCTGCAGCGAAAAATACGAACCCGTCCAATCCGCGCTGACTGGCACGTGAAGGAGAAGGACTGCCGTCACGTATCAGCCGACCTTGATCTGAAAGGGCGTCGGCGCCGGAGGCGTCGTTTAGCATTGATTCTCCGATCCCGCAGTCGGTCTCGTGAGAGCGCTGCGTTGCCAGACAAGTTCAGCCAGTGCTCAAGTTTCGTCACGGAACGGACGAGCGGATCATTGAGAAGAATCATTGGCCGGCCAATCACGACGTTGGCACCCGCAAGATTGCCGTGGACTGGCGGCTGATTCGCTTTCCGTCCGACGGAAAGATGGACCATGTGATGGTCGATCTGACCAGCAATCAATTGAGAGTATCCCCGGTTTTTAAGGCTGGCGAACCCGTCGCCGAGAAACCCGCCAAAGTCGATGATTGCCGCACGCACCTGACCGCTTCGATCGACGACAATATCCACGATCCGTCCGTTTACGGCCCAGGCGCAGGGGATTACACTTGCGCCTGGACAATGCCCGAGCGTCCCAAGGCGTTACACTTCGCGTCAGAATCCCCTGAGATAAGATTCACGATGACGATGGCCATCAATCCCCCGACCGCGGCGCTGCTGCTCAGCGAGTATGTCGATCTGAAGCCGGGCGAGTGGGTGGTGCAGAACGCCGCCAATTCCGGTGTCGGGCGGTGGGTGATCGCCTTCGCGAAGACGCGTGGCCTGAAGACCGTCAACATCGTCCGGCGCCCGGAGCTCGTGGCCGTTGGACGCGAAGTCGGCGCCAATCCGACGAACAGTATGGCAAATGCGATCGAGATCGGGTTCAACGCGCCGACGAGGAGAAATCCCAAGCCGGCGGTGATAACCAAACCGACTGTTAAGGTGATGGCTACGGCCAGAACAAGTCGCCATGAGCGCAAGGCCAGCCAAAGAATGGCCAGCACGGTCAGCCCGGTAACGGTGCTGTTAAAAGCGAAGCCCTTCTTGACGCTTGCGAACTCATCGTCGGATATTGGTACAGGACCGGTCAGGCGAACGTTTGCCTGAAAGTTGGATGCAAGCTGCAGGTCAGCGGCACTCCGCCTGATCGCATCCGTTGCTCTCCGGCCGGGCTCGAGTTCTCCGGTGGCGAGATGCGGTATGACTGCTATTAGGCCGCGCAAACCAGTCGGTTGCGCGTTGCCTCGCAACAGCGCATCCCAGGAAAAGCTCGCGGGTCGCGAGGCGGCGACGCTTTCCAATGTCTCCGCCGCCATGTCCAGGGTTCGGGCTAAGTCATCAAGGGAAAGCCTGCCTAACTTCAATCCTTCGAGACCAAACGAAAGTGTCAGAGCGAGCCCTCGCAGGCTCGGGTCCTTCGCCAAGACGCCGATGATCGGTTCGGCGTTCGCGAGTTGATTTGTGTACGTGCGACCTGCTCCGTAGGTAGGAACAGGAGACGGTTCTGCTGAAAGAACGCCCCGCCCCCTTCTTCTGCGGAAAAGATCAGTCTTTTTCGACAAACCCTCTGCGAGCGTGCGGGTGGCCGCGCTGGTTTGCTCCGGCGTAGGCGCCTCGACGACAACGAGGATCAGCTAATGATCGCCGCATTCAGCATGGGAGTTCGCCGCGTGTAAAGGTGCCAAATCGGGAGGGATACGGCATATGGGCACGATCAGCGACGTCAGACCCGGCTTCCCGCCGCCCGCTGACGACCACGATCACGGCGCCAAGCTTCGCGGCCGTGAAGGGCATCATTGCGCCGAGAGATTGCCGTGGCGGGCAACAGAAGGCCCGTCCGGGATTGGCGGCACTTGGTCCTCTTCGGGATTGCCCGGCTCCTCGACCAAGTGCATCGATCAGGCTGTCGATTCAGGAATGGAGAAGCCGGTCACCCCGATGTCAAAATCCCGATCTGGAGAACATGGCGGGCAATTCCGTGCAAGACGCAGCAAATTCCCTGGGTCTTCCTGGTTCGGCGAACTTCACGATATTATCTTGGGTCACGGCGTATCTTCCTTTGATGGAGAGTGGGGCTTCGAACACCCCACGATACGCCGCCTCACCTCATTACGCCGTCACCAACTTTTGCCCATAGCTCGAAATAGAGCCAGATTGCTCTCACGACCAGTATACCCCAGTATACCTCTGGCCCCATT
>VDMG01000039.1 GCA_006514895.1 Beijerinckiaceae bacterium
GCGTAGAGTACTATGCCCGGCCGAAACTGGTCTTCCTCCGGCCCGCTGGCCGGTTTTTATTGCGGCGTTGACACCTACTGCGCCTAGGTGCGGATCTGCTTCGCAGCCTCGACCATGTTGACGAGCGCTGGCCGCACCTCAGCCCATTTCCGAGTCTTGAGACCACAGTCCGGATTAACCCAGATCTGGTCCGGAGAGAGATGTTCTTTGGCCTTGTTGAGAAGGCTAGCCATTTCGCCGACGGCCGGTACGCGAGGAGAGTGGATGTCGTAGACACCCGGGCCGATCTCATTCGGATAGCGGTAGGTAATAAAGGCGTCGAGGAGCTCCATTCGGGAGCGCGATGTTTCGATCGAGATCACGTCGGCGTCCATCGCGCCGACGGAATCGATGATGTCATTGAACTCTGAATAACACATGTGAGTGTGGATCTGCGTCTCGTCCCTAACGCCCGACGCCGAAAGCCGAAAGCATTCCACCGCCCCGTCGAGATAGGTTTTCCAGTCGCCCCGCCGCAGCGGCAAGCCCTCTCGGATGGCCGGCTCATCGATCTGGATGATGCCGATACCGGCTGCTTCCAGGTCCGTCACCTCATCGCGTAGCGCGAGCGCGATCTGGCGGCAGACCTGATCGCGCGGCAGGTCATCGCGCACGAAGGACCATTGCAGCATGGTGACTGGCCCGGTCAGCATGCCCTTCATGGGCCGTTTCGTCAGCGATTGGGCGTACGAGGACCAGTCGACCGTCATCGGCTTCGGTCGTGACACGTCACCGAAGATGATCGGCGGGCGAACGTAGCGCGAGCCGTAGCTTTGCACCCAGGCATGCTTGGTGAAGGCGTATCCGGCGAGTTGCTCCCCGAAATACTGCACCATGTCGTTGCGCTCGAACTCACCATGGACGAGCACGTCGATGCCGATTTCCTCCTGCCAGCGCACGGCCGCCTCAGTCTCCTTACGCAGGAAGGCGGCGTAATCCGCATCACTGAGTGTCCCCTTGGCGTGGGCCGCACGTGCTTTGCGCACTTCATCGGTCTGGGGGAATGATCCGATCGTCGTCGTCGGGAAGCTTGGAAGATTCAGCGCCTGCTGCTGGACCTTCCGCCGGACGTCGAAACTACTTCCCCTCCGCGCCATATCGGGCGTGATCGTCGCAAGGCGGGCGGCGACGGCCGCATCATGCACTTTCGGGGAGGTTTGCCGATTGCCGGCGGCCACCGCCGAGTCCGCGATCTGCTGGATGACAGCTTCGCGGCCGTTGACGAGCGCTTTGCCGAGGGCCGAAAGCTCCTCCATCTTCTGCACGGAGAAGGCGAGCCAGGTCTTCAGATTAGGATCGAGATCTGTCTCCTGATCGAGATCGATCGGGACATGCAGAAGCGAGCAGGATGGTGCAATCTGAACATGGTCCGTGCCGCGCTTGGCGACGATCGGCTCGAGGCGATCGAGCAGCGCCGGCAGATTCGCGCGCCAGATGTTGCGCCCGTCGATGACGCCAAGCGATAGGACCAACCCTTGGGGAGCCCAGGCCAGCACGTTGTCAAGTTGCCCCGGTGCGCGGACGAGATCAATGTGAAGACCCGCGACAGGAAACGAAAGCGCCGTATCGAGATTGTCACCGAGGCCGCCGAAATAGGTCGCCAGCATGATCTTCAACTTCGGCAGCGCGTGAGCGAAGGTCGCGTAGGTCTGGCGAAGCGCGTCCCGAGTCGCATCATCGAGATCGAGCACGAGGCGGGGCTCGTCGAGCTGAACCCACTCGGCGCCATTAGCGGCAAGCCGACGCAACACATCGATATAGACGGGGATCAATTCGCCGAGCAGCGATAAGGGATCGAGCGTCGCGTCCTTGCTCTTGGCGAGCTTCAGGTAAGTGACCGGCCCCAGAAGGACCGGCCGCGTCTGATAGCCGAGCGCCTTGGCTTCCCGGTATTCATCGACCGGCTTGAGCGACGAGAGGTTGAAGGTTTGTCCCTTCGCGAATTCGGGCACCATGTAGTGATAGTTGGTGTCGAACCATTTGGTCATCTCTTGCGCGGGAGCACCATGACCGTGGTCGTGATGACCGTGAGCGCAAGCATGATCGTGCGTCTCGCCTTGAGAGCCGCGCGCCATAGCGAAATAGGTCTCCAGCGAAACGTTCCCGCCTTTCCAGCCATAGACCTCAGGGATCGCCCCAATCATGACGCTGGTGTCGAGGACCTGGTCGTAGAGCGAGAAATCGTTCGACGGAATGACGGTGACGCCAAGCGCTTTCTGGCGCGCCCAGTTGGCGGCGCGTAAGGCCGCCGCGGTTTCGAGAAGAGCCGTCTCGTCGCATTTGCCCGACCAGAAGCTTTCGAGCGCGAGCTTCAGTTCACGGCGGGTACCGATGCGCGGCGTACCGAGCGTGCTGACTGGAAGTGGGGACATAGACACGGCTTAACCCCAATGTTGGGGGCAAAGGCCAAAGCGGAGGCTCTGGTGCGAACAGCAGAAGCGAGGCATATTTGCTGCAGAACGCAACATTAGAGGAAGCGAACCCGGATGACCAGCATTGATGATCTCTTCAAGGGCCGCCATTTCGACCGCGAGATCATCATCCTCGGATGCGTTGGTATTTCCGGTTCAAACTCAGTCTTCGGGATCTCGTGGAAATGATGGCTGAGCGCGGAATTGATTTGGCCCACACGACAATCATGCGCTGGATCGCGCCATGAGGCCAGATGACCGGCTCACGATAACTGATCTCTTCAACTCGCTCGACGAACATAGATACTGCCTCGGATCCAGCCGCGACGCGCGCGACACCGCTGCGTGGATGAGACAAAAGCACGACTAATGGCTACACTCCTGCACCCGTTACTGCAATCACTTGACCCGTAATTCCCGCACCGGCCTGAGAAGCGAGGAAAAGGACGGTCTCGGCGATGTCCTCACGTTTGGCCCAGCGCTTCAGATCTTTGGGTTTCATCGCGGCAATGTTCGATGCAGTATCGACAAGGCCGGGGGCCACGGCATTGACACGGATTCCCGAATCTCTTCCTTCCAGCGCCAGCGTGCGTGTGAGAGCCTCGATTCCTGCCTTGGCGCAGTTGTAGGCTACCATGTTGGCCTGGGGAAGTCCGGCGCGAGCGAAGTTGATGATTGCCCCGCCCCCGGATTCCTGCATGTGCGGGAATACTGCTCGCGAGGTCAAAAACGCGCTCAGGAGGTTATTGTTCAATTCTTGAGTCCAATCATCGAGGCTGTGCTCGACGGCGAGCTTGTAGCAGGTAAGGCCCCCTGCCAGATTGACCAAAATGTCGATCCTTCTGTATTCGCTTAAGGCACGCTCTATCAACTGACGCACTTTGGCTTCATCGGTCAGAGATGCGGCGACGGCAAGGACGCGCGCGCTGGTTTGGCGCAGCTCCTCCGCGCGCGCTTCTACGTTGCTCTGTGTACGTGCGCAAATCGCGAGCGCGGCCCCGCTCTCTGCCAGCTTTTTGGCGACGGCTTGCCCGATCTGTCCGTCGTAGCTTACTCCTGTCACCAGGGCTACTTTTCCTTCAAGAACGGCCGGCATGTTCATACCCTCCATCATCTGCGCGTCTTCGCCGAAAACGTCGTGATCGCATGATCCCAGAAGCCGGCGTCGCGGCTGCGGTGCAAGCTCTTGTAGAAGACCGTAGAGGTCACGATGTTCCCCAAGCAGCGCTCGAACGGCGTCACGTTGAGTGTAAGCACTCAACCGATTCGATACCGCTCTCAGAGACTTATAGCACTTTCGGGCAGCGAACAGATGTCAACTTCGCCTGCAAATCCTCTAGGCTACGCTGCCCAGCATGATGCCAACTGATGGAATGTGATCGTTTTGTCGCTCGCACTCATCGTGTCGTGTCGCGCGTGGACACCAAGGATTATCCGGGAGGTGTGTGGACCCTGCCGCCCACCTATCGGTTGAAGGATCAGGACAGGGAAAAATAGCGAAAGCGATCGCTTTGTGCTGAAATTTTGAAGGCCGCCGACGCGAAGTAAATGCGCTGAACCTTGCATGGCAAGAATGTTTCGCGTGAAACATTTTTTTGGAGCGGGACCTTCGAAAGAAGACACCGGTTTCGCGATAAGATCGTACGAAATCAAAAATCTTGGAGCATGGTCCCGACTCCGTCTAAACCGATCATGTTCTAGCTCCTTGGTTCACCGGGGCCGTCATCGCGATACGCGAAGGCCGGGTCATTGCTTCAAGCCGGAGCAGCTCTTTGAGCCTTGCTTCTGTCAGCAAACCCTCTTCTATGACAAGTTCGGCAATCGTGCGCCGCTCATCCAGGGCACGGCGGGCGATGCGCGAGCAGGTCTCGTGGCCGAGCACGGGCCCAAGCGCGGTCACAAGACCTATACTGTTTTCGACAAAGCCGAGGCAGCGTTCGCGATCGGCCTCGATGCCGTTGACGCAGCGCCTCGTCAACGTATCGATCGCGGCGGTCAGCATCCGCAGAGACGTGAGGATCGAATAGCCGATCGTCGGCCCGAACGCGTTGAGCTGGAGCTGCCCCCCCTCGGCGCACATCGTGACCGTCAGATCGTCGCCTATGACGAGGTAGGCGACCTGGCTCACGACCTCGGGGATCACCGGGTTGACCTTGCCCGGCATGATCGAGGAGCCGGCTTGGACCGGAGGCAGACGGATTTCGCCGAAGCCCGCCCGCGGACCGGAGGAGAGCAGGCGAAGATCGTTGCAAATCTTCGAAAGCTTCGCTGCGATGCGCTTGAGCACGCCGGAGAACAGAACAAAGGCGCCCATGTCCGAGGTCGCTTCGATCAAATTGGCGGCGAGCACCATCGGCTCGCTGGAGGCTCTGGCCAATTCTTCGACGGCAAGCGAAGCGTACCGTGCATCGGCGGTAATGCCGGTGCCGATCGCGGTTGCGCCAAGGTTCACCTCCCGAAACAGCGCGGCGGCCTCCTGCAAGCGGTCGATATCCTCCTTCACAGTCGTATGAAACGCATCGAATTCCTGCCCGAGTGTCATCGGCACCGCGTCCTGCAATTGGGTGCGGCCGATCTTGAGCACATCGGCGAATTCGACCGCCTTGGCCTTGAACGCATAGGCTAGTTCTTGCAGCGCCTGCACAAGTGGCTCGGTTGCGAAGATCAAAGAAAGCCCTAACGCCGTCGGATAGGCATCGTTTGTCGATTGGGCCATATTGACGTCGTCGATCGGGTGCAGGAATTGATACTCACCCCGGCGATGCCCCAAGAGCTCCAGCGCGACATTGGCGACAACTTCATTGGCGTTCATATTGGTCGATGTGCCCGCGCCGCCCTGCACCATATCGACCACGAATTGATCGAGGTAGCGCCTGTCCTTGGCGATGAGATCGCAGGCGCGATCAATCGCATCCGCCTTCTCAGCCGGCAATTGTTTAAGACGCCGGTTGGCGCGCGCCGCTGCCTGCTTGACAAGCGCCAGGGCGCGGACGAGCTCGGGGAAATGCCTGATCGGAATGCCGGTGATCGAGAAATTCTCCACAGCGCGTAGCGTGTGGATGCCCCAATAGGCATCCGCTGGAACGTCCGCCTCGCCAAGAAGGTCGTGTTCACGCCTTGTCGCGAGCCGCGCGAGTTCTATCGCGCGCGGCGCGGAGAGCGTGAGCGTGGCGTGGGTGTCTTGGGCGGAAGTGTCCTTGACAGGCGGGCCCTGGACTGGCGGTGGACGGAGCATTTCGATGGCTTCTTTGGTCATGGGGATAAACCGATCGAGACGGGTTGATATCGCTTGGCGCGGCGCTCAAGGTCGAACCCGTGGCTGTTGCGGGGTGGATAGGCTTATATAGTCATGCGCAAGTCATCTCGCCGAGGGAGCGTGACAAGTGGAAAGTCGCAGCAGATGGATCATCCTCGTCGCGGCTGCATGGCTGACCTGGCCGCCCGCGCAGGCACAAGA
>VDMG01000192.1 GCA_006514895.1 Beijerinckiaceae bacterium
GTATTTGGACCGCGGAAAATCGAATCTAGATTTCACAAAAATGCTTTGAACAATGCGATCGGGCGTTAATCGTTTTAGCTTTGGCCCGGGCACTTGTATCCGAGAAAGCTTTTCGTGCTTACTCCTCCAAAACGCCGAATTCCGCTCTTGAGCAACATGGATCTTGGTTAAACGCGGGCCAGATAATCCAATTTATCGCGCGCTGTTTAAACGAATCACGATCTGAAGTTTTTTGCTCGCGTGATTTTATCCGAAGCAGGAGACTCCGCTGCCAATTGCTTCCTTCCGACGCACGATCAAATCGGAAAGGTTCGCAACTTTTCGAAGTCCATGCTTTCGAGCATGTCCTTAAAAGTTGCTCGGCTTTTTCGATTTTTACATGCTCCAATTCTTTGAATTTGAGCAATTCTTTTTTATCACGCGATTCCACGCGGCGGTCGAGCGCTCTAGGAATCGTCCACGCTCCAGTGTGCAACCTCTGTCCCTTGGATGTCCAAAATCCGGAACCCACGCGGCAGCGGCTTATGGACCCGCTGTGCAACAGCGTTGGAAAAAAGCGATTTTGCGTGCGCAACAACCTGCGGAAGATTGGTTAGATCGGTCGTCATCCGGTCGAGAACCTCGGGCGGGGCGCCTTCGCGGTGCACCCCAACAAATTCGATCCGGAACATGTGCGGCTTCTCCTTGTCTTTTTTGCTGATGACCTGGCAAGTAGGCCGCCGCCAACTAAAGTCAATCCGGCTCGATCACGCCAGAGCTCCCGATCACGTGATCGAAACGGAATCGCTCAAATTCAAAGAGTTGGAGCATGTCCTTATCGAAAAAGTCGAGCAACTTTTTCGGGACATGCTCTGCTTCAAATCAGATATATCCGGTCGGGGAGCTGGTCCTCGTCATCGGTTCCGGGCGGAAAATGCGCGGCCAGGACGGCCCCGCATTTCTCGATCGTGATCACGAAACCGTCCGCGATCTCGCCATAACTCACCCGCTCCAGAAGAGCGTCGATCGCATCCTGCCAGACGGACTGTTCGACTTTGCTCGCGATCCCCTCATCAGCGACGATGCGGGCGTAATGTTCGGCGAGCGAGACGAAGATCAGGACACCCGCGCGGTTTTTCTTGCGCGCCATGCCGCGTATCATGAATTGCTCCATCGCGGCGCGATGCGCTTCTGCGCGCCGCGCGCGGCGCGGAACGAGGACGCGGCTCAGCGAAGACTCGGAAAAGATTAAAAAAAGCACCACGAAAAGGACGATCTGCGCCAAAAAGATCTCGCGCACGGAAAAATTCGTCAAGGCGAGAAGAACCCAAGGCGCGATCAAGGCGATGAGCGCCGACCAGGCGGTCGCGTAGGTCATATAATCGGAGGACGCGCGTGCCAGCACGCATACGATTTCGCCCGCTGTTGTCGCCTCGGCCGCCTTGATCGCGGCGCCTATGCGGCGCTGGTCTTCCGCCGAGAGATGCATCATCACCAACTCCCTGATGCGCCGCCGCCGCCCGACGAGCCGCCGCCGCCGGAAAAGCCGCCGCCATCGGACCACCCGCCGCCGGAGCCGCTCCCCCAGCCGCCATCGTATCGACCGCCTCGCCCGGAACTCATCAGCATGCCGAGCAGGAAGGACAGGAAATTGCCGCGCTCACGGGGCGGCGTCAGCAAATAGAAGAGGAGCACGAAGAGCCCAAGAGCAATCCAGGGGCCGAGGTCATCCAAAGTCGAATCCTGGCTGACGATGCGCAGATCCGGGCGCTTTTGCCACTCCGAGGAATCCGTCGTCAAAACGGTGATGATGTCGTCGACGCCGCGCTCGATGCCGCCGCCGAAATCGCCAGTCTTGAAGCGCGGCGCCATCGCATTGGTGATGATGATTTTCGACAAGGCGTCGGTCAGGGTGCCTTCGAGGCCATAGCCGACTTCGATCCGCACCTTGTGCTCATTGGGCGCGACGAGAAGCAGGACGCCATTGTTTTTTTGCTTCTCGCCGAGCCCCCAGGCGCGAAAAAGCGCGTTGGCGTAAGGCTCGATCTCGTCGCCCTCGAGCGATTTTACCGTCGCCACAACGAGCTGAATGCCGGATTTGGCTTCGAGCGAGGCAAGCTTTGGGATGATACGGTCGGCAACGGCGGGCGGAATAATATTGGCGGAATCCACGACACGCCCGGTCAGGGGCGGAAGCGCATAGGCCACCGCCAGGTTGACGAAGGCGAAAGCCGCGAATAGGGCCGCCGCGAGGCAAAGCCCGGTGACTGGGGGCATTTCCACACGACGTGGAAAGCGCTTGTCGCGCCGCCAAACCCTAGCCAAAAGTGTCATCCTTGCGCGGCGTGCGGAAAAGCCCGGCGTCAAAATTTGACTTGCGGAGGCGTCTGCGCTGCTTCGTTGGCGGCGAATTCGGCCATCGGCTTGTTGCCACGAAAGAAGGTCGCCGCCCAAAGCAAGCTCGGAAAGGTCTTGAGGCTCAGATTATAGGCCCGGACAGCATCGATATAATCGCGCCGCGCGACGGAGATGCGGTTTTCGGTGCCTTCGAGCTGCGATTGGAGGGCGAGGAAGTTCTGATTGGATTTCAAGTCGGGATAATTCTCACTGACCGCGAGGAGCCGGCCAAGCGCCCCGGACAATTGCGCCTGGGCATCCTGGAATTGCTTGACCTTGTCGGGATCGGTCAATTGCGAAGCGTCGATTTTTACGGACGTCGCCTTGGCACGGGCCTCGACGACGGAGGTGAGCACATCCTTTTCCTGCTTGGCATAACCTTGCACGGTCGCGACCAGATTGGGAATGAGATCGGCGCGCCTCTGATATTGATTTTGCACATCGGCCCATTTGGCCTTGGCCTGCTCCTCGTAAGTGGGGATCGTGTTATAGCCGCAGCCTGAAACGCTTACCCCTAGGAGGACGAAGACGAAAAAAGCGCGAAGCCGCGGAAAGATACGGCTTACGCGGGACGATTCGAACAGATAATGGGAAGATGCAACAGACGAATTCATGGGCAGGACCTCCAGCTTCGGCCAATCTAATCGGTTCGAGCGCGTTGCGCAAAGGCGCAAGGACCGCTGCGCGCCTCCTTTCAGCGGAAAGGATCGAATCAGGTTGGATCCTCGACGACTGTCTCTCCACTCTCATCGATCGCGCTCTGTAATATTGGCGCGTCCACCTTGCGGCGCAGCAAAGAGGCGAGCCGCCAATAGGGAGTCACGATGTAGAGATGATGACGGAGCGGAGTCTTGATGATGGTCAGGCACAGCCCTATGCTGAACAGGCACCAGACAGCGGGCCATTCATTGATATTGGATGTCGTGAGTTCTGACGCGAAAGGCCCGGCGAGATAGGAAAACAAGATGAAACGCCAGCTGCCATAGAGAGCCGGCATCGCGAATGCCGTGAGGAGATAAGCGGGATAGCCATTCCCGAGCCAATTCACATGCGTCAAGCTGTTGCCGATGCCATTGGTGGGCACGAGCCACGCCAAATGCCATTCGCCGCGAACCGTGCAGAGCAGTTTTCCACATAAGGGACGGCCGGGCTCGCAAACACCCGCCCAAGCGAACGGATAGAGCTGCACCAGCATGCAGATGGCGCCGATGAAGCACGCGGTATAAGCAAAAGGCGCAATCCGCGCCGCCGCATCCTTCGGCATGAAATACAGCGCGACGGCATTGATGAAAAAGGGCTGGAAGGTGATGTGCAGATAGCCAAACAGCGTCAGGATTTGATTGAGCGGATTGCCGCACTGATTGACGACCGTATAGCTCACGGCTTGCAGCACTTCCATGCTGGAAAAGTAGAGTAGGCAACCCCAAAGGGCAGGAGGCTCCGGATCGCGCTTCAACGCGGCATAGGCTGCGCTCGCAACGCCCGTCGCCGCCAATACCGCCGATGCTTCCCCATTCCAGCACATATTTTTGATCCAAGTTTCTTGTGGGCGTTCCAATACAAGATTGTGCGCGCCTGGCAAATGCCGCCAGGTCAAGACGGAAGCTTCGCCGTGGAACGTCTTTGTGCTGGAAACGAGACGTTCGGGATCCGAAAGTGGCGCGAAGGGCTTTGGGTGCGGGCGCCGGATCACTTGAATAGCCGGCTGGTCGCGATCGTATGTCGCGAGACTCTCGCTCATTCGCCTTGGAGTAGAGGCCACACCCCACCATAATCGAATTAGAATAGATAAAAAACATATTTGTGATTCTATGTATTTAATTGCTAATATATTTTGTCTCCTAAATATGAGGCAATATCACGTGCGACAGACTACGCCAGCGGACCTAGAGGAACTTACGCAATCATGCATCGTTGCATTGCAAATCTATTATGACGGAAGGTGTCCGGACGAATGCGTCGAGGCCAAGGCGCGCACATTCGCGGTTTGGCATCTCGCCCGCACCGGTCACGCCACCCGGCAGCCATTACCTTGCAATGGACCGGATGGCCGCGAGCATGGAAAGCTCCCAACCCGGCGGCGCACGGACGGACAAGGCACTCATCGAGGGTAGCAGTCGTTCAATCACCGCGCCTTTTGTGTTTGGCGCGCAGGATCGCGGCGTTTAATTCGCCGCCGAAAATGAAGATGGATGCGATCATGTAGAGAAACACGAGCGCGATCATGACCGAGGCAAGACCCGCGTAGGTGGTGACATAATTGCGCGCGAATTCGGCGAGGTAGGAGCCGAAGGCAACGCCGGCGGCGATCCACATCCCAAAGGTCAGCAAAATGCCGGGGGCTATGTCGGCAAGCGATCGCCGCCCGGCGGGCAGGAACTTGTGTGCGAGGATGAGCGCTAGCGAAATCACGAATGTCGCGATCGCGAAGCGGCTGAACGTGACCAGGCGGTCAAGCGATTCAAAATGAGGCGCGAAATGCAGCACCACGCTCCATAGCAACGGCGCGAAAACAACCAGGAGAGCAAGAGTAAGCAGCGAGAAGGCGCCAACGAAAACATAGGCGATGGATTCAAGCCGCAACAGCCACCAGGGCCGGGACTCTTTAGAATCATAGGCGCGGTTGAGCCCGATTCTTATGGCTTCGACGCCGCTCGACGAAAAGTAGATCGCCAGAATGATGCCTATCGTGAGGACGTCGCTCCGCGTGTGCGTCAAAACATTGTGGATCTCATTCGCAATGGGCGCGGCGACCTGCTGTGGCCAGGTCTGGAATAGAAGGCGCACCGCTTCGTCCGCCAGACTTTGCGTGCCGAAAAACCCGGCGAGCGCGGTGACGAAGATCAAAAAAGGAAACAGCGAAGTCAGAATCGAGAGAGCGATGTGACTGGCGATGGCCCAGCCATCGTCCTGCACAAAGCGCATGACGGCATCGTAAAAAATCCCGAAAACAAAGCGCATGCGTTGGTTGCTTCCTGCGCGAGGGATACGGGAAAGCTGCGGAAGGCTCCCCCCCGCATGTGATTTGCCTAGAGCGGTTTCAGGTTGAGTGTATACCCTTAACCGTTTTGAATCCGCTCTAATCCAAAGCTTTGAGAGCATTTTGGACGGCAAACCGCTCCCCGCTTCGCCTGAAAAATGCTCCATGCGGAGGAACCTCGAAAGGGGAAGTTTTTCCCGGCTTTTGTGCGGCTCGCTTGTTGTTCGTTATTCGTTCCAATCGCCTCGCGAATCAGTTAAAGATCATCGCATGGAGCGCGTCCTGTTTCATCTCAACGGCACGCCGGTCGCGGGCGCCGATCTTCTTCTTGGCGCGGCGGGCCTTGCCTTGGTGCTGCTGGCGATCATGGCTTGGAGCCTTGCCGCCCGCGCCCGCGCGAGCAGCCGGGAGGCGCTTGCGAGCGCGGAGCGCCAGCGCGAGATGTTTCACGCGATGGAAGAGATTGCGCGGCAAAACGCCGGGCTCACCGGCTCGGTGCGCGGCGTCGCCGAGGTTTTTGGATCGCGGCAAGCCGATCTCGCGCGGCTC
>VDMG01000075.1 GCA_006514895.1 Beijerinckiaceae bacterium
TACATCAAGCGGCAGGTGAAAGCGAAGAAGCCGTTTTTCTGCTGGTTCAACTCGACTCGCATGCATTTTCGCACGCATGTGCGACCGGAGCACCGCAGTCCGCCGGGCTTGACCGCGAGAGCCGAATATGCGGACGGCATGGTGGAACACGATGGCCATGTCGGCCCTCTGCTCAAGGCGCTCGATGACCTCGGCATCGCCAACGACACCATCGTGATCTACGCGACGGACAATGGCCCGCATGCGAACAGTTGGCCGGACGGCGCAACGACGCCGTTCCGCAGCGAAAAGAACACCAATTGGGAAGGCGCCTTCCGTGTGCCATGTATGATCCGCTGGCCGGGGAGGATCAAGCCGGATCAAGTATCGAACGAGATCATCAGCGGGCTCGACTGGCTGCCGACGCTAATGGCTGCGGCGGGTGAGTCCGATGTGAAGGAGAAGCTGCTGGCGGGCTACAGCGCCGCCGGCAAGACCTTTAAAGTCCATCTCGACGGCTCCAACCAGTTGCCCTATCTCTTGGTCAACAGGAGAAAAGCCCTCGCAACGAGTTCTTCTATTTCAACGATGACGGCGATCTCGTTGGTATGCGCTACGAGAACTGGAAGATCGTCTTCGAGGAGCAGCGTGCGCCGGGCACCATGCGGGTCTGGGCCGAGCCATTTACCAAGCTGCGTGTGCCCAAGCTGTTCGACTTGCGCTCCGACCCCTATGAACGGGCCGATATCACGTCGAACACTTATTACGACTGGTTCCTTTCTCAACCTTACCTGATCTTCGCAGCCCAGACAGAGGTCGCCAAGTTCCTTGCGACATTCAAGGAGTTTCCGCCTCGCCAGCGTGCGAGTTTCAGCGTCGACCAGATCATCGAGGAGATGCAACGAAGCCTCAGCACCCCCACCTCGGATTGAGCGATGCGATGGGCTTCAAGAGCATGTCCTCGATAAGGACATGCTCAGACGCTTTGAATTTGAGCGATTCTCTTTCGATCACGTGATTCCACGTGATCGGCAAACGCTCTAAGCCGGAATACCTTACGCCGCCGGAGCGCTTGTCCAGCGCAGCGCTTCGACGCCGGGCAATTGCTTGCCCTCGAGCCATTCGAGAAAGGCGCCGCCGGCGGTCGAGACATAAGCAAAATCCTGCGTCACCCCGGCGCAATTGAGGGCCGCGATCGTGTCACCGCCGCCGGCGATCGTCTCCAAGGCGCCGACCTTGGTGAGCTGCGCCGCGACCTTGGCGATCGACATCGTGCCGGTGTCGAAAGGCGCGGTCTCGAAAGCCCCAACGGGTCCGTTCCAGACGAGCGTCCGGGCCGAAGCGAGAAGTCCCACCGCCAGCGAGATGGTGCGCGGTCCGACGTCAAGGATCATTTGATCCTCGCCGACCGAGTCGATGTCCACGATCTTGGTGCGAATATTCGCAAGCCGGGGGGCGACAACGGCATCGACGGGCAGCACAAGCTTGCAATTTGCCCCTTCGGCTTCGGCGATAATCTGGCGGGCGACGTCGGCGAATGCTTTCTCGCAAAGCGAATTGCCGATCTCCTTGCCGCTTGCCGCGAGGAATGTATTGGCCATGGCGCCGCCGACAAACAAATATTCGACCCTGCGCATGAGATTGCCGAGAAGCTCGAATTTCGTCGAGACCTTGGCGCCGCCGACGATCGCCGCGAGCGGCCGCTTTGGGTCCTCCAGCATGGTGGTGAGCATTTCAAGCTCACGCTGCATGGAGCGGCCGACGTAGGCCGGCAGTTTGTGCGCCAATCCTTCGGTCGAGGCGTGCGCGCGATGGGCGGTGGCAAAGGCATCGTTCACGTAAATATCGCCGAGTTCGGCCAGGGCGTCGACGAAGGCCGGATCGTTCTTGGTCTCGGCGGCGTGAAATCTTGTATTTTCGAGCAAGAGGACGTCGCCCTTCTGCATCGCCTTGACCGCGCTCTTGGCGACCTCGCCGGCGCAGTCGGAAGCAAAGGCGACATAACGTCCGAGCTTTCGTTCAATCTCGACCGCGACGGGTTTTAGCGAGTTCTTCGCGTCCGGACCATTTTTGGGGCGGCCGAGATGCGACAAGAGGATAACCTTGCCTTTTTTCTCCGAAATCTCGTGAATATTCACGAGGATCCGGTCGATGCGCGTCGCATCCGTGATCTTTCCCTCTTCCATCGGCACGTTCAGGTCGGCGCGAACCAGCACCCTCTTACCCGCAACATCCACATCGTCGAGCGTCCGGAATACCGACAAAGGCGCGGCTTTCGTCATACGAGCTTCCCCATGGCTACGGCGACATCGATCATGCGGTTCGAATATCCCCATTCGTTATCGTACCAGGACATGACGCGCACGAAGGTGTCGCCCATCACTTTGGTCTGATCCATGTGAAAGATCGAGGAATGCGAATCATGATTGAAATCCGATGAAACATTCGGGCTTTCGGTGAATGCGAGGATTCCCTTCAATCGCTGCTCCGAGGCGCGCTTGACGGTGTCCTTGATTTCCTGCGGCGTGGTCTTGCGTTTGGCGACGAATTTGAAATCGACGACAGATACATTGGGGGTCGGCACGCGGATCGCCGCGCCGTCGAGTTTGCCATTGAGCTCGGGCAGGACGAGGCCGACGGCTCGCGCCGCGCCGGTCGTGGTCGGGATCATGGAAAGCGCGGCGGCGCGCGCCCGGTAGAGATCTTTGTGCAATGTATCGAGCGTCGGCTGATCGCCGGTATAGGAATGGATCGTCGTCATGAACCCTGTTTCGATGCCGATCGCATCGTTCAGGATCTTGGCCACCGGCGCCAGGCAATTGGTGGTGCAAGACGCGTTGGAGACGATCAAATGATCCTTGGTCAGCTTGGCGTGGTTGACCCCGAAGACCACCGTCAGATCGGCGTTGTCGCCCGGCGCCGAGATGAGGACGCGCTTGGCGCCCGCCTTCAAATGCGCGGCGGCTTTTTCCCTCGCGGTGAAAAGCCCGGTGCATTCGAGAGCGATATCGATATCGAACGCCTTATGCGGCAATGCATGCGGATCGCGGACCGCGGTTACCTTGATGGGTCCGGCGCCATAATCGATCGAATCTTTCGTGACTTTGATTTCGCCGGGAAACCGGCCGTGCACGGAGTCGAACCGCAGCAGATGGGCGTTGGTCTCGACCGGGCCGAGGTCGTTGATGGCGACAACCTGAATGTCCTTGCGATTCGATTCGGCAATGGCGCGCAAGACATTCCGGCCAATACGTCCAAATCCGTTGATAGCGACTCTAATCGCCATATCTTCTCCTTCTCCGCTGGCAAACCGGCGTGGAGCCGCCTTCCCGCATGGCAGGGTTATTGCTTTAATGAACGGGAGCCGTCAACCGATCCAACGCCGCAGCGCGGCCTCGGCGACGGCTTCTGGCGTGATTTTGAAATGTTTGTAAACGTCCTTATAGGGCGCGCTGGCGCCAAAACCCGTCATACCGATGAAAATCCCGTCTTCGCCGATAATCGCATCCCAGCCTTGACGCACGGCTGCTTCCACCGCGATTCGTACGGGGGCGCCGCCAATGACCTTTTGCCGCGCGCCGCTTTCCTGAGCCAAGAAAAGTTCCATGCAAGGCACCGACACGACCCGCGCGGCAATTCCTTGGCTTGCCAAAATGCCGCGCGCGTCGAGAGCGAGCGAGACTTCCGATCCGGACGCGAAGATCGAAACCTTGGCGGGGCCGCCCTCCGCGGGGCAAAGTTCATAAGCGCCCGCGGCGCATAAATTTTCGGTGCTGAACGCATTGCGGACGGGGGGAAGATTTTGCCGTGTCAGCGCCAGGATCGAGGGCGAGCGCTTCGCTTCAAGCGCGAGTTGCCAGCATTCGAGCGTCTCCGTCTGATCGGCGGGCCGGAAAACAAGCATGTTCGGCATGGCGCGCAGCGCGGCCAGATGCTCGACCGGCTGATGCGTCGGACCGTCCTCGCCAAGGCCGATCGAATCATGCGTGAAGACCTCGATCGCGCGAATTCCCATCAAGGCAGAGAGGCGAAGCGCCGGCCGGCAGTAATCGCTGAAGGTCAGAAATGACGCGCCGGACGGAATGAAACCGCCATGCAGCGCCATGCCATTGACGGCAGCCGCCATGCCGTGCTCGCGGACGCCCCAATGGATATAGCGGCCGGCGTAGGAAGATGGCCCGATTTCTTGCATCCCCGCGACCTTGGTGTTGTTCGAGGGCGTGAGATCGGCCGAGCCGGTGACGAGTTCGGGCAAGGCTTTCGCCAATAATTCGAGCGCACCCTGGGATGCCTTGCGGGTGGCGATGACGGAGCGGTCCTCGGCGAGTTTGCGCTTGTAGGCCGACACCGCCTCGCCGAAAGAGGCGGGTAAATCCCCGCGCACACGGCGCTCGAACTCTTCCCGCGCGGCCTCGGGCAGCAGTTCCAACGCCGCGTTCCAGGCCTTGCGGCGCGGGCGCCCGCGTTTGCCAGCCTTGCGCCAGGCGGCCAAAATAGGCTCCGGAACAACAAAAGGCTCGTAGGGCCAGTTAAGGTTGCGCCGCGCCCCGGCTATCTCCTCCGGGCCGGGGGCATCGCTATGGGCCTTCGACGTGCCGGCGCGCGTCGGCAGGCCAAAGCCGATGATCGTCTTGCAGGCGATCAGGCTCGGCTTTTCCGACTTTTGCGCCTTGCGGATCGCCCGCAGGATGGCGGCCTGGTCGTGCCCGTCGATGCGGACGGCGTTCCAATTGCACGCTTGAAACCGTTTCACCTGATCGACGGAATCCGCAAGCGAGAGAGGCCCATCGATCGAGACGTGATTTTCGTCATGAAACACGATTAGCCGCTTAAGCCTCAGGTGGCCCGCAATCGCGATCGCCTCCTGGCTGATCCCTTCCATCAGATCGCCATCGGAGACCAGCACATAGGTATGATGGTCGACAATTCCGCCGAATTGCGCGTTCAGCATGCGCTCGGCAAGCGCCATCCCAACCGACGTGCCGAGACCCTGGCCGAGCGGCCCCGTGGTCGTCTCCACCCCTGGTGTATGGCGGTATTCGGGGTGGCCCGGCGTTCGCGATCCGAGCTGGCGGAAGCGTTGCAGCTCTTCGACGGTCATGCTTGGTTCGCCGGTCAGATAAAGCAATGCGTAAAGCAGCATCGAGCCATGGCCGGCGGACAAAACAAAACGGTCGCGGTCTGGCCAGTCCGGGGCAGCGATGTCATATTTGCGCACCTTGGTGAACAGCACGGTGGCGATATCGGCGGCGCCCATGGGCAGCCCCGGATGACCCGATTTCGCCTTTTCCACTGCATCCATGGCGAGCGCGCGAATGGCATTCGTCATTTCGTCATGGGTGACTTTCGCTTGGGTTTCGGGCTCTGGCATCACTGTTTCACCATAGGGAGTTGCCGGCGCGATTAAGAGCTTCGCCTGCGTCCAGCGGGGGCGGTGCCGCGCGATGCCGGGGTGGAAAAGCACTTCTGGCCCCTCCCTGCAAACGCGGAAACGCTTGTGTCAAAGTTTCGCCTGTGCTCTTTCTGTCGTATTGACGGTTTCGTGACCGCCGCGGAAATGATTTCGCCGCGACTCGTGTTTATTGTCGCGGCGCTTTGCCATTGTCTGGCCCGAAGCACTTAGCGCGGGACGGAGCGTTTGTCGACCGGCGCCTTATTTTTTTGAATTTTCGTTTTTTCTACGGAGAAAGCAAAATTTTGAGCGTGTAATTAGGGCCGATTTCCCGCGATCGGCGGGATGAGGCATAAATTATGCTTCGATTATTTGTAAAAGTCTGGATTTGATCCATCGGTCAATGGCAGATTTCTTCGTTCATTTCA
>VDMG01000076.1 GCA_006514895.1 Beijerinckiaceae bacterium
GCGGTCATCCCACCGCGCAAAACCCGCAAAACCCAGTACAATTACGACAAGGCCATCTACAAGCAGCGCAACATCATCGAACGCATGTTCTGCCGCTTCAAAGACTGGCGGCGCATCGCCACGCGCTTCGATCGCAACCTTAAAAGCTTCATGGCCGCAATCGCTCTCGCCGCGATCGTCATCTGGTGGCTATAATGAGTCCGGACCCTAGAAAGGCAAGCCGAACCTTACATGAACCCTTCATCGTCCCCAAAGCCAATGCGTACAATGCATCCGGCCTCAGCCGCTGCGGGACGGACCCTTATTGGCTATCCAACGCCGAAAAACCGGCGCGATCGGCGAAGCTGAGCGGCAAAAGATCGCGGGAGTCGCCCCGGGGCTTAGGACGGACAGATTGGCGTACGGACTTACCGCTTCGATTTCTTCAGCAGCGCCTCCGCCTGCGGGGCTCCGGTGACCGGCAATTTTTTTGGGTCGAGGAGACCGATCTGAGCGAGCACGCATCCCTGATCCCAATTGATGTGCTGGCGCGTGATCTTGTCCCCTTCAAACTTCATCACCACGACGTGCGGCACAGCAACCTTTCGCCCGGTCGGCGGGATACCGGGAAGCATGAAGTCGATTGGACAATCAGTTCGTCGACCACTTGGTCTTTGCTCACGGTCCGCGAGATCTGCTCGATTCGCGTGTCGGCAGGCATTTTGCCCACGAAATGCTGTTTATAGAAATCGCGGACGCTGGCATTGCCATCACCACCGGTAAGAGTGGGGATCGTCGCGGTGACGTCGTGATCGACAAACTCATGCCGGACGTGAGCATCAAAAATCGCTCCGAGGTCCGCGCCTTGAACCTTGTTGGCGTCCTTCATCACTCCCTCCCTACTCGAATTCTCTTCCGTCTCAGTGCCCCGCAAAGGACATCAGCGTCCGGACCGGCACGCCCAGGGCCTTGATCTTATTGGCGCCGCCGAGATCGGGCAGATCGATCACGAAACAGGCCGCCACCACATCGGCGCCGATTTTTTTCAAAAGGCCGACGGCACCCACGGCGGTTCCGCCGGTGGCGACGAGATCGTCAACAAGGATCACGCGTTCGCCGGGCGCCACGGCATCATCGTGCACTTCCATCTCGTCCAGCCCATATTCGAGCGAATAGGCGATCGACACTTTGGTGTGCGGCAGCTTGCCTTTCTTGCGGATCGGCACGAAACCCGCCGAGAGCTGATGCGCCACCGCGCCCCCTAAGATAAATCCGCGCGCTTCCATGCCCGCGACCTTGTCGATCTTGGTTCCGGCCCAGGGCTGCACCAATTCATCGATCGCCCGGCGAAACGCTCGGGCGTCGCCAAGCAGAGTCGTGATGTCCCGGAACATGATGCCCGGCTTCGGGTAGTCGGGAATCGTGCGGATCGTGTTTTTGAGATCGTCCGTCATGAATGATTGGCTCGTTGCAGGATCGCCTCCAATTTTCTCACAAGCGCAGGATCGCGGACCGGCGGCGCGGTCAGCAGGGCATGGTCGAGCGCCCGGTCGGAACCGATCGGACAGGCTTCATGCTCAGCGGGAAAGTCACGCAACAACCGGGCCAAGAGTTTCGCCGCATTGCCGGCATTGGCTTCCACCACTTTGATGACAGAGGAAACATCGACACTGTCATGCGCCGGATGCCAGCAATCGAAATCGGTGACCATCGCGATGGTCGCGTAGGAAATCTCCGCCTCGCGGGCGAGCTTGGCTTCGGGCATCGCGGTCATGCCGATGACATCGCAGCCATTGGCTTTGTAGGCGAGCGATTCGGCGAGCGAGGAAAATTGCGGGCCTTCGATGCAGACATACGTCCCGCCTTTGACAAAAGCGATCTTTTCGGCCTTCGCGGCGTCGGCGATCCTTTGTTGCAGCAAGGGCGCGACCGGATGCGCCATCGAGACATGGGCGACGCAGCCATTGCCGAAGAACGAGCTGTGCCGCGAAAAAGTCCTGTCGATGAATTGATCGACGAGCACAAAAAGCCCCGGATAAAGCTCCGGCTTGAACGAGCCGCAGGCGGAAATCGAAACAATGTCGGTCACGTCGGCACGTTTCAGCGCATCGATATTGGCGCGATAATTAATGCCCGAAGGCGACAATTTATGGCCGCGCCCGTGGCGGGGCAGGAACACCGCCTCAGTCGTCCCGATCCGGCCGAAGTGAAGCGCGTCCGACGCCTCGCCCCAAGGAGTCGTCACCCGCTCCTCGCGGATGTCCGCGAGCCCCGGCAGCTCATAGACGCCCGAGCCGCCGATGATGCCCACGATTGCTCTTGTCATGCTCCCTCCTCTTCTTAAGCGCCGCGGTTTTCACTCGCGCCCGGCGCGCATGAGAAACGATGGGTGGGGCGCCGCCTGCTTCACCGTAAACCGCCTCGGCCTTGTGATTTGTCTTGAATGCGGCCGCATCCTCTGTGCCCCACCCGCGTAACATGAGGCGCTCTGCGGTGGTATTCCCCGGCGAGAAGCTAAGCAAGAATAAACACCATGTTGATACGCCGCCGGAAGGGCTGGGAAATCGCCTGTCCCTTATGCGGGACAGAAAATTGAGCCGCCGGACGGGAGAGTTCTATTGTCCAAAAAATTGATAAGTCGCGGAATAGGGAATCCGCGCGGTCTCGCCATTGTGGACCGCGTCGCAGCTGTCAGTGGGCTCCGCGCCGCCATCCGTATCGACCCGGCGAATGTAATTCACGGCATCGAGCTTTCCCTTGCCTTGATGCGACTTGACCTTGAGCAGAAGCCAGGGAATGGAGTCAGGTTTCGGCGATGGCCGCTTGGCAGACGATTCGGCCTCGACCGACGAGCCGTCGCTAAGCGTCCATGACGGCCCCTTGGCATGCTTCCCCGCCTGCTTGCCGTCCGCATCGAAAAGCACGGCATCCGGCGCGTCGAACACCCAGGCGAGACCTTGCTCTTTATGGGCTTCGACGTCTTTCGGCTTGCACACATAAATCTGGACGCCATCCGCGCTGAATTCAAACAATTTTCGCTCTCCCGCGGGCGGAGCCAAGGCGTCCTGCCCCATCGCGGACCCCGAAAGAACGCTGAGGAGCATGGCGGCATAGATCTTTTTCACATTTATATCTCCCGCCGCCCCCGCTGGTTCAAACGAACTCATGCAGCCTCCACATTCCGGGGCCCGGTCTCGTATTTGTCAAGCCGCTTTTGGTGACGTGAGATAGGCCCGTTTGCGCCGTCATACTCACAACTCATTTGCCTGTTGCCAGGTCAATAGTCATGGTTTAGGTAAGACCGCTTGGTTCAAGTTTGAGTCTAAATGATTTCAATCTGGAGACCCAGCGCTTTAGAGACCCGGCGCCAGACACCGCGCGATGGTCTGGAACATATTTGGAGGGAAAGATGATTAAGAGATGGTTTTTAGCGGCCATAGCTACCGCGTTCTCGGCCCAGGGCGGTGACGGTGACGCCAACGATTTCAATTCCGAACAGCTGTATCCAGTTCGCGCAAAGAAAATGCGATGAAACAAAGATCTAGAGCTGCTTTCGGAGTCCGTGGAATCTGAAAGCGCTCTAGGGGCAAGGCCGCGCCGGCCATTCATTGTTCGCCGGTTCTTTTGACGAGGCGGATGGTTTCGACTTGCAGCACCGCCCCCGACGGTGATTTCGCTGTCCCGTTTGAGGCATCCAGACCTTGGCCGCGCGCGGATTGACGCCATCGTCCGGGAATGGCGCGATATCGGTGGACCAAGCTTGGCCGTGCATATCGCTGGTAAGCGTTCCGGCCGACAGACTCGCGCGATCAGGCAGACCGGTCTCCACCGCGCGCCAGGGTCTCGACGAGCACAATATGCTGTTCGATCCTTCCGGAACCGCGAATATTTCCCGCCATGAGCGAGCCGATGGCAGCCAAGGCGAGGGCCGCGACGGCAAGCGCGACGAGGATCTCGATAAGGGTAAATCCGGCGCTCCGGTTCAAATCCTCCTTGGCGGACTGGCGCTCAGAGAGCTTTGGCTGGAACAACCTCTATTCCCCCTTTTAGCCAAGCGATGCGGACTTCGTAGCCCGCGCCGGGCCGCGCGAGGAAAATCGTGCCGCCGCAGGACATCCCAGACGGAAGGAACTGGATTGCCGCCCCGCTGGCACGTCCGCCGCATTGATCGGCGAGGATCGCATGAAAGGTGACGTCCCTCGGCAATTGCACCATGCGCCCGCTGGCGCTCGAACGGATCGTCCCCGATAGCAGGCTGAGCAGGCATCGGTGAAGCGCCGGCGCAGCGCCTCGGCGCGGGCCCGTTCGGCGCCGAGCACCTCCAATATATTGACCAGCGTGCGGAGGCCTCGCCAACCCGCGCGAGTTCGACATACATCGGTGGAAACAAAGCCGGATGGCGGGCCAGCGCATCGGCGAAACTTTCGCCCGAGAGAATGGCCGCGGTGAGCTTGGCGGCCGTTGGCCGCAGCCGGCCGATATCCGCGTCGGCGGACAATAATTCGAGGGCATCGTTGATGCGGGCGCCCGTTGCAAAAGAGGCGCGAGATCGCCGGAGAAAACCGTCACGTCCTCGGGACGCGGACGCGATAGAATTGTGAAATCCCAGCGCGCGCCGCCCGTTCCGCCCTCGTCGCGGACGGTTTCGATCGGGATGAGGCCGAGATATTCGACGCGCTGGGAGACTTCCGCGGCCGTCGGAGCCGAGATCGACCCGCTCGCCACTTCGCCATTGGGGGTAAGGGCCCGGTAAGCGGAACGTCGTCATGGCTCAGCGCACGGTCGTCACGCGGAGAACCTCCGAGGCAGAGGTGATGCACGCGCGGCATTTCGCGATGGCATCGTCGACCATCGTTGTCATTCCGGCCCGCCTTGCCGCGAGGTCGATCGTCCGCGCATCGGCGCCCGGCCGGACAAGCTCATAGACCTCGTCCTTCAATTCAAGCATTTTGAAGACGCCGCAGCGGCCGCGATAGCCAATGCCGCCGCAGCGCTCGCAGCCGGCCGGCTCATGAACGCAATCGCCGGCCTTAAAGCCGAGCACTTCATAGCGGGGATCGGCGGCAAGACCGGCGCTTTCGAGGATGCGTTTTTTCTTGCATCGGTCACACAGGATGCGGACCAGGCGTTGCGCGATCACCGCCCGCAATGTCGATTTGAGCAAGAAACCCTCGACCCCAAGATCGAGCAGGCGCGGCACCGCCGCCGCCGTTTCGGTGTGCAAGGTGGTCAGCACAAGATGGCCGGTGAGCGCCGCGTGAACGGAGATATTGGCGGTCTCGGGGTCGCGCACTTCACCGACCATGATGACATCTGGATCTTGGCGGACGAAAGCCCGCATCGCGGCGGCGAAAGTAAGGCCGATCGAGGGTTTCACCTGTGATTGATTCACCCCCTGAATTTCATATTCGACTGGGTCCTCGACTGTCAGAATTTTCCGCGAAGGCTCATTGAGGAGCGAGAGCACGGTCGCGAGCGTTGTCGTCTTGCCGCTGCCGGTTGGCCCTGTCACGACGATCAAGCCATGCGGGAGCGCCAGCAGCTGGCGCATGAGTTTCTCATCCTTGGCCAGCAAGCCGAGCTTGGCGAGATCGAGCAGGCCGCGATCGCGCGGCAACAGGCCGGCCGGAAGCAGATTTCTGTTTGCTAAATATTTTGCGAAGTCTTCAATGGCGATTTGATTCATGTGCGCATCTCTACGAGCATCGGACACTCAAGTGAATCCATATCCTGCGGCGGCGAAGTAGTTTCTGCA
>VDMG01000048.1 GCA_006514895.1 Beijerinckiaceae bacterium
CTCCTGATCAGATGAAGGGCTTGGATCCGGTGTTCCTGCGCATCGGTGCAGCCGGAACCTCGCTGTTCAGCTATCGCCCCACCTCACTTTCCAAAAAACGTTTGCAATCCTGTTAGATTGGCCGCTCACGACCGGCATTCCGAGGCGGGGTAACTCAGGAGGCCGCAGCCGGTTTCGTCGGCGTTCCAATAATTCCGGCAGGCACCGACGGTGGCGGCGTGGCTCTGCCGGAAATCGGTGCCTAAGCCGGTCTGGCGCTGGAGTAGCTAGACGTTCCTGGCTGTGCAGGGTCGATCTGCCGCTGACATTTCAAGCACCCACGCCTTGGGTTTTAGATGCGGGTTACTCCCGCTCGATCCGGATAACCTGCGGCTTTTCGGCCAAAAATCCGTCGGCGACGGCTGCTTCGAGGGCTTGCCGGACGGTTTTTTCATGCGTCGCATGGGTGATCAGGACGACGGGCACCGCGCCGCCCGGAACAATAGTCGCGCCGGGACGGCGGCGCTGTACGATGCTTTCCAAGGAAATGCCGCGCTCGGCCATGCGGGTCGCGATCGCCGCCGCCGCACCTGGCCGGTCGAACACCGAAAGCCGGATATAATAGCCGCCTTCATGCAATTGCATCGGCGCGTGCCGGGCGGGCGATAGCGACGCCACCGGCCACCCGAATGGCGCGGATCTGACACCGCGCGCGATATCGGCGATATCGGCGACGATCGCCGAGGCCGTCGCCTCGCCGCCGGCACCCGGGCCGGCGAGGGTCAGTTCATGCACCGCGTCGGCGTCGATGGTGACCGCGTTGGTGACGCCCATGACCTGCGCGATCGCCGAGGATTTGGGCACCATGGTTGGATGCACGCGCTGTTCGATGCCAGCTTGCGTGCGCTGCGCGACACCAAGAAGCTTGACCCGGTAGCCGAGTTCCGCCGCCGCTTCGAGATCGGCTAGCGTAATCGCCTCGATGCCCTCGACGGCGATCGCGGCCGGATCGATCACCGTGCCAAAGGCCAGCGAAGTCAGGATCGCGAGCTTATGCGCCGTGTCGAAACCGCCGACGTCGAAACTCGGATCGGCCTCCGCGTAGCCGAGCTTTTGCGCCTCGCTCAAGCAGTCCGCGAAGGACAGAGCCTCCTGTTCCATGCGTGTCAGAATGTAATTGCAGGTGCCGTTGAGAATGCCATAGACGCGCTCGATGGAATTGCCGGCCAAACCCTCGCGCAGGGTCTTGACGATCGGAATGCCGCCCGCGACCGAAGCCTCGAAGGCGAGCGCGACGCCTTTTTCCTCGGCGAGCGCGGCAAGCCGCATGCCGTGCTTGGCGAGCAGCGCCTTGTTGGCGGTGACGAAGGACTTGCCCGCGCCAAGCGCCCTTTCCGCCGCCGCGAGCGCGATGCCCTCCTCCCCTCCGATGAGTTCCACGAAAAGATCGATATCCGGGGCCGTGGCCAGAGCCACGCAATCGTCGAACCAGGGGAAGCTCGCAAGATCGACCCCGCGCTGCTTCTCCCTTTGGCACGCCGAAATTCCGGTTATCGCGATTTGCCGTCCGGTCCGGCGGCGCAGCGCTTCCGCCTGGCGGCCAAGCAGCATGATGACCGCCGCCCCAACGGTGCCGAGACCGGCAATGCCGATGCGCAAGGGAGGCGGCATGGAGCAAAACCCGCGAAGTCGGAGGGTGGAAGACGAGAAAGAGCGGCAGTGGACGAGGTTTTGCCCGATTTCCGCGATGCGATCAAGGCCGCGCGGCGCCACGCCACAAGTATCGTTGGGACAGCACCGCACGCAGCCTTGCCTCGCCGCGGCAATGGCTTAAATTGACAACAGACGGATTGATCCGGCAGAAAAACCGCGCGGAACCTGGAACGATGACTTTTGTTGACGCTGTTGATGTTGCAAGCCGCAAGCCTGGGCACATCAAATTGCATGGTCCGGAGGCTTTCGCCGGAATGCGCCGGGCGGGAATACTAGCCGCCGAGGCGCTCGACCTTTTGACCGGACATGTGCGGCCCGGCGTCACCACCGAGGCTCTCGATACGCTCGTCTTCGATTTCGCGATGGCGCATGAGGCCTACCCCGCGCCACTCGACTATCGCGGTTATCGCAAATCGATCTGCACCTCGATCAACCATGTCGTTTGCCACGGAATGCCCGACCGCAAACCGCTCAGGGACGGCGACATCGTCAACATCGACGTGACCTTGATCCTCGATGGCTGGCACGGCGATTCGAGCCGGATGTATCTTGTTGGCGACGTCCCCCGTCGGGCGCAACGCCTCGTGCAAGTAACCTATGAGGCGCTGATGCGCGGCATGGCGGCCGTCCGGCCGGGCGCAACGACCGGCGATATCGGCGCGGCGATCCAAGAATATGCCGAGGCCGAACGCTGTTCCGTCGTGCGCGACTTTTGCGGCCATGGCCTTGGCCGCCTCTTTCACGATGAACCCAACATTCTCCATTACGGCCGCCGCGGCGACGGCGTGCTGCTCAAGCCCGGCATGTTCTTCACCATCGAGCCGATGATCAATCTTGGCCGTCCGCATGTGAAGATCCTGTCCGACGGCTGGACCGCGGTGACCCGCGACCGGTCCTTATCGGCGCAATTCGAACATTCGATCGGGGTGACCGAGACCGGCTATGAAGCGTTCACCTTGTCGCCGAAGGGTTTGCATCATCCGCCCTGTAGCGCCGCTGGACCCGGCGCGGCATGACGGAAGCGGCCGAAAGCGTCAGCCCGCCGCATTATCTCGGCCACCGGGAACGGTTGCGCGACCGCTTCCGCAAAGGCGGCGCCGATGCCTTGGGCGAGTATGAACTGCTCGAGCTCATTCTTTTTCGCGTCATGCCGCGTCGCGACGTAAAGCCGCTCGCCAAAGCCTTGATCGCGCGATTTGGCTCCTTCGCCGAAGCAAACTAGGGAGAATGGGTACCCCCGCTTCATGTTCATGCCTAAAACCGGCCCCAACACTACATCTAGTATGTGATAAAACGCCGCGATTTCCGGCTAGAAATATGTGAGCAGGAAGCGTGCAAATCCCCCGCGTCCGGTCCGCATCCTACACGTTGTCGCGGCCGTGTTATCCACATATTTCTAGGCGAATTCGCGGGCCGCATTGTTTATTTATGCTAAACAGATTGCGCCATCTTTCATCATTTGAAGTTGTCATAAAATGTCTCAAAAAATATCCAAACTTGCACCTAAGCCCGGTCCTCGGATTGAAGCCGACACCCCCATAGAGACCGTCCGTACTTCCTCTAATCCGCTTCGCCCTATCCTGGAAGGTTTGGAATGCGGGCAGCGTTATGTGGATAACTTCAAAGCCCGGCCGGATGCCGTTCGCTTTACGGGCAAGTGCCGGACGGCGGCGGAACAAATCAAGGGCAAGCGGTATGCCGCGATCACGGTCCGGCTCGCGGACGGTTATCTTGCGGGCATTCGGCGGCTTGAAAACGAGGCCAAAACCTAAGGGCAATGGCCGGTCTTTGGGCTTGCTCTCGACATGGGCCTCTGCCCGGTCGTGTTGTCCGTGGCGCTCTTTGCTCTTTACCTCGGGGCCGAGGTCGCGGGCTCCGGCTTGCTCTGGTTTTGGGGCTCCGGCTTGCTCTGGCGCTTGCTCTCGGACCGGGCGCTGTCCTGGGGCTGGTGCGCGGGCGAGGCGGCTGCTATTGGCTTGCGGACGCGCCCTATATCCCGGCAGGTTATACGCCCTGGGCGGAAAGATCGAGTACGACGACGAATTCTATTGATATGGGAAAATGCCGCGCAAGACGGTGATTTGCCGATCGTCGACGAAGAAATGGAACGCGAGGCGGCAGAAAGCGCCTCGGTTAGTGCGGTATTATGGCGCAACTGCCACAAGAAATCTGAAAGTCCCGCGCCTATTTCTGCGCCATGGCAGAGATACGCACAGTTACAACTCTTCGCTCCAAGCGAGCGGAAATCATAGCCTCAATCGCGAATTACGAAAAGAAGCTCGCGCAAGCGCGGGCCGATCTTGCACACATAACTGCGGCCATCATGATCTTTGAAGCCTCCGGCGATCGTGACGAAATTCCGCCTTATGTCGATATTCATCGATGCCTTAAGCGTGGCGAGGCCATAGCCGTCTGCAAAGATGCCCTGGCCGCTCACGGCCCGCTCAATACCCGCCAGTTAGCTTTGAAGGTCATGGCCGCGAAAGGGCTTAATACTGGCGACAAGGTGCTCCGCAGTTCGGGCAGACCGGGACGCCGTCAGTCTCAGGCCAACGCACCTTGCAAAACATCGCCTCGGCTTCCGCGTCCGACATGCGGAAGACCTGAGCGAGGCTCAGGGTCTTTGCAGGACGGGAAAGGAGGAAGTGCTGTGCCATATCCGCAATCTATCGTCTTTGATCGCTCACGTATATGTTAGGTTTGACATCCTGTCAAGAACAATCTAACGTGTTTGGGAGCTTACTTAGACGTTAGGTTCGGCCATGGGATTCGCAAAGACCGAGGAAGAATGGCAGTCGCGGGCAAGTGCCTTTTTGAAGGCCAAAATGAAGGAAACCGGGGTCACATACGTCGAGCTTGTGAAGCGGCTGAAAAAGCATGGCTTCAAGGAAACCGAGGCTTCAATCACCATGAAGTTGAAGCGCGGGACGTTTGCCGCAACATTCTTGCTAGCTTGCCTAGCGGCGCTGGAGATAGATGGCGTAAGGTTGGAGGATATTTAGGAGCGGGTTGATTGAAGACTACGAAGCCGCCCGATGATTTGCTCATCCCAACCATTGCTCTTCATCGCGCTTCTAATCGTATCGCGATTTTGCGGCCCACACTAACTTTTGAGTTCGTCGCGCAGCCTCCGATCAACGGCCATTGGCCAAATAATGGGGCGTTTAAAACGTCAAAGCCAGCTTCTTGAGCACTGGTAATATTTTCTGAAATAAAATGAATTTGCAGTCGATATTGGTTCCAAAACCATCCTACAGAGCGCTGCAGTTCTTGTTCGTCTAATTGGTCGAGACCCCGGACCGCTCTGGCCAAACGTCCGCAAGTACTTTGACCTAAATCGGTTGCGCCCTGGCGGGCGATGGATATGAGATTTTGTACACTACGATTCGAATGATTGCGAAGTGCTTGCGGGATCGCATTGATAACCGTCATGATTGCTTCATGAGCAGGCTCAATTGCAGAATTGAATAGGACCTGAGTGTCATTAAGACTCCGAGCGAATTTTGGCTTCGCCTCCGGGACAAACCGAACAAACCACATGCAGCGGCGATTCCCGCGGTTAGACCAAAGAAAAACCAAAAACCCTTTGTTTCCATATAAAAATGCAGATCAGGCATGATCCTGATCCCAGACATTAAAATTTCGTTCCAATGTTCTTGTTCGGCTACATACCGAACATTTTCCTCCGCAAGAGTGCCAATAAAAAGCGCAAACAATGTCGTGGCAATCCATCGAAGAATGCCGCGCCAATCGGAGAGACTGGGGAAATGCGCCAAGAAAGCTACCTATCGCAAAAGTGACATGAGCGAGAGGATATAACTGGCTTGTGGCGTTTGCGCCATAATACCGGGTTAGTGACTTTCAAGATAGGTCATAAATAACGGGACATAAACGATGCGGAGGATACTTGACATCGCTGCGATGGTCTTTGCATTCATGGCCGCCTTTCTTTTGGTTTTGGTCGGCTAGTGATTTGACGCAGATGATGACCTATTGGGGCTATACACCCT
>VDMG01000288.1 GCA_006514895.1 Beijerinckiaceae bacterium
GCATTAGAGAGCGGGATGAGGAAAAGTGGAAGCCGGTTTTCCGCCCGCATCCCGCTCTAAACTCTTGGAATCGATCATGTTCGTGATTTTGGATTGGTTCAATCCCAAATCATGGTGATCGAAGGACGCTTGCGCAGACCTCGAAGGCGCGCGTCTCCGCTTCCAGCGGAGTAACCCATTGGAACGAAACGAGCTGGTGCCGCGCGAAGGTCAATTGCCGCTTGGCGTAGCGTGCCGTATCGCGCTTGGCCAGCCGTGCCGCTTCGTCAAGCGATATTTCACTGTTGAGATGCGCGATGAGATGCGGCACGCCATGCGCGCGCATGACCGGCAACGCGGGGTCGAGACGCCGCTCGCGAAGCCTTGCCGCCTCTTGCAGCGCGCCAGCTTCGAGCATAGCATCGAAACGCACGTCGATCCGCGCCTTTAGCGCCTCCCTTTCGGTCGCGAGGAAGACCGCGAAGATGTCTTTCGCATCGAGTAGCGGCGCCGCGCGGTCGCCATGAAAAGAGGCAAGGCTTTTCCCGGTCGCCTCGAAGACTTCGAGGGCGCGCAAGATGCGCTGCGGATCGGCCGGACGCAGCCGGGCCGCAGTTGCCGGATCGCATCGCATGAGCCGTGCATGCAAGTCAGCGGCCGGCACATTCGCCGCGCGCGCACGGACCCTTGCGCGCACATCCCCGGGCACCTGCGGAATCGCGGAAAGCCCTTGCGTCAAGGCCTTGAAATAAAGCCCGGTGCCGCCCACGAAAACCGGCAGGCGTCCCGTGCGCCTTGTCTCATTTAGCGCAACCGAAACATTCGCGAGCCAAAGCCCGGCCGAATAATTCACGGCGCCGTCGACATGACCGAACAGCAAATGTGGCGCCTTGGTCCCGTCCTCCTGATCGGGGCGCGCCGTCAATACGCAGAGATCGCGGTAGACTTGCATGGAATCGGCGTTAATCACCACGCCGCCGAAGGCGCAAGCCAGACGCAGCGCCAAGGCCGACTTGCCGCTCGCCGTCGGCCCCGCGATGAGGATCGCTGAAACGCGTGTCACCTGGATTGTTGCGTTGGTTAGAGCATTTTCAAGCGAAGTGGATACCGGTTCGCGTCAAGAAAATGCGATAAAATAAAGATCTAGAGCTGCTTTCTGATTTTGCGAATCACAAAGAACTCTAGTTTGACGCGACCTGGCGCAATTCGCGCGGGAGCGGGAAGAAGACGCTTTCGTCGGCCGTCGATACCGTCTCGACCTGCAATTCAAAACGCTCAGCGAAAGCGTCCATGATTTCCTCGACGAGAATTTCCGGCGCCGAGGCGCCGGCCGTAATTCCGAGCGAGGAAATAGTGCCGAACAAATCCCATTCGACATCCTCGGCGCGCAAGACGAGACGGGCGAGCTTGCACCCCGAGCGCTCGGCCACTTCCTTCAACCTTTGCGAATTCGACGAGTTGGAAGAGCCGACGACGAGCAAGGCATCGACAATTGGCGCCACCCGCTTGACCGCCTCCTGCCGGTTGGTTGTCGCGTAGCAAATGTCCTCGCGATGTGGCCCAACGATGTTGGGAAACCGCCGCGTCAAGGCGGCGACCATCGAGCGAGTGTCATCGACCGACAATGTGGTCTGGGTAACATAAGCGAGATTATTCTCATCCTTCGGCCGTAAATTTTCGACATCCTCCGGAGTCTGAACCAAGACGATCGAATCGTTCGGCAACTGGCCCAATGTGCCGACGACTTCCGGATGTCCAGCATGGCCGACGAGAAGCACCAGGCGGCCTTGCTTATGATGCAGTTCGGCCTCGCGGTGAACCTTGGTGACCAGCGGGCAGGTCGCGTCGATGGCAAGGATTTTGCGCGCTTCGGCATCTTTTGGAATCGATTTCGGCACGCCATGCGCGGAAAAGATCACCGGCTTCGTCGTATCTTGCACCTCGTCGAGCTCCTCGACGAAAATCGCGCCCTTGGCCTTCAGCCCCTCGACGACATATTTATTGTGCACGATTTCATGACGGACATAGACTGGCGCGCCATGTATGCGCAGCGCCTCCTCGACCGCATCGATGGCGCGCACCACACCGGCGCAGAAACCGCGCGGCGCACAGAGAAGAACACGGAGCTTTGGCTTGACGGTCATGCGACGATGGACCCAGGATAGAACCCGTTTATGGGGTCGACGGTTCGCCTGTCAAGTGCGCCGCGGGAATCACCCTTGCCATAAACCTTCGCGGAATGTCTACAATTGACAGAATACGGATAAGCCCCGGGAAAATATTCTGGTTCCAAGAAACTTTCATCGCCGCGCCATGAAAAAAGCGGTCAGCATGGCGGCCGCTTCGCTGGCGCGAAGGCCGGCATAAATTTCCGGTACATGATGGCAGGTGGGCTGTGCGAAAAAACGCGGGCCATGCTCAACCCCGCCGCCCTTTGGGTCCGGCGCCGCGAAATAGAGGCGGCGCAGCCGCGCAAAGGAAATCGCCGCGGCACACATGGCGCAAGGTTCCAGCGTCACGTAGATATCGCAGCCGGTGAGCCTTTCGGAGTCTTCCGCGCGGCATGCCCTGCGAATCGCCAAAACCTCCGCATGAGCGGTTGGATCCTTGTCCCGCAGGGTCTGATTGCCCGCGCGCGAAACGATCGCACCATCGCGTACAATCACGGCGCCGATCGGCACCTCGCCGCGCTCCAAAGCGGCGCGGGCTTCGAAAAAAGCGCAAGACATGGGATCGGATTCCGAGTGACACATCTCAGCATGATCGTGGCCGCGCGGCACATGCCGGCAATTGCGATAACTCAAGATTACGCCCCTCCAGCAGCCAATCGCATGGTTCTAAGGAGTGCCTCCTCAAGTTCTTGCTTCCTGAAAGGCTTTTGCAAAACGGCGCGTTGCCGGTATTTCTCCGGAATCACCTCCATTCCATAGCCTGTTGCAAATAGGAAAGGTATTTTACGGAGCTCGAGCAAATCCGCAACGGGATAGCTCGTCTCACTCTTCAGGTTCACGTCGAGAATGGCTACGTCGAACTGCCTTGCCGTGACGAATGTGAGCGCGGTGTCCACACGGGAAGCGATTTCAACAACATGGCAACCGAGCTCATGAAGCAAGTCCTCAAGCAACATAGCCACCATCGCCTCGTCCTCGACGATCAAGACGCCGCGTCCCTGCAAAGTGATATGATGCGCGCCTACGATCAAGGGTCTTTGATTGCATGAACGGGCGCATCGATCGTGCAAATAAGCCCATCCGGCTCGAACTCTAAATTTGCACTTCCCGCCAATTCCCGCCCCAAGCTTTCGATGAGACGTGAGCCAAATCCACGGTGCTGGGGTACGGTCACGGGTGGGCCGCCGTGCTCGCTCCAGCGAAAGCGCAGCTGGCCCCGCTGCGGCGCGTCCCACGCGATCCTGACTTGGCCCGCATCCGTTTTGAAAGCGCCATGCTTGAGCGCGTTCGTGCAAAGCTCATGGAGCGCCATCGACCACGGGGCAGCCCTGTCGGCTGCAATGAGCACGGCAGGTCCCTCGATTGCGAGCCGGCTGTCAGGCCGCTTTGCACCAAGCGGAGCGACCGATTGGCGGACGATCTCACGCAGGTCCGTGGCCTCCCAGTTCTTCTGCATGAGCAAATCATGCGCGCGAGACAGCGCCACGAGGCGGTCATGGAACGTCTCGAAATTCTCTCTTGGCAAAGTCCGAAACGACTGGCTTGCAATTGCCTGGACAGTCGCGAGGGTATTCTTCACCCGATGATTGAGTTCATTGAGAAGGAACTGAAGACGCTCTTCCGCACGCTTTTGCTCGGAGATGTCCGTGTTCGTGCCAAACCATCGAAGCACACTGCCTTGATCATCTTTTAGCGGTTGAACACGTGAGAGGAAGGGATGGAAGCTTCCATCCGCCGCCTTGAGGGGAAACACCATCTCGAACGGCTCGCCAGTCGCTATGGATCGCGTCCAACCTTCCATCACCGCTGGCAACGCATCGGGGTCAATTACTGCTCGCCATCCCCAACCCGCTATCTGCTCGGGAGTTGCACCAGAGTATTCGTAACACCTCTTATTATACCAGTAGATCCATCCGTCGGGGTTCGCTAGCCACATCAACTGGGGCACGCAGTCAGCTAGCAACTGAAACTGCTTTTCGCCCTCCAACAGCTCATCGGAAAAATCTGGATTCATCACGGCTTACTCGTGGCAAGGCGACAAAGCACCACAGGTCAACGCAAAGCGGACGCCAAGCGTGGCGAACGGCGATAGTTCTCACCAATCAAATGGTCTTTGCCACCCGTGGGGGCAGCAACGCTAGCATCGACCCAGACGATATCCGTTAGACGTTTGACGACCGGACCAAAATTCGCCTCCCTGCCAGCCGTCCGTCGGAGGCAGCGTGTTGAACACTCAAACAATAAAGGACGCTCAATTGCATTTCAAGACAGCATTCGCTTGCCGGAATTTGTGGTTCGCAGAGCGTAACCTAAAAAAGGCGATTATCCCGGACTTGACAGACACTCTTAGCCATGGTAGTGTTTCTCCATAGTAGGGAGATAGCCATGGCCCGCGCCAAACAGCCAAAGCCAGTTCACCAGCTTACCGTCGCTCAATTCGAGAAAATGTTTCCCGATGAAGAGGCATGCAAGGCTTACTTGGTCGCTCGCCGCTGGCCAGAAGGCGTCTTCTGCCCACGATGCGGCAATCCCGCCGTCTATGATCTCCCGTCCCGCAAATGGCACTGGCAGTGCGAACAATGCGCGCCGGACGGTTATCGCTTTTCCCACATTGCAGGAACAATCTTCGAAAACACGAATAAACCGCTCCGCGACTGGTATCGCGTCATTCATCTCATGCTCACGAGCAAAAAAGGCATGAGCGCGTTGCAGATCATGCGCTGCATGGGCTTCGGTTCGTACAAGACCGCGTGGGAAATGTGCCATAAGGTCCGCGTGGCTCTTATGGAAGATATTGGGAAACTCGGCGGCATAGTCGAGGTCGATGAGACTTTCGTCGGCGGTTTGGCAAAGAATAGGCATTGGGATAAGCGCGGCGGTAGCGGTGGAACCGGCGGTATCGGTTCTGGCAAAACTCCAATCGTAGGCGCTGTCAGCCGCAGGGGAAACGTTGTCGCCCGCGTTGTCGCAAACGTCCAGGCTGCCACGCTGGAAGCTTTCGTTCGAGAAACCGTCTCTAATAAAGTCAGCTTGCTCTGCACCGATCAATGGACTGGCTATAAGCGTCTTGGCAAAGACTTCCCTCATGCCACTGTGGACCATGCCAGGGGCGAGCACGTCGTCGGAGCAATCCATACTCAAACCATCGAAGGCTTCTGGTCGATCTTCAAACGCGGTGTTGTCGGCACATTCCACAAAATGAGCCGCAAATATATGCCGCTCTATGTGCCGAGTTCCAATTCCGCTATAACCGGGAAACACGGACATTTTCGGAACGGCGATCAAGGGATGTTAAAATACCCGCTGGTGCGAGCCGCTGTGCTTGGCTTTGCATTGCTAGGAATTGCGTGGGTAGGGTCACTGCCGTGGCCTTCCTGGGAGCCACCAAAACCAAACGCAGAAGCCCAGCAAAAAGTTAATGCCCCCCAAAATACTGCGCCTCCATTTCTGGCGCGATCTTCACTTATATCGGTCACTTCATTCACGATAACCGGTATGAGATCACGGCGGCCTCTACCGCAATTATTGCGATTTTCACAGCAATTCTCGGGATTTTCACCATAAGGCTCTCTCGCTCTACTCGGGTTACCGCCGATGCCGCAAAGGGCGCTCTCATAGCAACCGCGCGCCCCAAAATTATAGTGCGCAAAGTGGAGGCTGTTTTTTTGCTTCCCCCTCGTCGCCCAGTCTCTGTGCGATTCAGAATCCTGAATGTTGGCAGCAGCGGATGATCGAAAGAAATGCAATTCTCGTGGCTTCCCATCAACAGCGCGGGCGCCCATTCCCGGAGTATCCCGTCGGCAGACGCACTTAGGCTCCAAAGCGGCGCCGCGCTCACCGCAGAGGCCCGCTTTGTAAATCCCTCCATGGACCCCAGCGAGGAAAATATTCGGTCTGGCGCCTCGCTGCTCTTTCTTTTCGGATATGTGAGATATCGAGACGAAGCTGGTGTAATCAGGGAAACTGGTTTCGGACGCCAGTTTGATCCGGAGATCAACCGCTTTCACCCTTTGAATGATCCCGAAGTTGAATATGGTGATTAATCCCAATAATGCACCGGCCTGTCGGATAGCTCTATGACATCGCTTACGCTGTCTGTCAAGTCCGGGATACTCGCCCTTATTTGAATAAAATCCTTTGAGAAAACGCACATTGAAGCGATCATGGTCATAAGGCGGGGTCTCGCGCGGATCAAACAGTCTTGTGCCCTTTCTAGCCAATAGTCTGATATCAGGGTTTTATGCGCGAACATAAAAATAAACAACATTCTCGCCGCGGTGATACGGCCCGGTTTGCTGTTGGCGCCGAGGCGCGGCCCGATAATCCCAAAAAGCCGCGAGGCCGATCGCCAAATCCCGCTCAACAGGCGCGGCCGGCGGCGGAAGGCGCCAGCGCGCGTATCGCCAAGGTCATGGCGCGGGCGGGGCTCTGCTCCCGCCGCGAGGCGGAAGGCTGGATCGGCGAAGGCCGCGTCGCCTTGAACGGCGTGCCGCTGACGAACCCAGCCGTCAATGTTGGGCCCGGCGATAAAATCACCATCGACGGCGAGCCCCTTGTCCAGCGCGCCCGCACCCGGCTCTTTTTGTTCCATAAGCCGCGCGGTCTCGTCACGACCGAACGCGATCCCAAGGGCCGGCCAACGGTTTTTGATTATCTGCGCGAGCATTGGCCAGACGGTCCGCGCGTCGTCAGCATCGGCCGGCTCGACATCAATACCGAAGGGGTTTTGCTTCTCACCAACGACGGCGGCCTCGCGCGCGTCCTTGAACTGCCTTCGACCGGCTGGGTCCGGCGCTACCGGGTCCGCGCGAAAGGCGCAACCGGTCAGGCGGTCCTCGATGGTCTGCGCCAAGGTCTGACGCTCGATGGTGTGCATTATGCCGGCATCGAGGCAACCCTCGATCGCGTGCAAGGCGCCAATAGCTGGATGACGGTGGCGTTGCGCGAAGGCAAGAACCGCGAGATCAAACGCGTGCTCGAACATCTCGGGCTGCAAGTCAACCGCTTGATCAGGCTTTCCTTCGGCCCGTTTCAGCTCGGCGAAATCACTGAAGGCGCGGTCGAGGAGGTACGCACACGCGTGCTCCGCGATCAGCTCGGACCCGCGCTCGCCAAAGCCGCCGGCGCGGATTTTTCGAGCCCGCTTGAAAATGAAAAAGAAGCGGCGGAAGTGGCCGGGACGGTTAATCCGCGCGAGCCTCGGGTCCGCCCCGGTCCAGACCATGCAACCCCGCCGCGCCGGATGCGCAGCCACGGAGCGGCAAGACCGCATGCGCGCGATCACCAAACTTCCGATCGCCAAAGTGAATCAAGAGCTGATGTAAAGGTCAAACCCCCGCCCCGCGCCCGTAAACATATTTCCGCGTTGCGTGCCGATGAGAGCGAGACGCATGGTTCACGCAAACGGGTCGAGCGCCGCAAAACGGTCGATCGCGCCGGGCGGACGGTTTATGTCGAGCACATCAAATTGGCGGGCGGAGGCAAGGAAAGCCGGGAAAAAACACCCGCCAAACGGCCCGGCAAAGGTAAGCCGTTTGCCGGGCGCGGCGGCGCCTACGTTGAAGAACGCGGCGCCCGGCCCGGCCGGCAAGGGCCAAAACGGCACGATAATCCTCGTGCGAAAGGCCCGAAAGGCAAGACGGAGCGCGATGGGCGGGGCGGCGAACATCCCACACCGCGAGGCCAAAAACCCCGGCCTCGCGAAAAATCCTGATCGCATGCGTGTTGTCGGCGGCACGTTGAGAGGCAGGGTGTTGCGGGGCCCCGGCTCAAATGCGATCCGGCCGACATCGGACCGCCTGAGGGAAACGCTTTTCAACATTCTCGCGCATTCCTATGACAGCGCGGTAGAAGGCGCCCGGACACTCGATCTCTTTGCGGGGACCGGCGCCATGGGAATCGAGGCTTTGTCACGCGGCGCGCGTTTTGTCCTGTTCATGGATGAGATGGCCGAGGCCTGCGCGATCGTCCGCGCCAATGTCGAGGCGCTCGGCCTTTCGGGCGCGGTTCGCATTCTCCGGCGCGACGCACGCAAGCTAGGAGCGGCGCCGGAACAGACAAGGTTCAATCTTGCCTTTCTCGATCCGCCTTACGGCAAGGGTTTCGTTGCGCCAGCGCTGAACTCCTTGCGCGACGGCGGCTGGCTCGACAAAGGTGCGCTCGTCGTCATCGAGGAACGCGCGGGCGCGGACGTCAATTTGCCGGAAGGATTTCTTTCACGCGAAACGCGCCGCTTCGGTGACACGCAGACCGTGTTCGCGTCTTTCAATTAGGGCCACGGTCGCGATGCCCATGGCTCTCTTCCTCTCGTTCATCAAACTATTTGGAGCATGTCCTTATCGAAAAAGTTGCTCGACTTTTTCGATAAGCATGCTCCAACGCTTTGAATCTGAGCATTGTCGAACACGTGATTCCACGTAATCGGGAAGCGCTCTACGGCATCAGAACCTTGTTGATGACATGAATGACGCCGTTCGATTGCAGAACATCCGCGATCGTGATGCGCGCAGTATGGCCTTTCGAATCGGTGATGTCGAAAGCCCTTCCCTTTTCCGTGATCGTCAGCGGCTCGCCCTGCACCGTCGTGAACGTCGCCTGTCCGCCACCATCCTTCACGGCGTTCTTTAGGTCAGCCGTAGTCAGATGTCCCGGCAGAACGTGGTAGGTCAGGACCGTCGTGAGCTGACCTTTGTTCTCGGGCTTCAGCAAAGACTCGACCGTGCCTGGAGGAAGCTGCGCGAACGCCGCGTTGGTCGGCGCGAAGACCGTGAAGGGTCCAGGCCCTTGCAACGTTTCGACGAGACCCGCCGCCTTCACCGCCGCGACGAGCGTTGTGTTGTCCTTCGAGTTCAAGGCGTTTTGAATGATGTTCTTGCTCGGATACATCGCCGCGCCGCCAACCATTTTGGTCATTTCGGCGGAGGCGGCACCAGATATGCACGCGCCGGCCAGGAAGACCGCGGCGGCAATAGCCTTACGATTGATGGTCATGATGGGTTCCTTTCAAGATCGCCGGCTTCATTGTCCGGCATGCTGATCTTTACGGGAGTCAAGGCCAAAAAGTTTCAAGCGCGCTACCGGTCATGCTTTAATGCCTGCCAGCCGATGTCGCACCTGAAGAATCCGCCTGGCCAGTCGATTGTGCCGATCGCCGCATAGGCTCTGGCGCGCGCTTCCGCCACGTCAGTGCCAATACCCGTGACATTGAGAACGCGGCCGCCATCGGCTATGAGCTTTTGCCCTTCACGTTTCGTCCCGGCATGGGTGATGGCAACGAAGGGCATCGCCTCGGCGCGCGCGATGCCACGTATTTCGCTGCCCCGGAGCGGCGCGCCTGGATAGCCCTTGGCGGCGAGCACGACGCTGAGCGCGGTCAAGGGCGATAGGCGCGGCTGCCGCTCCGACAGCCGTTCCTCGACGCAGGCAAGCAGCAGGGCAAGCAAATCTTCTTCGAGACGTGGCAATATGGCTTGGGTTTCCGGGTCGCCGAAGCGCACATTATATTCGATGAGCTTTGGCCCATCCGCGCAAATCATCAGACCAACGAAAAGGACACCCTTGAAAGGCGCGCCCGTCGCTGTCATTCCTTTGAGCGTCGGCGCGACGATCTCTCGCATGACTCTTTCGCGCATCTTCGCATCCATGACGGGCGCCGGCGAATAGGCGCCCATCCCGCCGGTGTTGGGACCGCTCTCGCCTTCTCCGACCCGCTTATGATCCTGGGCCGAAGCAAATTCGAGCGCGCGCGTGCCGTCGCAAAGCGCGAAAAACGAGACTTCCTCGCCTTCGAGGAAATCCTCGATGACGATGCTGTCTCCCGCCTGGCCGAGACCGCCTGAAAAAATTGTGTCGATCGCGGCTTCCGCCTCATCGAGGCTCATGGCCACGGTGACGCCCTTGCCCGCCGCGAGTCCGTCGGCCTTGATCACGATCGGCGCGCCTTTTTCGCGCGCGTAAGCTTTGGCGGACACGGCGTCAGTGAAACACGCATAGGCCGCGGTCGGAATAGCGTGGCGGCGGCAGAAATCCTTGGCAAAAGCCTTGGAACCTTCGAGCCGGGCGGCCGCCTTGCTCGGGCCGAAGGCCTTGATCCCTGCCGCTGTCAGATGATCAATGATGCCAGCGACAAGCGGTGCCTCGGGGCCAACCACGACGAGATCGATCGACATGACCTTGCAAAAGCTGGCTATCGCGGAATGATCGGCCAAATCGAGCACGACGACCTGCCCCAGGCTGGCCATGCCAGGATTGCCCGGCGCAACGAAAAGCGTCTCGAGCAGCGGACTTTTCGCAAGCGCGATGGCGAGGGCATGTTCGCGTCCGCCGGAACCGAGAAGAAGAACGTTCATGATGGCCCTCGATACTCCCGCTCGCGGATAGGGGAAAGTCATAAACCCAGCGAATTGACCGGGGGATTGCTATTAATGGATTTCCAGATCGAAATGCGCAAGAAAAACGGGTAAAAATGGGAGTTTCAAAATGTGCTTTTCCATTCATTGCAACCACGGTTTTACCAGGCGCGGCGCCCTGAAGGCGGCCGCTGGATTTGCTGTCTTCGCAGGTCTTGACTCTGCAAATATTGGCGCCGCAAACGCAAAGGAAGCGGGAGCCGAAAAGCCGAAGCCCAATGCGATCGGCGCCGATGAAGCGCTCCGCCGCCTTACCGAGGGCAATGCCCGCTATGTTGCCAACAAGCCAACACATAGGGATTTTTCCGCCGGACGCGCGGAGAGGACCAGCGTGCAATTTCCGATCGCCGCAATCCTCAGCTGCGCCGACTCCCGCGTGGCGCCTGAATTTGCGTTCGACCAAGGACCCGGCGATCTTTTTGTTGTCCGGCTCGCCGGCAATTTCGCCAATGACGACGGGCTCGCCAGTCTCGAATATGCGGTGAAGTTTCTTGGCGTGCCGCTCGTCCTGGTGCTGGGCCATTCGAATTGCGGCGCTGTCTCCTCCGCGATCAGAGTAGTCGAGGACAATGCCGAGCTTCCAGGCCATTTGCCCGGTCTCGTCCAGTCGATCAAACCGGCGGTCGAAGCGGCGAAAGCCAAATCGCCAAAGGATCTTCTCGCGGCGGCGATCACCGAAAATGTCGCGCTGAGCGTGAAACGGCTGGAAACCGCGCAGCCCTTGCTGGCGAGTTTCGCGCAAACCGGACAGGTGAAAATCGCCGGCGGTGTTTACGATCTTACGAATGGAAAAATTGGTCTCCTATCCTGAAACTTAGATCGTCTGTCGATGGAGATTCCAAAAAAATGCCGGAACTAAACAGCTGTCGCCGCAAGATGGGAATTCAACTGAGGCTTGGCTCCTCTTGTTTGTTGCCGGATTGTGCGAAGTCGCGTGGGCGATCGGACTCAAATACACCGAGGGATTCTCACGTTTATATCCGTCGATCGCAACTGTCGCCGCAATGGGGGCGAGCATCGGGCTGCTCGGTCTGGCGTTGAAGACGATTCCCGTAGGCACCGCCTATGCGGTTTGGACCGGCATTGGAGCCGCTGGGACGGTGGCGCTTGGCATTTATCTGTTTAGCGAACCGGCGACCGCACTGCGACTGATTTGTATCGGGCTGATCTTGACGGGCATCGTTGGCTTGAGAATTTCTTTTTAGACCGGGCGTTATAAAAAACCGTTCAGCATACCCTCTTGGTCATCGCGCGGCTTTTGCAATTCCTGCCCGCCCGACGCAATCCTGGTTGTCGGCGACGAAATCATCGAGACGCCGATGGTTTGGCCGTGCCGCTACTTCGAGACACTTTCCTATCGTCCGATCTTCAAGGATTATTTCCGACGGGGAGCGCGCTGGACGGCTGCCCCCAAACCGCAGATTACGGACGAACTGTTCGATCCAGCAAGGTTCGCCGCCAGCCCCTGCGCTTGCGGATTGAACCATCCAAACCACACGGCGCTCTTGCCGGAAAAAACAGGGCACCCGCCGGGGCGGGGCAATCTCACTGGTCTTTGGCAGATGCGGATCCGGTATAGTTTATTGAGATGAGGGCCGATTTCAGCCTTAAGCTCAAAATTGTTGGCAATGCCGTGCATGAAGATAAGTGCACGCGCGAAAAGATCCAACAAAAATTGGGAGGAATGCGATGATCAAGAATTCGTCGATGATTTTGTCAATGATCGGAGCGACTGCTTTTCCATGACCGCCCCGGTTCAGGCCAAGGATGCGGGCGAGTGGACATGCGAAGATTTTCTTAAAGTTCCAAAATCCGCCCAACCGCGTATTGTTTACTATTTGGTCGGTCTCAACAAATCCCAAATGAAGGAGTTCCACGATATCTCCGCCAAGGATTTTAACGTTTCGATTTCAAAAGTTGTTCAGCATTGTCATTCGAATCTTCCCGAGAACCTCTGGCAGGCTATCGCTGACCACTTCTACTGGCACGCGATGCAAATGCCGTAAGACCGACTCCGCCGAGACCCGGCCGGCGTCCTTCCCGGCGCCGGTCATCTCCAGTCGCCGCACTGTCCCACCCGCGCGAGAGCATGATCGGCAGAAACTATTTAGAACTTCCGGAAGTCCTGATTTGATCCCACTGTCTTGACGCGAACCGGTATCCACTTCGCTTGAAAACGCTCTATCTCCGGCCGAACAATTTCTCGAGATCCGCGAGCTTCAATTCGATATAGGTTGGCCGCCCGTGATTGCATTGGCCGCTGCCGGGCGTGCGCTCCATCTCGCGCAGCAGCGCGTTCATTTCGTCGCCCCCGAGACGGCGGCCGGCGCGCACCGAATGGTGGCAGGCCATCGTCGCGAGCACATGATCGAGCCGTTTTTCGAGCGGCACTGATGCGCGGTCGTCCTCACGAAGCGCCGCTGCGAGATCGCGCACGAGCCCTGAAGCGCCGCCGCTTTTCAACATGGCGGGCATTTCATGAACGGCGACCGCGCCCGGCCCGAAAGCCTCGACGTGGAGGCCGAATTCTTGCAGCAGCGGGCCAGCGTCCTCGATGCGCTCGACATCGGCTCGTTCCATTTCGACGATCGCGGGAATGAGCAACGCCTGGCGCGGCACTCGTTTGTCCGTGCGCGCGGCTTTCAACCCTTCATACACGAGGCGTTCATGCGCGGCATGTTGATCGACAATGACGATTCCATCGCGGGTCTGGGCAAGGATATAAGTATCGTGGATCTGCGCCCGTGCGGCGCCAAGCGGCGCATCGATGTCCTGTGGCGCTGGCGGCTGCAGATAGGCGCGCGTGTCGGCGGCGATCGCTTCGCCAATGAGCGCGAGATCGCCCCCACTCGGCGGCGCGCTCTCGGCAAAACCAGGATTGGCCGGGGAATTACGCCAATCCCAACCAGCAGCGGGGGCGCGAGTGGCAGGCGCCGCGCTGCCAAAGCTTGCACGCCGTGCGAAAAAATCGACGGCGGCCACACTATTTGCCGGAGTGGCGCGGTGAAGCGCCAATTGCAAACTCTGTTTCAAGGCGCCAATCACAAGCCCGCGCACGAGGCCGGAGTCGCGGAAGCGCACTTCCGCCTTGGCTGGATGCACGTTGACGTCGACCTCGCGCGGATCGCAATCAAGGAACAGGACAAGGGCTGGATGGCGCCCTTGCGGTACATAATCCATGTAAGCCGCGCGCACCGCGCCTATGAGCAGCTTGTCACGGACCGGCCGCCCATTGACGAAGAGATATTGCGCTTGCGCATTGGCTTTGTGCCAGGTCGGTAAGCCGGCGTAGCCTTCGAGCAAGGTGCCTTCCCGCGCAGCTTCGATGCGCAGCGCATTGGCGCGAAGCTCATCGCCCAGAATATCGGCGAGCCGGGTCAGCAAAGCGTCTTCGCCATTGCCCTGCGCGGCATAATCGAAGCTCGAGGTTTCCGCGCCAGTGAAAGCGAAGCGCACCATTTTATGGGCCATCGCGAGGCGCTGCACGACGTCCGCGCAGGCGCGGGCCTCCGCGCGATCGCTCTTTAGGAATTTCAGCCGCGCCGGGGTGGCGGCGAAAAGATCGCGGACCTCGGCCTTTGTCCCTGGCGGCTCGCCGCAGGGCGCGAGCTTCTGTTTTCTGCCCTGATCGACCCGGATCGAGAACCCATGAGGCGCGCCCGGGACGCGCGAAAAAATATCGAGCGTAGCGACGGAACCGATCGAAGGCAGGGCCTCGCCGCGAAAACCAAGCGTCGCGATTTGGGAGAGATCGCTGTCCGGCAGTTTCGATGTCGCATGGCGCTCGACCGCGAGGCCGAGATCGTCCGGCGGCATCCCGCTGCCATTGTCGATGACGCGGATGAGCCGCCGGCCACCCGATTCGATTGCGACATCGATGCGGGAGGCGCCAGCGTCGAGCGCATTTTCGACAAGCTCCTTGACGACGGCGGCAGGCCGTTCGACGACCTCGCCCGCCGCGATGCGATCGACAAGAACAGGATTGAGACGGCGGACCGGCATGGCAGGGTTCACCAACGAAGCTTGTCAGAATTCCATACGCAAATTGCCTCGGGCTGGATCAAAGCTGGCGGCGAATTCCGAAAAAACCACCTCGCGCGGTCCGGCGTGGCGGGCGTCCGCCGGAGAGAGAGCCGCGTTGGTACGTGAAAATCAACGCTTAGCTGCGGTATCTCCCGGCTTATCCGCAGTTTTCCGGCCAATTGCGACTAGCTGCTAAGTTTTAGCTGTAAGCCGCGCGAGGCGCTTTATTCCCCGCGATTTCGTTGCTAGAACCCCTCATGGCCACGATCCTTGATCTCATTTTGCTCCGAATTAGGGGCCCGGCCCGCTTCAATCGGCCGGGAACCAATTTTCCGTAAATTCAACGGCGCGGTTTTTCGCGCGAGCAGGCCTAAAACCATCATGGACACAAAGACAACCGGCGCGGGCGGCGAGACGCTGGCGGAAAACCCGCCCGATTATTCAAAAAGCCTTTTTCTGCCGCGCACGGATTTTCCGATGCGCGGTGGCCTGCCGAAGAAAGAGCCGGAGCTGCTCGCCCGCTGGGAAGAGATTGATCTTTACGGGGAGCTGCGCAAGAAAGGGCAGGGCAAGCCGAAATTCGTCCTGCATGACGGGCCGCCCTATGCCAATGGGAATATCCACATCGGCCATGCGCTCAACAAGATTCTCAAGGATTTGGTGACGCGCTCGCAGCGGATGCTCGGCAAGGACTCGAACTATGTGCCGGGCTGGGATTGCCATGGCCTGCCGATCGAATGGAAGATCGAGGAAAATTATCGCGCCAAGGGCAAGAACAAGGATGCCGTCCCAATCAATGAGTTCCGCCGCGAATGCCGCGCCTTCGCCGAGCATTGGGTCGCGGTGCAAAGGGAGGAATTCAAGCGGCTCGGCGTGCTTGGGGATTGGGATCATCCTTATCTCACGATGAGCTTTGCCGCCGAAGCCCAGATCGCGCGCGAAATCATGAAATTCGCGGAAAACGGGACGCTGTATCGCGGCTCGAAGCCGGTGATGTGGAGCGTGGTTGAAAAGACCGCGCTCGCCGAGGCGGAGGTGGAGTATGAGGACCACGTCAGCGATGCGGTGTATGTGGCGTTTCCAGTGCGCGTTGCTGGCCTTCAGTCTTTCGAACAGCACGCAAGCAGCAGCAGAAGTAGTAGCCTATCGCGGGACAACCCCGAACTGATCGGCGATTCTATCGTTATCTGGACAACGACACCTTGGACCATTCCGGCAAACCGGGCGATCAGTTATTCCTCTAAGATCGCCTACGGGCGTTATCGCGTGACAGCCGCACCAGAAAACAATTGGGCTAAGGTTGGCGCGACCTATCTGCTCGCCGATAATCTCGCAGACACCGTGTTCAAAGCTGCAAAGGTAGAGTCAATTGAACGACTAAGAGGTGTGAGCCCGTTGGAGATTGACGGAATTTGGTGTGCGCATCCGTTAGCTGCGACGATCCCCGGTTATGACTTCATCGTACCGCTTTTCAATGGTGATCATGTCACTGACGACACCGGCACGGGCTTTGTCCATACCGCGCCCAGCCATGGCCGCGACGACTTTGATATTTGGATGGCGCACAAAGCTCGTCTCGAGGCCGTCAAAATCGACACGCGCATCCCCTATACGGTCGATGCCGATGGCTTCTTCACTGAGGAAGCGCCAGGGTTTACCGGCCGCCGCGTGATCGACGACAAGGGCAACAAGGGCGACGCCAACGAGGCGGTCATCAAGGCGTTGATCGAGGCCGGAAATCTCCTGGCGCGGGGAAAAATAAGGCATCAATATCCGCATTCGTGGCGCTCGAAAAAGCCGGTCATCTTCCGCAACACGCCGCAATGGTTTATCGCGCTCGACAAGCCGATCGGGAACCTTCCCCAAAACCCTCACCCTGAAGAGGCGCGAAGCGCCGTCTCGAAGGGCGAGGGTTCAGGCGTCGCGCCATCATCCTTCGAGACGCGTGCTGCGCACGCTCCTCAGGATGAGGGTGCGTCAGGGAAGGCACACACCCTGCGCGAGATCGCGCTGCGCGAGATCGCTGTCACAAAATGGTACCCGCCAGCGGGCGAGAACCGAATCACCGGTATGATCGCCAATCGGCCGGATTGGGTCGTCTCGCGCCAGCGCGCCTGGGGCGTGCCGATCGCGATCTTCGTCGACCAGGACACACAGGAAATTCTTATCGACGAGAAGGTCAACCAGCGCATCGCGGACGCTTTCGAGCAAGACGGCGCCGACGCCTGGTTCGCGGAATGCGCCGCGCGCTTCCTTGGCCCCAACTACGCCCCGGAAAAATATGAAAAGATCGATGACGTTCTCGATGTTTGGTTCGATTCCGGCTCGACCCATGCCTTCACGCTCGACGATCCCAAAAATTTCCCCGGTCTTTCGGGCATCCACCGGATGCGGGACGGCGGTCCCGACGAAATTATGTATCTCGAAGGCTCCGACCAGCATCGCGGCTGGTTCCATTCTTCGCTCCTTGAGTCCTGCGGCACGCGCGGCCGCGCCCCTTACGACTCGGTTCTGACGCATGGTTTCGTTCTCGACGAGAAGGGGCAAAAAATGTCGAAATCGCTTGGCAATGTCGTGGCGCCGCAAAGCGTCATCAAGGATGCCGGCGCCGATATTTTGCGGCTCTGGGTGGCGGCGTCCGATTATTCGGACGATCTCCGCATCGGTCCGGAAATCCTAAAAACTTTCGTCGAAACGTATCGAAAACTTCGCAACACGATCCGCTGGATGCTCGGCTCGCTCGCCCATTACGACGCGGCCACCACCGTTGGCATGGAAGAGATGGGCGAGCTTGAAAGACTGATGCTGCACAAGCTCGCGGAATTGGATAGCGAGATCAAGAAAGCCCATGAGGATTTCGACACTAAGCGCGTCGTCGCGCGGCTCACGGCCTTTCTCAATACCGATCTCTCGGCCTTCTATTTCGACATTCGCAAGGATACGCTCTATTGCGAGCCGCCTTCGAGCGAGAAGCGCCGCGCCGCGCTCGAAGCGATCGAGCAGATTTTCCGCTGTGTGACATTATGGCTCGCGCCGGTTCTCGCTTTCACCTCGGAAGAGGCTTGGCTTTCACGTTACGGGCAAGCGGTTTCGGTTCACCTTGAAGATTTTCCAGAGGTGCCAAGTTCGTGGCGCGATGAAGCCCTCGCGGAAAAATGGGAAAAAATCCGTTGCGTCCGGTCGGTCGTCACCGGCGCCTTGGAGATCGAACGGGCACAAAAGCGTATCGGCTCCTCGCTCGAAGCGGCGCCAAGAGTCTTTATCACTGATGCAAGTTTGAGGGCCGTTCTCGAATCGGTCGATTTCGCCGAAGTCTGCATCACTTCGGATATCACCATCGAAGCGGGGAAAGGCCCTGAGGATGCTTTCCGGCTCGATGATGTTTCGGGCGCCGCCGTTGTGACGGACCGTGCGCAAGGCCGCAAATGCGCAAGGTCGTGGAAAATTTCGCGGCTCGTAGGCAGCGATCCGGAATTTCCGGATGTGAGCCCCCGCGACGCGCGGGCGTTGCGGGAATTGCGGGCTTTGGGGCAATGGCCATGAGGCCGCGCCTCCTTGGCTTGCTGGCGATGGGCGCAACGCTGGCGCTTGACCAGGCGAACAAGCTTTGGCTTATCTTTATTTTCGGGATCGAAGCCCGCCAGCCGGTCCGGCTCGCGCCTTTCTTCGACGTGATCTACGCCAAGAATCCCGGCATTTCCTATTCGCTTCTGCCCGCCCAAAACGGAACGGAACGGCTTGGCCTGCTTATCCTAACTCTCGCCGCTACTGCGTTCCTGGGCTTCTGGCTTTGGCGGGCGCGGACGAAAACCGCCGGCTTGGGGCTCGGACTTGTCGTTGGGGGCGCGCTCGGCAACGCCTATGACCGGCTGTCCTATGGGTTTGTCGCCGATTTCTATCATTTTTATATCGGTTCATTTTCCTGGTATGTTTTCAATCTTGCAGATGTCGCGATCGTCGCCGGTGTCGCCCTGTTGATTTACGATTCCTGGAGCCCGGCAAAAAAAGCCCGCGAGGCCGGGCCCGCCGCCGGGCAATAATCTTTTATTGCCTGGCATTTGCCTCCAAAAAGCCCGGAATGCGGACAAAATAGCCGCCGCAGGAAGTCCCGCGAGGATGGGGGCTTTCCGGATTCGCGGAGCGTTTCAAGGATGAAGATCATGATCTCCGGTATCGTTCCAGGACGCGGCCTTGGCCCGGCGGCGGCGTTGGCCGCGCTTCTCACCCTCGCGGCGTTTTCCAGCGCGGCGCCGGCTCGAGCGCAGGAAGATACCAATATGTTCAATTCTGTGCTCGGCTTCGTCGGCATGCAGTTCGACAAGGAGCAAGATTCGATCGATTACCGGGCAAGGGCGCCAATCGTCGTTCCGCCGCGCACCGATTTGCCGCCGCCGAAAGAAGCGGTCCGCGATCCGGCGTGGCCCAAGGATCCCGATGTTGTAGAGGAACGCCGCAAGGCTATGGATTCGCGCAGACCCGCGCCTCAGATCACGCCAAATACGCGGGTCGAAATGTCCCAGACGGAGTTGCAACAAGGCAAGGGTCCAATGCCGACCGACGGACCGCCCGACGAGTGTCAAGCGGGCGCGGGGACCCCGATTTGCCTCTATGCGCCTTGGAAAGCTTTGAAGTCCATGGTGACCGGCTTCCACTCGGATACGGTCCAGCCGGGGCCGGAGCCCGAGCGCCGATATCTGACCGAGCCGCCGCCCGGCTACAGAAAGGCGACAGGCGTCGCCAAGGCAACCATCGAGCCGCCGAAGGATCAACCCGACACCGCCGATCCCGGCGCCTATATTCGTTCGCAGGCTCACAAGACCTCGGTTGACAATTGATTCCGCTACTTTGAAGCGGTGGATTGCATCCGCGGGGCCGGAACGCGCGAGAAGCGGGGGGAACCGCCGCGCAATAAAACTATGCCATGTTTTGAAATTCCATCTTATATTCTTAGAAAGCTTTCCCTGTGACGGATGGCGCGGCGCGCCAAGTGCTGTTCTCCCGCGTGTCCTGCGGAAGCAATGGGTCATGCTCTAGAGTATTTTCAAGCGAAGCGGAGACCGGTTCGCGTCAAGAAAATGCGATAAAACAAAGATCTGGAGCTGCTTTCAGATTCCGCGGAATCTAAAAGCACTCTAGAAAGCGATGGATGGAATGACTTTTGGTGAAACGGCTCCGGCGCGAGAGAGCGTCTTTCTGAACCCTTCGGCGCAAGCGCAAGGCAAACCGGCGGGTCCCGCGATTACGCAGGCAAAGCTCGGCAATGGCTTGGAGATCGTCGTCATCGAGGATCACCGGGCGCCGGTCGTGACGCATATGATTTGGTATCGCAATGGCTCGGCCGACGATCCGCCGGGCAAGTCCGGCATCGCGCATTTTCTCGAACATTTGATGTTCAAGGGCACTAAAAATCATCCGCAAGGCAAGTTTTCAGAGCTTATCGCCGATCTCGGTGGCCAGGAAAATGCCTTCACCTCGAATGACTACACCGCCTATTTCCAGCGCGTCGCCAAGGAGCACTTAAGCGTCTGCATGGATTATGAGGCCGACCGGATGAAAAATCTGGTCCTGAGCGACGAGGAGGTTTCGCCCGAGCGCGACGTCGTCCTTGAGGAGCGCAGGATGCGCACCGAATCCGACCCCTCCGAGCAGCTGGGCGAGGCCTTGCAGGCGGCGCTTTTCACACAGCATCCCTATGGCAGGCCGATCATCGGCTGGAGCCATGAGATCGAAAGTCTCGATAGGGCCGACGCGCTCGCCTATTATGATCGTTTCTATACGCCGGAAAACGCTATTCTCGTTGTCGCTGGCGATGTCGAAGCGGCCGGGGTCGTCCGTCTGGCGGAAAAATACTACGGTCCCATTGCCGCCCGCGGCGCGCCGCCGGAACGGTTTCGCCCGCATGAGCCAGAACCCCGCGCGCATCGGCTCGTGACGCTCGCCGACGAAAAGGTCGAGCAGCCAACCCAGCAGAGCATCTTTCTCGTCCCGTCCTACAAGTCGGCCGCGCCCGGCGAGGCCGAGTCCCTCGAAGTTCTCGCGCATCTGCTTGGCGGCGGCCACACGAGTCTTTTGTTCAAGACCTTGGTTATCGAGGACAAGCTCGCGGTAACAGTGGGAGCGCATTATCAAGGCACGTCGGTCGACGACACACGCTTCTATGTGTTCGCGGTGCCCGCGGAAGGGGTTTCGCTCGAACGTCTCGATGCCGTGATCGATGCCGTGATTGCCCGCGCCGCGCGGGGAGTCCCGGAATCGGACGTCCAGCGTGCCAAAAACCGCCTCGTCGCCGAGGCAATCTATGCGCAGGACAATCAGGCGACGCTTGCCCGCTGGTATGGCAGCTCGCTGGCGGCAGGGCTCAGCCTTGAGGATGTCGCGCAATGGTCCGAGCGGATAGAAGCGGTGCGCGCCGAGGATGTCAAAAAGGCGGTGCGTTGGCTCGACAAGAGACGCGGCGTGACGGGTTTTCTCCTGCCTGCTAGAGCCGAAGCCTCATCCGCCACGGCAAACGCGGACAAGACCGCATCCGTCGCGCTCTGAATTTCTTTTTCTCGCCCGCAGGTCGAGCGCCAGACCCTTGGAAACAACATGACAACCCTTGCCGCCACTGAAATCCCCTCGCGCGCCTCGACCGTTCAGAAGATTGTCTCCAAGGGCGGCATCGAGGCCTGGCTTGTCGAGGATTATGCGGTTCCGTTGATCGCCCTCGAATTCGCCTTCAAAGGGGGAGCCGCCCAGGATCCGATCGGCAAACCCGGCGCCGCCACGCTTCTCGCCGGTCTCCTCGACGAAGGGGCGGGACCCTATGATTCGGAGGCCTTTCATCGCGCCCTCGACGAAGACGCGATCGAAATGTCGTTTTCCGCCGATCGCGACATTCTCACTGGACGCCTGCAGAGCCTGGCGCGGAATTCGGTCCGTGCCTTCGAGCTGTTGCAACTCGCGGTTACACGGGCGCGTCTCGACGCCGAGCCGTTCGAACGGGTGGTGAGCCAGATCGCCGCTGGCCTCAAGCGCGAAGCGAACGATCCGGACTTTGTCGCGGGCCGGAACTTTCGCGCCATGGCCTATCCAAACCATCCCTATGGTCTGCCCGTGCGCGGCGATCTTGCGACCCTGCCCGCGCTGACTCGCGCCAATTTGATCGACATGCGCGCCGCGACCTTCGCGCGCGACACTCTGAAGATCGCCGCCGTCGGCGCAATCGACGCGGCGGCGCTCGCCTCCCATCTCGATGATGTGTTTGGCCCGCTGCCGGAGAAAGCCGGTCTCACTCCGGTCGCGCCCGCTGCTTTCGCCGGCGCCGGCACGCGGCATGTCTTCCATATCGACGTGCCGCAATCGACGATCCGTTTTGGCCGTCAGGGGATCGCCCGCAAGGACCCGGATTTCATCGCCGCGACGGTCGTCAACCATATCTTGGGCGGCGGCATTTTTTCGGCGCGCCTCTTTCGCGAGGTGCGCGAGAAGCGCGGGCTTGCCTATTCGGTCTACTCGCAGCTCGCGGCCTATGATCACGCCGCGATGTTTTCTGGCGGCACATCGACGCAGAACGGGCGCGCCGCCGAATCGATGGCCGTCATCGAGAAGGAGATCTTGAGCCTCGCGAACGAAGGCCCAACGGAGGAAGAGCTCGACAAGGCGAAGAAATATCTCGTCGGCTCCTATGCGCTGCGTTTCGATACCTCGACCAAGATCGCAAGCCATCTCCTGCATTTGCAGACGGAAGGTTTTGGCGTCGAATACCTCGACGAACGCAACAAGCTCATCGCGGCGGTGACGATGGAAGACGCCAAGCGCGCGGGCAAGCGCCTTTTGGGTGACGGCAAGCTCCTCGTGACGGTGGCCGGGCAGCCGGATGGAATGTGATTTGGTTCGCCTGAGGGGGGACCACCGCCCGCAAAGTCTTTCTTGAGTCTACGCGCGGAACCGGATCATGATCGTTTCAACTTGAATTGCGTACAGTCTCCTGACTCTGTTTCGGCGCACGATTTTGTGCGTGAACCGGTGCCGACTTCGCTTGAAAATGCTCTAGCCGCATCGTACCGGAGTGAATGTGAGCGATTGGAAGAGATCCTGACGATGTCGCCCGGGCTCGCTTCCGCGCCTGTTCTAATCCTCTGATTTGCCGTCTTTCTCCAGAAACATCCGCAATTGCGACTCCTGCCGAATGGGTTCGGCAAGACCCAAATGGCCGAAGGCATGCGGCGTCAGGACCCTGCCGCGCGGCGTGCGCTGCACGAAGCCCTGCTGAATAAGGAAAGGTTCGATAATATCCTCGATAGCGTCGCGCGGTTCGGATAGCGCGGCGGCAATCGTCTCGATTCCGGCTGGCCCGCCGCCGAACGAGAGGGCGATCGTATTGAGGTAGCGCCGGTCCATCGTATCGAGCCCAATTTCATCGACATCGAGGAGGCGCAGCACTTTGTCGGCGATGGCCCGGGTGATTTCTGGTTCATTGCCGACGATCGCGAAATCGCGAACCCGGCGCAACAAACGTCCGGCGATTCGCGGCGTGCCGCGCGCGCGTTTGGCGATTTCGTTGGCGCCATCATCGGAGATCCCGATGGCGAGCACCCGCGCGCCTCGCCGCACGATGCTTTCCAGCTCCTCGACCGTGTAGAATTCGAGTCTCAGCGGAATGCCAAACCGGTCGCGCAGCGGCGTCGTGAGAAGACCGGCTCGGGTCGTAGCTCCAATCAGCGTGAATGGCTTGAGGGGGAGCTTGACCGAGCGGGCGCCTGGCCCCTCGCCAATGATGAGATCGAGCTCAAAATCCTCCATCGCCGGATAGAGTATTTCCTCGATCGCTGGATTGAGACGATGAATTTCGTCGATGAAGAGCACGTCGCGTTGTTCAAGCCCCGTAAGCTGAGCTGCGAGATCGCCCGCTTTCGCGATGACCGGACCGGAGGTCGCGTGGAAGGTTGCTCCGAGTTCGCGGGCGACAATCTTTGCTAGCGTTGTCTTGCCGAGCCCCGGAGGCCCAACGAAGAGAACATGATCGAGTGCCTCGTGCCGCTTTTTCGCGGCCTCGATGAAGACCTTCAGATTTTTCCGCGCGGCTTCCTGACCGATGAAGTCCGACAGAGCCAGCGGGCGCAGGGATATCCCGGCGTCATCGCAACGCTTTTCGGGACTAAGGAGTCGCGGGCTTGCTGGCACCAGATGTGGCCTTATCCTGGACCACGCCGCTTCGACCGGAAACGGTCATGGTTTATATCTCTCATTTAACCGCACGATCTTCTCTGAAAAGTCCACAGCTTTTTCGGAATCATGCACTAGAGTATTTTCATGCGGCGCGAATACCGTGGCGCGACCCGTCCGCAAACCACCATGCCCGGCAAACACTGCCTTTTCAGAATCCCACACTTTCGTTCGATCGCCGGCTTTTGAACCTTCTAAAATCTTCACGGGAGACGTAAAGGGTAAACCGTGCCGGCGCGCCTCTTATTTCCCGCGGCCAAGCACGGACGCCATCGCTCGAGTTAAGAGTAATTGCGATGTCGCTCCCACTTATTTTCGTAACCTGTATCTCAGGTTACGAAACCAGCTGATTACGATCGGCGGAGTCACTAATTTAATGGCGGCTATGGCCCTCCCACGCCGGGTTTCTGTGACGGCCATGGGAAAGATCGTGCTGATAAACTGTGTGCTTTTACCTTCCGGATGGCCATTGCTGTAGAAAGGCGGCGGCGGCCGTCCCCCCGCGGCATT
>VDMG01000229.1 GCA_006514895.1 Beijerinckiaceae bacterium
GGGAGCCGTGGCCGCCGGTGTCGCCGCCGGAGGACAACCCTATTACGGCGGGCCTTATGCCGCGCCGAATTGCTGGATGGAGAACCGCAGCGCTTGGAATGGCTATCAATGGATCGTGCAACCGGTCCAAGTCTGCCCCTGGTAAGGGCGATCCGCCGTTAGGCAAACCGCGGACCGCGTGGGGCGGGCGAGCTTGGGCATCACGGTTGCCGGGTTCCCGATGCGAGAATATCGCGCGCCGGGTGGCGAGTTATTCATATTTTGCCCGGATTTTGCCTCTCTATATTAGAAATGCCGCGTTATGACGGGCGGCGGCCAGACATCCAGGTTCTCACCCATGCTATTTTCGAAGAAGGCAATGTGCGCTTTATTGCGAATTTCAAGGCTACCGTTGCTGGCCGCCGCCACGGCGGCCGCCGTTGTCCTGGCGCCGCCGCTCAGCCTTGGCGCCGAAGACAAAGACCTTTACTTGGTCCCGTTCGACACGCCAAACACGGCGGTGCGAAACGAGCTTCACATCGCCCAAGAATACGGCCGGCCTCCCGGAGAAATTGGCGAGTCCGGAGATGTCCCTTTTGCCGGGGATCAGACGGATGCAACGCAGCTCCTTATCCGGATAGGGCGGCTCGAGAGCCAGATTCGGCAGATCAATGGGCAGATCGAAGAGATGCAATTCGAGAACCGCAAGCTCGAGGAACAACTCAAGAAGTTCCAAGAGGATGTCGATTTCCGCTTTCACGAAGGCGGGCCGGGCGGTCCCGCGGCCAAACCTCTACAGAAACGCAGCGAAGCACCCGAACCCCAAACCTCGGCGGACGCCCAGTTCGCCGAGCCAGGTCCCGCCGCTCCGCCGCCACGAGCAAGCGGACGCGGCGATGCCTTCGACCCTTCCCAAAATCCCGCCGCCCCCGGGGCTCCCCGCCAGCTCGGAAGCCTTGCCCCGACGGCGCGTGGGAACCCGGGCGGTTCACGGAGCGGCGAGAGTGCACCCTCCGGCCTCGATCAAAACGATCCCGGCGCGCCGCTTGATCTCACCAATGGCCGCTCCCGCACGGGGGGACCACCCGTGACAACACCCTCGCTGCCGGTTGCACCGGCCGGCGCGTCTGCGTCCCGCGTCACCACGCCAGGCGGCACAGTGATCGCCGCGGCACCCAATTCCGCGCGGGAGCAATTCGACATCGCCTTGGCCTATCTCAAGCAAAGGGCGTATGAAGACTCCGAAAAAGGCTTTGCCGGGTTCCTTGAAGCGAACCCTAAGAGCAAGCTGGCTTCCGATGCGATCTATTACCTCGGCGAAAGTTTCTACTTGCGCGGCCGTCAGCGGGAGGCGGCGGAACAATATCTGAAAATCTCGACCCAATACGCTGATTCACCGCGTGCCCCGGAAGCTCTCTTGCGCCTAGGCCAGTCGCTGAACGCTCTCGGCGCCAAGGAACAAGCCTGCGCGACCTATGGCGAAATTGCCCGGAAATATCCAAACGCTCCGTCCATGGTCAAGGTTGGCGCCGAGCGGGAGGCCAAGCGCGCGCAATGTTGAGGCCGCGATGGATACTGATCCCGTCAAGCCAAGTGCTGCCCAGAAGCGCGTGTCCTCGTCCGCCAAAACAGTGCCGCGTGCGCCGCTTATGGCGCCGTTCTTAGCCGCGGACATCGCAGCTATTTTCAGTCCTTGGGAGGCCGCGCGCGGCATTCTTCTCGGCGTCTCCGGCGGCCCCGATTCGGTCGCCTTGATGCTGCTCGCCGCGGAATGGGCGCGCGGGCGCCCCGCGCCCCCCCCGCTTTATGTCGCGACCGTCGACCACGGATTGCGAAAGGACTCGGCAAGCGAGGCCGAAATGGCCGCCCGCTGGGCCGCCGCGCTGGCGCTGCCGCATGCAATCCTCGTCTGGGAGGGCGGCAAGCCAAGGTCGAGGGTTCAGGAGCGCGCGCGCGAGGCCCGTTACGCTCTTTTGTTCCAACATGCAGCGAGGATCGGCGCCGATCATGTCATGACCGCGCATCACGCCGACGATCAAGCTGAAACAATTTTGTTCCGGCTGTTGCGCGGCAGCGGTATTTCTGGACTCTCCGGGATGGCAAGTTCAAGCAAGCGCAATGGAATAATCCTTGCCCGGCCGCTGTTGACCTATCCCAAGGCGGATCTTCTCGCTTTTTGCGAGATGAAGGCGCACCCTTTCATCGGCGATCCCTCGAATAGCGATCCTGCTTACGCCAGGACCCGGATTCGGCGCTTAAGCGGCCTCCTTGCGGGAGAAGGCCTCGACCGGCAAGCCTTGCTCCGGCTCGGTCGCCGCGCCGCCACAGCCGATGCCGCGCTGGACCAGCACACCCGCGCCATCACTCTCAAGCTCAAGGCACAGCGTAAGCCCGGCACATTTAGGGCGAATATTTCGGCGCTGACCAGCGAACCAGACGAAGTTCTCCTACGCTTTCTTGCCGATGAACTAAAATTGATAAAGGGAGATAAACCCCTTCGTCTCGAACGGCTTGAAGCCTTGGCGGGGAGGCTCAGCCGGGTGCTGCGCAGCGGCGGCGCCTTCAAAGCCACCATGGGGGGCGTGTTGATTCGGCTGCAAAACGACCAGTTGCTTGTCATCGAGCGGGAAGGTGTAAGGCGCCGCGGACGGGAAAATACAGCCTAACAGGGTGCCGGGTCTGACCAAATCGTAAGTCACCCTTGGCAATTGGAAAAACCGGGCTTACATTGGACGATGCCCAATTCTTAGCGGGTGCTGGCTTAACCGGTGACGGCCTGAGGGCCGGAACGTTGTGTGGCGGGAACGAAGATGAATCCGAATTTCCGGAATTTTGCGCTTTGGGTGATCATAATCCTGCTCGTCGTTGCGCTGGTGATGCTGTTTCAAAATCCTGGGCAGCGGGTGCCGTCGCAGGACATCGCCTTCAGCCAGCTCCTGAACGAGGTTGATCAGGGCCATGTTCGCGAGGTTACGATCGCGGGCAGTGAGATCACTGGCCATTTCACCGACAACCGGGCCTTCGCGACCTATGCCCCGAATGACCCGACGCTGGTCCAGAGCCTCTATAAAAAGAACGTTTCAATCACGGCCAAGCCTCCGTCGGAAAATACCAATTGGCTGATGACGCTTCTCGTCAACGGGCTGCCATTGATCGCTATCATCGGGGTCTGGATCTTTTTGTCCAGGCAAATGCAGGGCGCTGGCGGCAAGGCCATGGGATTCGGCAAGTCCAAGGCCAAGCTCCTGACCGAGGTGCATGGGCGGGCCACTTTTGAAGACGTCGCCGGCGTCGACGAGGCCAAGGAAGACCTCCAGGAAATCGTCGAATTCCTGCGCGATCCGCAACGGTTCCAAAAGCTTGGCGGGCGTATCCCGCGCGGGGTTTTGCTGGTCGGCCCGCCGGGCACCGGCAAGACGCTGCTGGCGCGCGCCATCGCGGGCGAGGCCAATGTGCCCTTCTTCACGATTTCCGGATCGGATTTCGTCGAAATGTTCGTCGGCGTCGGCGCGAGCCGCGTCCGCGACATGTTCGAGCAGGCCAAGAAGAACTCGCCCTGCATCATCTTCATCGATGAAATCGACGCCGTCGGCCGGCATCGTGGCGCCGGGCTCGGGGGAGGCAATGACGAGCGCGAGCAAACCTTGAACCAGCTCCTCGTCGAGATGGATGGTTTCGAGGCCAACGAGAGCATCATTTTGATCGCGGCGACGAACCGTCCCGATGTGCTCGATCCAGCGCTTCTGCGCCCCGGCCGCTTCGACCGCCAGATTGTCGTGTCGAACCCCGACATCGTTGGCCGCGAGCGCATCCTCAAGGTGCATGTCCGCAAAGTGCCTCTCGCGCCGGATGTCGAGTTGAAGACGGTGGCGCGCGGGACACCCGGTTTTTCCGGCGCCGATCTCATGAATCTCGTCAACGAGGCGGCGTTGCTCGCGGCCAGGCGCGGCAAGCGCGTCGTCACCATGTCCGAGTTCGAGGACTCGAAAGACAAGATCATGATGGGCGCGGAGCGGCGCACGATGGTCATGACCGAACAGGAGAAAATGCTGACCGCCTATCACGAGGGCGGGCACGCGATCGTCGCGCTCAATGTCGTGGCCACCGACCCGGTGCATAAGGCGACCATCATTCCGCGCGGGCGGGCCCTCGGCATGGTCATGCAGCTGCCCGAACGCGACAAGCTGTCGATGAGCTACGAACAGATGACCTCGCGGCTCGCCATCTGCATGGGCGGCCGCGTTTCCGAGGAAATCATTTTTGGCAAGGAGAAGATCACTTCGGGCGCGCAATCCGACATTGAAGCGGCCACCAAACTCGCCCGCGCGATGGTGACGCGCTGGGGCTTCTCGGACGAACTCGGCACCGTGATGTATGGCGACAACAATCAGGACGAGGTTTTCCTCGGCTACTCCATGGGACAGCAGCAAACATTGTCCGAGGCCACCGCCCAGACGATTGACGCCGAAGTGCGCCGCTTGGTGGAGGCAGGTCTTGCCGAAGCAACAAAGATCATTACCGAGAAGCGCGAGGACCTAGAAACTCTCGCCAAAGGTCTCCTCGAATATGAGACCTTGACCGGCGAAGAGATCGTGGGGCTTTTGAAGGGGCATCCTCCGGTGCGCGATACCGGCGGCGATGAACCGCCGCTGCGCGGCTCGCCTGTTCCCACCACCGGCGGCGTCGTCCGTGCCAAATCAGGCCCAGAGCTGGGCGGATTGGAGCCGCAACCGCAGGCTTGAGAGTGGCCGCAATGTAAGCGGCACCCGAGTCGCCGTGATCGATTGAACGCTGCCGCGCGCTTTGTCACGGCGTTGCGAACTTTCGATTTCTCGACCTCACGGTGGCCGACACTTCCGGGATGCAATGAATCCGGACTTCATGCGTTAACGTTTTGCCTAGTTACCAAAACTGACGAGCCCAAGCCCATCTGGGACTGGCCATTGATGAACTCTCTTCCGGCCGTGTAACCAACTCACTTAAGGAAAAGATCGTTAATAATGCCGTGGTGTGGCGATGCTCTACAGCACATAGCTACTTTCAGGAGAAATGGCTCGCATTCGCGACAGAGCCCCGGTCATTTGCCGGGGCTTCCTTTTTGTGAGGTGCGTCCCGCCTAGAGGCTTTCTGGGGGCGCTTCGCCCGACGCCACCCTAGACGACGATATCAGCCCGCGTGCTGGCGATAATCGCCTTGAACTCTGCCTGCTCAGCCTCGGGCACAGCGAACTTGTCTAGGGTTTGCTGGAGATCGTTAAGAAAAGCGTCCCACTCTGTCGCCGTGATCATGAGATTTTGGTGGGAATCCTTCATGGACCGACCAGTGTACGCCTGAGGGCCGCCGGCAGCACAGCAGGCCATTTCCGTGACGAGGTACTTGAAGCCTGCGGGGGAAACACGAGATGGGCCTCGTCAACCCTTGGGTTCGCGTTCAGGCGGGGATCACTCATGATCCGGTCGATGAAGTCATCCACCACGGTGGCGACGGCTGTAGACACCGCCAAGCCGTTCGTAAAGGCTGGGCGAAGGCGGTGGCCGTTCCGGCGGCGGTGGTGGTTCCGGGGTCGCCTTGGCCTCTAAAGCTATTTGGAAGCCTTCGTCGTAGCCCTTCTTGTAGCCGTCGTCGTACCCTTCGGCATGGCCATTCTTCGCTGCTTCGGCGCTTATGACATCGTCGGGTTTCAAACCGAGGCCGACG
>VDMG01000131.1 GCA_006514895.1 Beijerinckiaceae bacterium
ATACGGCAGCGGCTGCCCGGCGGGGTGTGGAATCTTCCACGCGAACCCGATCACGCGCCGGATCGGGAACGGCTGCCCGCGTAGCCGCCGCATGACAGTGAAGCTTGCCGAGCCCTTATCTGTGACGCGAATGCAAAGACCGGGGACTGCACTATCCCAAAAGGTGAGGCGCTTACCCACCGGCGCCGGTTTCAACCCGAAACGGGCTCTTTTTGCGCGGGAATTGGCGCCGTCTAGAGGGCCGGACATATGAGGCTCACACAGTGGGCCTTGCGAATGGCAGCGGGCGTTCAGCCTTGCCAAAAAGGCCAAATGGAGCCAATCTGAAGGTCCAATCCTCGATCGACTGGGGATGACGGATTGCCGGTCGCCGCAGCGTCATCAAAGTCGGAGGCAGTCATGGCCACTGAATACACGGTCGGCCTCAGGCTTCAAACCCGCCCCGAAGTGCTCACGATCGAGGCGGAGGACGCGCTCGTCGCTGCGCTTAAGGCTAAGCACGAATATCCCGAAGCGGTGATTACGTATGTCCGAAAGTCTAATCGGCGAGGTGATCGTCGCCACCCCCACGGAGGCCTATCGGAGAAAGTAAAAAAATAAAACCAAGCTTGGGAATTGGGTCGGGAGACTTACGGCTTTCCGGATGAGCCGAACATAAGCCTGAGGTGAATTGATAGTCCAACACCGTAGAGCTACCGCCATCGGATAGAATGAAAAGCCACATTGCGGGATTAAATATGGAACAAGACTCTGATCCTTCCAATTCCGGCCACTCCGGCGCCGCTGCTGCGGAGAGTGAGGTGGGCAGCGAGGTTCCGCTGCTGGGTGAACAGGTTCGCGCTCTCGCCGCGGAAAAAGATCAGCTTGTTGCCGATCTTGGACAAGCCAAATTGGCGGTCGAGGCATCCGAACGCGAGCTCGCGGAGGCCCGGCACAAAATTCAAGAACTTGCCGCTGAGAGAGATCAGCTGGCCGGCAGTCAGACGCAAAGTCGGTCGGCGGTCGAGGCCTCTGAACGCGAGCTCGCGGGGGCGCAGCAGAAAATTCAAGAACTTACCGCTGAAAGAGATCAGCTCGTTGCCAGTCAGACGCAAAGTCAGTCGGCGGTCGAAGCTTCGGAGCGACAGCTCGCGGCCATGCATGCGAAAATTCAGGAGCTCAATTCCGAAAAAGATCAGCTTGCCGGTCAGATTGCACAAGCTCGGTCGGCCGTCGAGACTGTCGAACGAGAACTTGTCGCCGCCACGACCCAAGTTCAAGAACTTATGAAGGAAAAGGACGGGCTTGCGGCCGACAAAGAGCGGGCGCAGGCCCAGGCCAATGTATTGCGCGACAAGCTGAACGCGCTTGATGGCGAAAGTATCTTTGGTTTCATAAAACGGCGCTATTTCGGTCAGAAATAGCTGTATCCAATGATCGAGAGGGCTAATGGGTCGTTGGGTGGCAGACTGGCGGCGTGCCTTGAAACGCATGCCGCCCGCCCGCCGGATCGGTTTGACCATGTCCACCATGGGTGCAACATCGCCAGCTACATAGCTATGCAGAGCGCCGGAAACCTTTTCCCTTGAGGCGCATCTAATTTGGCGGGAAAGGGATTAATCATGCGATCAGCGCCTACATCGCAAGTTGCCGGCCCTTCTGGCGATGCCGAGCTCGTTCGGCGGGCGCTCACCCGTGATGAGGCGGCGTTTCGCACCATCATGGAGCGGCACAATCGCAAGCTTTACCGGATCGCTCGCGGCATAGTGCGAAATGACAGCGAAGCTGAAGATGTTGTCCAGGAAGCTTATATCAAGGCTTTCACCCATCTTGGCGGCTTCCGGGGCGATTCAAGTCTTGCGACATGGCTTTCCCGCATCACCATGAATGAAGCTTTGGGACGGTTGCGGCGCGAACGTCCGGCTGTGGAAATCGAAACTTTCGAAACGCAACGAATCGAGGCTCATCATCGCAACGGGAAATTCTGCGGCTTGTCGAGCGCGCGACCGACAACCTGCCAGAAACCTTTCGAATCGTGTTCATGACGCGCGTAATCGAGGGGATGAGCACAGAGGAAACCGCAAGCCTCCTCGGTCTTCACCCGGACACGGTGAAAACGCGGCTGCATCGCGCGCGGCGGCTCGTGCGCGATGAGTTAGACAAGCAGATCGGCCCCGTTCTTATGGACGCGTTTCCGTTCGCTGGCAGGCGTTGCGAGCGCATGACCAGCGCCGTTCTGCAGCGGCTCCTCCTTTCTGGATAAGGTCCGGGAACATTTCCGCGCACCAGTCATCTAACCAGCAACATATCAGTTACCCACGGTGTCGCTCCGGCGTCCAGTGGGAGGAGCGTCTCAATGAATTCAAATGTGCATGCGCTGGAAGGGATCACACCTTTACGTACCGAGGTTGGCCGTCCCGACCGAGCAGATGTCGAAGCTGCGTTTAGAACCATTATTCGATGGGCCGGCGATGATCCAGAACGGGAGGGCTTGATCGAAACTCCAGCGCGCATGGCACGTTCGTTCGAAGAGTTTTTTGTGGGCTACGCCCAGACCCAGTCGAATTCCTGCAAAAAACTTTCGAGGAAATCGAAGGTTATGACGAAATGATTGTGCTGCGCGGCATCCGCTTCGAGAGTCATTGTGAGCATCACATGGCGCCCATTATCGGGCAGGCTTGGGTGGCTTATGTTCCAAGCGGCCGTGTGGTTGGCATTAGTAAGCTCGCCCGCGTGGTTGAGGTCTACGCCAAGCGTCTGCAGATCCAGGAAAAGATGACGGCTCAAATCGCCAATTCGATCAATTATGTCCTTAATCCTCAGGGTGTTGCAGTCATCATCAAAGCTTCGCATCACTGCATGACTACGCGCGGCGTGCATAAACCTGATTCAGATCTCGTCACAAGCTGTATGTTGGGCTGCTTCCGCGACAATCCGCTAACTCGTCAGGAATTCCTCAGCATGGCGCTCTGAGGCTTTGTCCCGTTCACGGGCTATAGTGGCCGATAGTACGAGCCGCTTACGGCTCACATGTCTAAATATCAATGCCTTAGGACACTTGTCGGCGAGCCAATCGGCTCGGAAATCACCTATACTTGGCGAATATGACAATGCCTTCCCGGGAACCTTTCTATTCAGCGGTCGTCTAACTGACGTCAACCAAACGCTCGGGCGCCGTTCGCGCGCCCAGTAGCAAAGGGGAGGAGTGTCTCATGCTAGTCCGATCGAGCACGGCGATTGCCGCAATTTGCATCCTAAGCGGCGCGGCCTTCGCGCAGGGCGCGGCCAAACCCACGGATCCGCAGATCGCCCATATCGCCTACACGGCGGGACAACTTGATATAGAGGCCGCTAAGCAGGCCCTCTCAAAATCGACGAACAGGGATGTGCGTGCCTTCGCCGAAGGCATGGTAGGCGACCATACGGCGGTGAACAAGGAAGCGCTCGATCTTGTTACAAAACTCAAGGTGACACCGGAAGACAATGACACCAGCCGCGCCTTATCCAAAGCAGCGGCTGACAAGCGTGCCGAGCTCGCGAGGCTCAGTGGCGCGGATTTCGATAACGCTTACGTTGCCAACGAGGTTGCGTATCACAAGACAGTAAATGACGCGCTTGAAACGACGCTCATTCCGTTCGCCAGCAATCCCGAACTTAAGAGCCTGCTTGAGACCGGTCTCAAGATTTTTCAAGGCCATGAGCAGCACGCCGAACAGGTTGCTGCTGCACTGAAATAAGGAGAGCCCATGCTGCCGGGACGGTATCTCTTGATGTTTATGGTGGTGATATGGGGGATGATTTCCGTTCCGGCATGCGCTGCAACGATTCAGGTTTCAATCGACAACCTTGTCTTTTCCCCGGCGGAACTCAAAGCAAGGGTTGGGGACACAATTACGTGGATCAACCGGGACATTGTCGCGCATACGGCCACTGTGCGCGGCGGCTTTGATGTCAAGATTGAAGCCAATAGCTCGCCAAGCTTGGTACTGACAAAGGCGGGTATCGTCGACTATTATTGCCGCTTCCATCCCAACATGAAGGGACGGATGACGATCACGGCGGAGTAAGGTGCGGCCGCTGTTCAGCGCGAACATGTTCAACCCCGGTTCGGCGTCTGTCACGCCGTATCCTGGCGGACCTCATGCTCACAAGTTCCAGCGCCAGTCGCGGACCTCCGGCATGTCGTCGCCATGCTCGCTGATATAGAGCTTGTGACGCTCCATGGTCGTCCAGTAACGCGCCGTCGCCTTCTCCACTTGGTCGCTGAGTCGTGGAATTCGCTGAATAGCGTCCAGCGCGAGCTGATAACGGTCGAGATTGTTCAGCACGACCATGTCGAATGGGGTCGTGGTGGTGCCCTCCTCCTTGTATCCGCGCACATGAATATTGTCATGATTGTGCCGCCGGTAGGTCAGCTTGTGAATGATCGCGGGGTACCCATGAAAGGCGAAGATCACCGGCTTGTCTGTCGTAAATAGCTCGTCGAAATCCTGATGTTCCAAACCATGGGGATGCTCGGATTGAGGCTGCAGGACCATTAAATCCACCACGTTGACGACACGGGTGCGGATGTCAGGGACATAGGTGCGCAAAAGGGTCACGGCAGCAAGCGTCTCGAGGGTCGGCACGTCGCCCGCGCAGGCCATGACCACGTCGGGATCACCGGCATCGTTGCTGGCCCATTGCCAAATGGCCGCGCCGGCCGTGCAGTGATGAACGGCCGAATCGATGTCGAGCCACTGCCATCCCGGCTGTTTGCCGGCGATGATCAAGTTGATGTAGTTGCGGCTGCGCAAACAGTGATCCGCGACCGACAGAAGGCAGTTTGCGTCGGGCGGCAGATAGATGCGCACGACGTCGGCTTTCTTATTCGCGACATGATCAATAAAGCCGGGATCTTGGTGGGAAAAGCCGTTGTGATCCTGTCGCCAGACATGCGACGTGAGGAGATAATTCAATGATGCAATCGGCTTGCGCCAGGGGATCGTCCGGCTGACCTTTAGCCATTTTGCATGCTGATTGAACATCGAATCGATGATGTGGATGAAGGCCTCGTAGCAGGAGAACAGGCCATGGCGTCCCGTGAGGAGATATCCTTCGAGCCAGCCCTCGCACAGATGCTCGCTCAACACCTCCATGACGCGGCCTTTGACGCTGAGATTGATGTCGACCTCTTCAACATCAGCCATCCATTCCTTGCCTGAGACCTCGTAGACGGCATCCAACCTGTTCGACGCGGTCTCGTCCGGGCCAAAAAGCCGGAAATTTTGTTTGTCGAGATTTAGCTTCATCACATCGCGCAGAAATTCTCCGAGAACCCGCGTCGCTTCCGCCTCGACGGTGCCCGGCGTAGGCACAGCCACGGCGTAATCATGGAAGTGGGGCATCGAGAGAGGCTGCAACAATTCACCGCCGTTGGCGTGCGGATTGGAGCCCATACGGCGATGACCCGTCGGCGCGAGCGCGGCGAACTCTTCACGGAATTTGCCGGATTCGTCGAACAATTCGTGCGGCTGGTAGCTCTTCATCCAATCTTCGAGTTGCTTTAGATGTTCGGGGTTCTTGAAATCCGCGATCGGGACTTGATGCGCGCGCCAGGTACCCTCGACCGGCTTGCCGTCGACGAATTTCGGTCCTGTCCAACCCTTGGGCGTGCGGAAGACGATCATGGGCCAGCGCGGACGCTCTAGGC
>VDMG01000163.1 GCA_006514895.1 Beijerinckiaceae bacterium
CATAAACCCTACACACTACTCACGCCCTTCGATCACTTACATATCCTCATCGGAAAGTCCGAAATGGTGACCAATTTCATGCACCAGAACATGAGTAATAATCGCATCCAGCGGGACCTGACGTCCCGCCCAAAAATAGAGGATAGGATACCGATAGAGAAAAATCCTATTGGGCAAGTGTCCGGTAGACGGATTCTCTGCCTTAAATTGGGCGCGACCGTGAAATGTACCCAAAACACCGAATTTGTTTTTTGAATGGACTTTTTCAAGCGTTTCCTGATCAGGAAAATCCTTGACCTGGATAATAACCGCGTCGCAGGGATGAGTATATTTTTTGGGCAAAATAGTGAAAGCCGCTTGTACCATATCATCAAAGTCAGTCAGCGTCGGTGCCATGAAGTTACGGAAATCAGGTTTTCCTGCGCTCACCGGGGTGGAAAGGACAAGTTCCGGCACAACATGCTCGTTCACTCCGTCGTCCGTCACACAGGTCACATTCACCTGGTTCCCTGACTCTTCAGGTTGATCTAGACCGTCTAGCTCTTCTTCTGCCGTGCGTAGCCTCCGCCGGACCCACATAGCTCCATCCAAGAGCCACGACAGGATCAACGCCCAGCCAAGGATAGCGGGTATTATTAGGATAATGCACCACCCCAGAGTAACCAACACCCAGCTGAGGATAACGGCCAATATTAAGATAACGCCCCAGGACATCATAGTAACTAACCAGTAAGTTAGCCCTGCCGCAGCTCGATCTTCCGCTTCTTCCGCCTACACAACAGCGTGGGGCTTGGTTTGGCATAATCTCTATATAGTGTTAAAGATCGTCATTAATCGGTAGTGGCAGCAGATCTCGACAAATTGAAGCCCCTGAACAAACTGCCCGATATCCCGGCCCTTCCACTAGTCGGTGTACTTGAAGCCGTCACAGGTTACAGGATCGTGCTGGGAAGTGAAAACTTCTCCCGAAGCTCTTGTTGCCACTGCTTGCGTAAGGATGCGGGAACAATCAGCAGAATGCGCCGCCGACGTTCGGCCCAACGCTGTGCAATAACCATACTGGCTTCGATGGTCTTTCCGAGACCAACCTCGTCCGCAAGGATCACGCCCTTGGAGAGAGGCGACTGAAGAGCAAAAAGCGCGGCATCAACCTGATGTGGCTTAGTTTCTAGGCACCATCTGTCAGATCGAGTCTCGGCTAATATAAGGTCACTCACCGCGCCTCCACGCTCCGCCCGCGCCAATCGCCGCGCAACCACGGATTTTACCAAACTGCTTACCAGGTGCTTACCAAGATAAGATCTAAACGCCAAGCAGTGGCCTGTTCATGGCGTAAAGCCTTGATATCATTGGCGTCCCGGAAGGGATTCGAACCCCTGACCTACGGTTTAGGAAACCGTTGCTCTATCCTGCTGAGCTACCGGGACAAATGCCAGATTCCCGGCGCCTTACCGGCCGCCCGGCGGATCGCCGGCAAGGGACGAAGCGCCGTTCAGCGCCTCGTTTCCAGATAAAGACAGATTGCCTGCGTCCGGTTACGGACATCGAGTTTGCCAAAGAGATTTCGCAAATGAAATTTGACCGTATTGATCGACACGCCGAATTCCCGCGCCAATTGAGCGTTGCTGCGGCCGGTCTCCAATGCGGCAAGAAGATCGCGTTCCCGGTGGGTTAGGCTAGTCAGGGGATTCGGCCGGACCTTATGAATATCCACGAAGGGGAATACCATATCGCCGGCGGCGACCGCCGCGAACACTTCAAGCAACCGCTCAGGGGGAGAAAGCTTGGTCACGAAGCCGGCCCCGCCAAGCCGCAATGTTTCCGCCGGTGCCGCCGCATCCCTGGTGCCGCTATAAACCACGACTTTCGGCGAGCCTGGGCGCTTTGCGAGCGCCTGCAAAATTTCGGGAGCACGAATTGGCGGCAATTCCCACCCAATGACCCCCAGGCTCACCGGCAGATGGACCAAGGAATTCAGAAATTGCACGCCATCGCTCGCCATCAGCAAAAGGTTGAAGCGCCTGTCCCGGGTAAGAAGCGCCTCCAATGCACTCAAAACCATCGGGTTTTTATCGGCGATGGCGATATTGACGGGAAAGATCGTTTGTAACCCCCCGGAAGGCTCCGCCCCGCCAACGAAGCGCGGGTCCCCTCGGCCTAGACTGCCATTATCGGCATCGCCGGGCAGGTTGTGGGCGCTCAGCGATAGGCCAATGACTTGTGACGAGCGTTCACGGTGGGGACGCGATTGAGACAGAGCCGGCACGCCACCCAACATCTGAATTTGGTTAGCTCCGATCCTGGTCGACGACTCCTGGGCCAAAGGTTTTCTCCCGTGGATCTTTCTATTCGCGCCTCAAGTCACGCCCGCATGTCACCATGTGTCTTTGGTCCCCCAGCGGAGCAAAAATACGTGGCGCAAGAAGAAACACTTCGCGCCCCCGGATTTTGGCTTAAGGCCCGCGCCTGAAAATATTTGCAAATGACAGGATAATCATGATCCGCATCGCCTGCTGTTCCAGACTCTGTCAAATCAGATAAAGCCTTCAAAGCTTCCTGTCTTTGAAACTTAAATTCCAACTTAATGCCCTTGTGAGCCTTTTAAGATGTAAACTCTTAGTAAGACAAAGCCAAAGACATTAGCACATTCAAGACACAAGTGTGTCTTAACTCCCCTCCGGCGCATGACGCCCTTGACGGTGGCGGCCGTCTACGCATATTGCACAGACGCGCCACTCGAGAGCTCATGCCGGCAAGAGGCTTGTCAAGCCTTAATCGGTGAGAACCCATCGGCCGAAAAAATAGAGAGCGGCGACGGCAGCAATCGCGCAAACTGCGCCGATAGGCGTCGCGACCCAACTCGCAATTTCAAGAAGCTCGCCCATTACATTCCTCCTGTTTAGTATGTTGTTTACACGCTTCTCATTGTTATTTGTTGATTCCCCGCCTTGCGGGACCCCATGCACCCGTGCAAGCACCGGTAACATGGCCAGGGGTCACCTCTCGCGCCGAAGTTTTTTCGCCGCAAGCAACTGAACTCAGTCAGCTTCTGTGCGGCCGCTACACATTATCCTCTTCTCGCGGGGAGCCCACTTTCCATGCCCGAGATTGGGGCCTGGCTAAGCCTAAATCATATCCGGCTTTTCAGTTTGATGTTATAAAATCAATTGTTAGTCCCGGTCAAGCGGCACTTCGCGAGACCTTGAATACGGATTCCGATTGACGGCTCCGCGCGGTCATCCGGGATCGGCGGACGAGGCGGAAGCGGGACAAAATGGCAGATCGAAAGCGCCTCTAGACTAAAAAGCGGCTCTAAGTTGCATCATCGCTGATGTTTCCGGCCGAGACCGCCGCCAGTCGCTCTTGAGCCTGCGGTCTCTCCGTGGCTTGTTTAGAGGCTCTCCGCCGTTCTCGCAGGGTCTCCGCCAGTGGCGGCCGCGGCAGAACCCGCTGGCCTGGCCTTCACCGAGATCTAGAGCGCTTTCTGATTCCACTGAATCTGAAAGCGCTCTAGGCCGCGAGCAATTCAGTTTGGAGCGATCATGACCCTAGCGTGCTTGCTGGCCGCGCCGCTCGTTCATGAAGCGCTCGAATTCCTCACGGTCCCTGGCGTGACGAAGATTTTCCATATATTCCGCGAATTCACGCTCGGCGGCGGCGAGCCGCTTGCGCTCTTCCTCTAGCCGCTCAAGTTCCGTGGCGCGCCATTCATCAAAAGCGCGATTGCCTGTCGGGCCGGAGCCTGGCCAATGACTTGCCGCAAAGCCCCAACCGCCGGAGCCCCAGTTCGCGCGCCATTTTTCCCGCCCGAAAGAAACAATATCGCCCGGATAACCGGATTTCCTTTGCCAGAATTTCCAGCCAAGGACAGCAAGGCCGATCGGCCAAAACACGATGAAGCCTAAAACCATCGCGAGAATTTCGACAAGCTTCCAAGGTTCCCCAGCCGCGCACCCATGCCTATGCGCTCCGCCCGCTGGGCGGTTCGAGGATGATTGATAGGTCATTCCGGTGTCGGCATTCATCTCATTGCTCCTTTTGGATCTGCCGCAAGATCTCCCGCCGATCCGCCGCGTCCGCGAGCGAAGCAGCGTCGAATGGCGCCCAAGATATATGTACGGATTTTCCGTTGTCGACGTTTGGGGAAGCGAAATTCCGGCGATCCTTGGTAAACGGCGCAAAGCTGATGCGGCGCTTGCCGCGCCCTTTGGCCCGCGGAATGGCGCCAGTTGCGGGAATGGCCGCGTCTCCCATATAAAGATTTCGTGAAGGGTTCGTGCGATGCCGCAAATCACCATCTATACAACCGCAACCTGCCCCTATTGCCTCCGGGCGAAAGATTTATTGCGCAAGAAGAAACTCGTTTTCACCGAGATCGCGGTGGATGGCGACGCCGGGGCGCGCCAGGAAATGACCACAAGGGCGCATGGCCGCAGGACGGTTCCGCAAATCTTTTTCGACAATATTCATATTGGCGATTCTGACGAACTGCACGAGCTTGCCCGTAATGACAAACTCGATTTGCTTATGGCCGGCGGACCCCAATGATCAAATTCGCCTTGCTCTGCGCGCGCGGCCATGAGTTCGAGAGCTGGTTTCAAAGCGGCGAGGCCTTTGAAACGCAGTCGAAGTCCGGCCGCGTCCTTTGCCCGCTCTGCCAGGCGGCGGATGTGACAAAAGCCATCATGGCGCCGGCGGTCGCAAGCAAGAACGAGGGGGTGCGAGCCAAACCTCCGGCGCAAACGGAGGCGCTTTCCGGAGCGGAGGCACAGTCCAAGATGGCGTTGCTCGATCCTCGCGAACGGGAATCGCGGGCAATGATCAGTGCTTTTCGCCGACGTATTTTCGACGAGGCCGAGGATGTCGGGATGCGTTTCGCGGAAGAAGCGCGCAAGATTCACGATGGTCTCGTCCAAGACCGCCCGATCCATGGCCAGGCGAATTTCGAAGACGCGCGCGCCTTGATTGAAGAGGGAATTGAAATTTTTCCGGTGCCGCCCTTGCCGGACGAATTAAATTAGGGCCGTGCCGTCTGCGCGGACCGTCCGCGGCTATCCGCCTGCCCGGACCGGCTACATTTATTCCTTCTCGGGTGCCTATCAGGAGGACGCGCGGCCAACGGGCAGCCTTGAAAAATGGACCTCTGCCCCGTTCCGTTAACGTTTGTTGATCGCCGGCTTTTCTGAAGCAACTATTATGTAAATGAAAGTTGGCACCTATTGGGTCCAGTCCTTTGTTACGCTTTTTTGCGGCCTCGGCAGGATCGTGAGCGCCATACCAGGCGCGAAGTTATAGAGGGCCCCGTTGAAACGGTCCTCCAGCGGGAAACCGTTGTTGTCAAGGACTATTGGCAACCCTCCAGTTGGGTCGCATTGCGCTGCTTTCCAACCGGCTTGACGATGCGCAGAAATGGCTGGGAAAGGCCATAACCCTGCAGCCGAGTGACGCCGACGCCAAGGTGATGTTGGCCGAGGTGTTTTATCGCCGCGACGACTTCCAAAAGGCAGCGGCTTCGCTGAACGGCGTCGAGGTAAGCACCAACAAGCTGATAACTTCGCAGTATCCGACTTTGAATGTTGCGAAGTTGGAGAGCTTCAAGGGCCAGACGCCCTATGAAGTGCACGGCGACGGGCAAACTACGCGTCTGAAGTTCTTAAAGAC
>VDMG01000159.1 GCA_006514895.1 Beijerinckiaceae bacterium
CCGGCTGACGCCGGTAAGTTCATATCCAAAAAACGGACAATCAAGTTGCAAAGCAAATATTAGTCGATATTTGCGAGCCAGGACACTAGTTTGCCGGTATCGACGAAAGGCATGCCCACGTTCCAATGGAGTTTTGCGCCACAAGGTCGCAAGGCTTTTCGCCGACGGCGCACCTTCGCCGCATCATAGCCTAATCGATGACCGCTTCCCCCAAAGCCGGCTTTGCGGGAAGCGGTCAGCGCCGGTCGAGGAAGGCGCGTACGGCGGCAACCGTGGCGGCTGGCTGCTCCTCCATCAGCCAGTGCCCCGAATCCGGGATCATCAGTCCTGCACATTGGTCGCCGCAGCGCGCATGACGACCGCCATGGTCGGACCGAACGATTTCGCGCCGCCGACCGCCAGCACCGGCATTGTCAGCTTCCCCTTGGCGACAAAGGCCTGGTTGTCGCGGGCGTCCTGGTCGAAAGCAGCAAACTGGTCAGGGTCCGATGCCTGGCAGAGGGGCGTCCATGATGACGAAGCGAGTGACCCGTTCTGGATACTGCACTGCGAAGGCGTAGCCGACCATTTTGCCGATATCATGGGTGACGAGGTCTGCCCGGTCGATCTGCAGTGCGTCGAGCATGCCTGCAATATCGTGGCCCTGGGTCTTCTTGTCGTAGTTGCCCTCGGGGCGCGAGGTAAGTCCCATTCCGCGTAGGTCGGGAGCTATGACCGTGTGGTCGCGGGCGAGCTCCGCCGCCAGGGGCGCCCACATGTCCCCGGTCTCGCCGTAGCCGTGGAGCAGGACGACAGCTGGCCCCTCGCCGCCGGTTCGAACATACAGGGCGACGCCTTTCACCGGGATGTTCTGAGTGCGGAACCCGGCAGGAAACGGCTGCACTGCCGTCGCTGGCAGGACGGGGTCAGCGCCCTGCCCAGAAATCGTGTTCATCGTCTCGCCTCCATGAGGCGAGGAACCGCCCGCGCCGTTCTACTGCCGCCTCCCGTCCGTGACTATAGCACTCATCCAATGTTCGGATCAGACCGCCGACGCGGGGATTGGAATTCGGGTTTAGTATATGATAATGTCTTTTATCACTTATAGGTTGTGGGCGCGCGGCGCCTGTCGCTAGTCCCGCACGACGATGCTGGAAGAACGGGCGGCGTTTGACTTTCACGGCTTTCAGGTTGTGTATTTCTATTCCTACCCTGAGTTTGTGGCCATTCTGGATGACGCCATCTCCCATCGTGACGGCTTCAACGGTACATCCGTAGTCGACTCGAATGGCCCAAAAAGGGTCCGCCTAGCCAAACGTAGAGGGATTCATGCGGTTCCTAAGGGGCTGTGATTACTAGCCTATGCGGCCGAAACACGCGATGGCCAGGGCGCGACCTGTGCCGGTCGCGCCCCGTGCGGTCCGCCGCGTTGCGCGCGCTAAGCCAGCGCTGGATAGTCGATGTGGCCCGTCTCTTCGCCGGCTTAGAAAGTCGCGTGCTCCGGTAGATTGAGCGATGCATTTTTCCGGTAACGCGCGGGCAGATCCGGATTGGCAAGAAACGGCACACCGAACACGACGAGATCAGCTTCTCCGCGTGCGATCGCGGCATGACCGGAATGCGCGTCGTAATCGCCGTTCACGATCATCGCGCCATTGAATTTGTCGCGCAGAATGGGGGTGACCCGCACTGTCCCAGCCGGGGCAGCCATCGGACCAGCAATCGCTTCCGCAACGTGCAGGTAGCCGATCCGCAGCCTGTTCAATTGCTCTGCGAGATACGAAAACGTTTCGGGCGGGTTGGAGTCGGACATCGAGTAGCCCGCGAAATGAGGGGAGAGTTTGTATCCAACCCTTTGCGATCCCCACACGCCGACTACCGCCTCAGCGACCTCAAGCGGAAAACGTGCGCGTTTCTGGATGCTGCCGCCGTAGGCATCGGTGCGCCGGTTGGAGCCGTCGCGCAGGAATTGGTCGAGCAGATATCCATTGGCGCCGTGCAGTTCGACGCCGTCGAATCCAGCGACCTTGGCGTTCTCGGCCGCAGTTTGAAATTGACTGACAATGCCTGGCAACTCATGCAGTTCAAAGCGCGCGGCGTCACGATCTTGACTTTGCCGTTGCTGGTGAACGCTTCGCCGTCGACTTCAAGCGCCGAAGGAGCAATAGGCAGCGCGCCGTTGTGAAAATCCGGGTGCGATACGCGTCCGACGTGCCAGAGCTGAGCGAAAATCGTCCCGCCCGCTTGGTGAACGGCGTCGGTGATCTTCCTCCAGCCGGCAACCTGCGCAGGCGAGTGCAAACCCGGTGCGCGGATGTAGCCGACGCCCTGCGGGTCACCTGGGTGCCTTCGGTGATGAGGAGGCCCGCGGAAGCGCGCTGGACGTAGTGGGTCGCGGCAATCGGTTGCCGTTGATCGCGCGGCTGCGCGTCATCGGAGAAAGAACCATCCGATTGCGCAGTTCGAGCTCGCCCAACCGGTACCAGGAGAAAAGATTTTCCGTCCCGCGAACGGGGCGACGCGCAGTGTCGTTGACACGCAATGCTGTGGCTTCGGCGGCGGACATGAGGCCCTCCTCGGACGATTTGCGGGTGTAGATCGCGCAGCGGAAGGTGGACGCGGCTCGCGCGTGATCAGCCCTCGCCATGGCCCGCTCTCGCGCTTGAGTAAGAGTCCAGCTGCCGCCGCCTGAGGCCGAAGAACCGCGGGCCCGACCAGCGGGCACCCGTGATCTTTCGCGCGACCACGGAAAGGGAGCGGTAGCGCTGACCGCGCCACTCGATCCCATCGGCATGGATGAGGGCCGTGTGGGTGACCCCGCGCCACTCCCGCACGAGCCGCGTGCCTGGCTTCAGCGAGATCGGCGGCGCGGGTTTGGCCGCGCCGCGGCCCAACGGGTCGGCGGCAGCCTGCGCTAGTTTCCGTGTTGTGGCCGTGGAGAGGCCGCCATACGCCCGCTCCTGAAGCTTGTAAGTGACCCCTCGGGTCAAGAGATCGCGCGAGAGCCGCATCGGCGGCGGCATGCGATGAAGCCGCCGCCACTCCCCGCGCAGCTCGAAGTTGGTCAACTCCGAGAGCCGCGCGAGCGCCTTTGCAACATCGATCGCCGCCTTGTCCATGTCAGCGAACGCGCCGCGTTTCGATGCGATAGCGGCGAACGTCGTCATTGGGCTTCAATGATGTGAGCGGAAAACCGAGCTTCCTTTTCACCGTGCCCGCCAGGAACCCCCGCACGCTGTGCTGCTGCTAGTCCGTCGCCTGCATCATCTCTACGATGCTGGCCCCTTCGGGTTGGCTCAGCAGGGTGAGCACGCGCTCCTGCTTGGTCAATCGCTCGACGTTTGCTTCGTCCGCCTTCAACGGCGTCTTGGCGGTGGCCGCGGTGGAGGTGACATTGCGCCGGGATGGCGCGTTTGATTTGGCGCTCCCCTTCTTGGGTGTGGCGCTCTTGGGGTTTCGGGACTTCTCGTTGGAAAGGGTCGACATGGTCTTGGGGCGGACCATTGAAGACCCAGATCGTGTCGCCGCGTTCTTCGGTGTTTCCGTCGGCATCGGACACTTCGGGTCCCAGCAAACGATCCGCCTGCACGCGAATCTGGTGTGAAGTCCGGTAGTTGACGCGAAGGTTCCGGCAGCGCCCGCGTAAATCGACCCCCAATGCCAGCCACGAGAAAGGCTGTTGAAAAATTCGCTGTCCGAGATCGCCGGCGAAGAAGAGTGCATCCGGCCGGTGCGCGCCAAGTGCCGCGAGGAATCGCAGATGGGCAACGCTGATGTGTCCTGCGCCTCATCCACTACCGCCAAGTCGAAGGGCGGTGTCTTACTCGAAGCAATGGCCCAAGCCAGTTTGGTGAACATCTCAGAGACAGTGATCACGCCTCGCGATGCCAGGTCCGCGCGCACTCGTGCGAACATGGACCAGAGAGCGACGCGTTGTTGTTCCGGGAGCCTCGTCTTTCTTCCCAGCCGCAGCACGTCTTTCCAGCTGCCATGCGTCAACAACCTGTTCCCATTCCGTAAGGAGAAAATGCAGGCTAAATTTATGATTACCGATTTGCGCATCCAATTTCCGATAATGTGACAAAGCCTTTGGAAGCGAAACTCACACCTTATCGGCACTTGTCCAGCGCAGCGCTTCGACGCCGGGCAAACGCTTGCCTTCAAGCCATTCGAGAAAGGCGCCGCCGGCTGCCGATACATAGGTGAAGTCCTGTGTCGCGCCGGCTTGATTGAGCGCCGCGATAGTGTCGCCGCCTCCGGCGATCGTCTCCAACGCACCCACCTTGGTGAGCTGCGCCGCGACCTTGGCGATCGACATAGTCCCGGTGTGGAAAGGCGCAACCTCGAAAGCGCCAACGGGTCCGTTCCAGACGAGCGTCCGGGCCGCGGCGATAAGCCCAACGACCTGCGAGATAGTGCGCGGCCCGATGTCGAGGATCATTTGATTTTCGCCCACCGAGTCGATGTCAACGGTCTGCCAGCGCACATTCGGTTCGAGCCGCGAGGCGACAACGGCATCGACCGGCAGCATAAGCTTGCAATTGGCGGAATCGGCATCAGCGAAGATCTGGCGGGCGACATCGGCGAACTTCTTCTCATAGAGCGATTTGCCGATCTCCTTGCCGGTCGCTGCGAGGAATGTATTGGCCATGCCGCCGCCGACGAACAAATATTCGACCCGGCGCATGAGATTGCCAAGAAGCTCGAATTTGCCCGAGACTTTCGCGCCGCCGACGATCGCCGCCAGCGGACGCTTTGGGTCCGCCAGCATGCTGGTCAGCATTTCGAGCTCGCGCTGCATGGTGCGGCCGACATAGGCCGGGAGCTTATGCGCCAATCCTTCGGTGGAAGCGTGCGCGCGATGGGCGGTGGCAAAGGCATCGTTGACGTAAATGTCGCCGAGTTCGGCCAAGGCATCGACGAAGCCCGGATCGTTCTTGGTCTCGGCGGCATGGAACCTGGTATTTTCCAGCAAAAGAATGTCCCCGTCCCGCATCGCCTTGACGGTGCTCTTCGCGAATTCGCCGGTGCAGTCGGAAGCAAAGCTGATGTAGCGTCCAAGCTGGCGTTCAAGCTCCACCGCGACCGGCTTCAGTGAGTCCTTCGGGTCCCGGCCGTTCTTTGGGCGGCCCAGATGCGACAGGAGGACAACCTTGCCTTTTTTTTCCGAAATCTCACGAATATTCGCGAGGGCCCGTTCGATGCGAGTGGCATCAGTGATTCTGGCGTCTTGCATCGGGACGTTCAGGTCGGTGCGAACAAGCACCCTCTTGCCGGCGACGTCCACATCGTCGAGTGTCCGGAACACGGATAAACCGTTCTCCCCCAGCATGTGCCCCAGCACCCTCTCGCGTTCCTCCATCATCGCACGGTTCCCCGCATTAGCGTCAGACCAGCGCTCGTAAGTCGCTTCACTTTCTCTATAATTCCGATACACCTGAATAAGGCGATCCGCTTCATTATCCGTTGCGGTCTTGATTGATCCATTTTTGTACCATGGGTTAAAGTGCTTTTGCTACCCAACCCCGGAGTCCAAAGTGGGGCCCGGATC
>VDMG01000071.1 GCA_006514895.1 Beijerinckiaceae bacterium
GATTTGGCACAAGCGCGCGGGCGAGCGCGACACGTTGCTGCTCGCCGCCCGACAATTGCGCCGGGTAATGCGCAAGTCTATGGTTCAATCCGACCGCGTCGAGACTGGCACGGGCGCGCTCGAATGGCGCGGCGGCACCGGCGAGTTCAAGGGGAATCGCGACATTTTCGACAGCGGTCATCGTCGGAATGAGATGGAATGATTGGAAAACGATACCAATCCGGGCGCCGCGGAAGCGCGCGAGCGCATCCTCGCCAAGACGATCGAGGCTGGCGCCATCCACCTTGACCGTGCCCGAATCCGGCCTCTCCAGGCCAGCCATGACCATGAGAAGGGTGGATTTTCCTGATCCCGAAGGCCCGGTGAGGCCAACTGTTTCGCCGCGCCCTATTTTCAGCGAGATTCCTTTGAGGATATGAACCCTCGCGGCGCCGCGCCCGAGGCTCAGATGCACATTTTCGAGTTCAACCGCCGGTTCATTCATCCATGCTATCCGCAAACGCTCGCCTGACACTTTTGCCAAATCCGATGCCACAACCAGCGCCGCGTGGCTATGGCCATCGCCGCGCTTTCCTGCAATTGCCGGCCGCGCTTTTGTTGGGAGCGCTGGCATTCCCGGCCGTGGCCGCCGCGAAGGAAGCGCCCGTGCTGAAAATCATCGCCTTTGGCGACAGTCTGGTCGCGGGTCATGGGTTGGCCGCCGATGCCGCTTTTCCCAGTGTTCTCCAGGAGAGATTACGCAAGGAAGGTTATCATGTGACGATGGTCAATGCCGGCGTCTCCGGCGACACCGCTTCCGGAGGCTTGGCAAGATTGGACTGGACGCTTGCCGAAGGCGCGGACGGCGTCATCGTGGAACTTGGCGCGAACGACATGCTGCGCGGGGTCGATCCGGAGGTGACAAGGGCCGCGCTCGACGCAATTCTCGCAAAGATCATGGCACGCAACATGAAAATCCTGATCGTGGGCATAAAGGCCGCGCCGAGCCTTGGTCCCGAATTCAAAACGCGCTTCGATGCGATCTACCCGGAGCTTGCCAAGAAATACAACGCGCCGCTCTATCCTTTTTTTCTCGACGGCGTGGCGGGCGAGCCTGCATTGCAACTTCCCGATCATATGCATCCCAATCCCGCCGGCGTTGTACGCATAGTCGACGGCATTCTTCCGACCATGCACAGCTTTTTAAACGAGTTCGGCGAAAAAGCCGTGCCGAAGCCGAACGAGTAAAGCGTGATTTTCCGCAAGCAACAATTCCCTTCCTGCCGAATCTTCGCTATAAGCGTTCCGGCTTTATGTCTCCGCCTCGCGCTGCGATGATTCGCAGCTTCCGGCATCGACAGGAGGGATCCATGCCCCGTTTGTTCACGGGTCTCGAAATCCCTTCCGATCTCGCAATGGACCTTTCCATGTTGCGAGGCGGTCTCTCGGGCGCGCGCTGGATCGACGCCGAAAACTACCATCTAACCTTGCGCTTCATTGGCGATATCGACGATTCGACCGCGTGGGACATCCATTCGATTCTCGAAAAAATCCGGCAGCCGCCGTTCACGGTGACGATCGAAGGCTTGAGTTCCTTCGGCGGCTCCAAGCCCCGGGCGCTCGTCGCGAAGGCCAAGGCGGCCGCTCCCTTGCTTGAACTTCAGGCACAGCAAGAAAGACTCATGCGGCGCATCGGCATCGCACCGGAGCCGCGCAAATTCACGCCCCATGTCACGCTCGCGCGGCTGCGGGCCACCTCTTGCGCGGGTGTCGCCGAATATCTTTCCGCGCGGGGATACTTTCTATCCCGCCGGTTCGAGGCGAGGCGCTTTGTTTTGTTCTCATCGCGGGCATCGACGGGCGGGGGTCCCTATGTCGTCGAGGCCGCATACCCGCTCGGATGAAGAGTGGCCGCGCGCGCCGGGCTGGGAGAGCGATGTTCGCGCCGCCGCAAGATCATCGGCAGACCGCCGTCCGGCTTTAACGTTATAAAAAATTATACGCGGGACACCGGTTTCACCACGTGATTTTTCTTAGAAAAAGAACACATGATAAACGCATGATATAGGCAAGGATGATCGCCGCTGCCAGAGTGAGAAGGACGCGCCACTACAGACGCGTGAACCGGGAAGAAACCGGCGGGGATCGAAAGCAAGCGATACCGGTGCAAGACCCACTTCGACACAATGACCAAGCAACTTTCCGGATGCGCTTGCCGGCGGGAATCATCGGGCTCATCGACCACACCGCAATCTTAGCCACGATGGCAAGGCAAGAGACATGCGAAACCGATTGCTCCGCCGCGCGCGCGCACCATCTATCTTGATACGTGCCGGCCGATGTCACTATCTCAGTAGGATTAGATTGGCTTCTTGAGCGAAGAGAAAAGATGAGCAGTTCCCTCTCCCGCCTCGTCACGCGCACCACCTATGGTGCCATGCAGCTGTCACGCGTTGCCTGGTATCTCGGGCACAGCGTTGCGCTGCGGCGGCTCTCGGACGAGGCGCGGCGGCGAGAGGGCGAGAGCAGGCGGCCTCGCCCTCATACCGATGCGCCCGTGCCAGACCGCAAACACCTCTTTGCGGAGATGGCTTCTCTTTTCCAGCAGGACCTCGCCAATGTCGAGGCGAGCATCTATCCCTTGCCGGCGGATCACGAAGGCTCATTGTTGACGCTGCTCAATCGATCGCGGCTGTTCTTCGAGGATCTGCCCGACATTCACCGCCGCCGGGAAAGCGGGCAACACGACGAAGTGCTGACTTCGGAGACGCGCGGGAAGCGGCCCCTCTACTATCTTCAGAATTTCCATTTCCAGTCCGGCGGCTACATGACGGACGATTCAGCCCGGCGCTACGATACACAGGTCGAGGTGCTCTTCAATGGGACCGCGAATGCCATACGACGGCAGGCCCTGCCGCCGCTTCACGAGGTTTTTGCTGGGCGTGATCAGCGGTGCCTAAGTCTTCTCGACGTCGGCTGTGGCACCGGGCGCTTTCTGGACTTTGTCAAGCAAGCCTGGCCCCGTCTTCCCGCCGTTGGTCTCGATTTGTCGGAGAGTTATGTGAGGGAAGCGAAGTGTCATTTGAAGCGTTGGTCAAGGATCAACCTTGTCGTCGCGAATGGGGAATCGATCCCCGTGCCGGACGAAAGCCAAGACGCAGTGACGAGCATTTTCACGTTCCACGAGCTGCCCCCTGAGGTGCGCCGCACGGTCTTTCGCGAATTCGCCCGGGTGCTGAAGCCCGGGGGACGCTTCGTCCTCGTGGATTCGGTTCAACGAGGCGATAGGCCAGATTATGAGGGCCTGCTCGAACTCTTCCCCCAGAGTTTTCACGAGCCGTATTTTTTGAGTTATATCGACGAGAATTTCGGTGCGGTCGGTAAAGCTTGCGGTCTTATGCCTGCTCGCGACACGAACGCTTTCCTCTCCAAGGTGATGGTCTTTGATAAGGCGGTAATTTGAGCGGCATGTCTAAGACATCGAGGCCGCCCGCCCGCCCGGATAAAGCCTCGCAACCTGCGCCGAGGCGGGATAGTGGTCGCGCCGTCGCAGGATCATCGGCATCCCCCCCTTTGGCCGCAAGGTGATACGCTGCACCGGCGTCACCACATGATCTTTCTTAAGTTCAAAGGAAAACGACCGCATGATATGGGCGAGGATAGTCACCGCCTCCTGAATAGAGAACGATGCGCCGATGCAGACGCGCGGACCGGCGCCGAAAGGCAGATAGGCGAATCGATCGATTTTTTCGCGTGACCCTGGCAGGAACCGGCGCGGATCGAAGCAGTCGGGCTTTTCCCAAAGCAATCGATGCCGGTGCAAAATCCACTGTGCCACTATGACCAGAGTACCTTTCCGGATGCGTTTGCCGGCAAGATCGTCGGGGCTGATCGCTTGCCGGCTCATGCTGGCGGCGGGGGGATAGAGACGCATGGCTTCCTCGATCACGGCCTTCGTCGCGACGAGGCGCGCGGTATAGTCCTCGACGGGCCCGGACAGACCCGTGTTCGCTTCATCCGCGAGAATTGCCTGCCACTCCTTCGAGAGCGAGAGAAGAAAAAGCGACCAGGTCAAGGCATTGGCGGTGGTCTCATGCCCCGCCGCGATAAAGGTCAGGATATTGGCTTTGACTTCGGTGTTGCTAAGCCCGGCGCCGGTTTGCGGATCCTGGGCTTCGAGCGGGAGGGTGAGTATGTCTCGCGGCGTGCTGGCTTCTTCTCTGCCAAGGAGGCGTTTGCGCCTGGCGATGAGCGATAACAGCGGAGTCAAGGAAGACTTCCCCTGAACGTCCTCCGAGCTTGGTCAGGCGCGGCAGCCAGTCAGGAAAATCGAGCAGATCGAAGAGATCGAACTGGCCAACGGTTTCGAGAAGACGGGAGATTGCAGAGGTGAACTCATCCCAGTCCTTGCCGAGCCCGTCCGAAAAGATTGTCCGGCCGAGGACGTCGAGCGTAACCCGGGCCATTTCGAGCTGGATATCTACCACCCGCCCTTCGCGTGATCGCCGCAAACGCCCGACGAAATCTTCCGCCGCGGCGTTTACGGCGTGCGCAAAGGAGCCGACGGTCTTGGGTGTGAATAAGGGAGCCCGCGTGCGCCGCTGCACGCGCCAATTCTCGCCATCGGCTTCCAACAGCCCATCCCTCATGCCCCGCCCGATCAAGCGCTTTTGCAACTCATCCTTGCGATAGTTGGCGGCGTTATCGACAAACACGCGGCGGATCGCCGCGGGATCGTTGACGACCGCGGTCGGGCCGAGGATGGTCGGGCCCACGACAATCGGCAATTCGAAATGCGCCTTGGTCCAGGTCTCGATGGGGTTTCGGCGCAAACCCCGTATGGTCGCAATTGGCCCGAGCGGTGCATTGAGGGGCAGAGGCGCTGGCGGACGCGGCGGTTCAGTGAAAAGATCTGTCATGGTTTTCAATTCGATGGTTGATAGCGCCGCTTGGAGAGTCGAATCCGCGACACGGATCCAGGCAAGATGACCATAAATAATGCCAATCGCGCACTATTGCACTGCGGATGCGGGCGAGCTTGCGGCTCCGGAGGACGCGCTATAGAGTCCCTGCAACCAGCTTTAGCTCCCTTCGTCTAGCGGTCTAGGACGTCGCCCTCTCACGGCGAAAACAGGGGTTCGAGTCCCCTAGGGAGCGCCAATGAATCAATATCATAGCTTAAATCGATGTGTTTGGTGTCCTGTTTGTGTCCTGTCGATGGGACGACCGAGCAGTCAACTCAGGCCCTTTGGGCAGCAACGCACGGCACGTACCGCGGTCGATAAATTATCTGCCGCATGACCCACAAACTGACCCCTAATTGGTTATCATTTTGGGCATGTCCCGGTGATTGTTGAAATAGGAGGAGCGGCGTTGCTCGCCTTGAGCTTGTAGGCTCGGGGTGCTGATTCCACGAGAGGAAAGCAACGCCATGAACAGGCTTATCACATCCACCGCGATTCCTGCGAGAGCGGTCAAGATCGAAGCGCTGGCGAATATGACGGCGAGTTTCGAAAGTTTCTGCCTTGCCTCTGGG
>VDMG01000063.1 GCA_006514895.1 Beijerinckiaceae bacterium
GATGAGGTTGGGAGCGCCGCCTTCTCGCCGGACGGCGCGCGCGTCGTCACCGCCTCACGGGACAAGACCGCGCGGCTGTGGGACGCCGCCACCGGCAAGGAAGTCGCCGTCCTGCGCGGACACGACGATGAGGTTGGGAGCGCCGCCTTCTCGCCGGACGGCGCGCGCGTCGTCACCGCCTTGACTGGCTGCACTCGTCCCGTGTGCACTGCGCAACACCCACTTCAGACACTTCAGTGGGCGAGTACAGCGATTTCAACGGGGGACAGGATCGAGTCCGGATTCGTCCGCGGGCAAGCGAAGATGGCTGCGTGATGACGCGCTATCGTCCAGACGGACGGCGACGGGCGAAGCCCCGGGGCGGCCATAGCCGGGCGGGTTCGGCAAACGCGGACCTAAATTGACGCGGACATGACCGCCGATGCGGTTGCAAACGGAGGTGTCTCCGGCCCCCGTAATGCCTGGCTGAAGGGCGGCGCATCGTTCACTTCCGTGCGAAATTATCCCATTGCTGGATTGAAGCTCGCCGGCTCGCGCGGGTTTGCCAAAACCAAGGCATACGGCGGCGGCGCAACAGCCAATCGAAACAATGATTTCGCGCAAATTCATTTGGAGTCCAAACGTTTCATTTAGCCTTCATCAGCAATTTTTTTGACCCTACAATGAGGCGATATAATGATGCGTTAATGTTTATCCTCGCCAATCTCCCAGCGTGGCCTGGACCAAGGCGAGGGCCGCGACGGCGGCCGTGTCGGCGCGCAAAATGCGCGGACCAAGTGGCAGGCGCAGCACGCAGGGCAAGCAAAGAAGCGCCTCGCGTTCCTTGGCGTCGAAGCCGCCTTCGGGGCCGACCAGAACGGCGAGAGGGCAGGGGCTTTTGGTATAAGTGCTCGGCCGCAAAACCGTGCACGGACCGAGGAGCGGCGCATCCTCGTCACAAAAGATGAGGAGACGGTCTTTGTCCCATTTGTCGAGCAGCGCGTCGAGCCGGATCAAAGGGGCAATGTCTGGGATCGTCAGGATGCCGCATTGCTCGGCGGCTTCGATCGCGTGCGCGCGCATCCGCTCGCTATTGATTCGGCTCGCCTGGGTCCTTCGGGTCAGCACCGGGCGCAACAGGCCGACCCCCATTTCCACCGCCTTTTCAATCAGGTAATCCCGCCGAGCATGTTTGAGCGGAGCGAAAAGATAATAGAGATCGGAAGGCGGCTCTTGCGGCCGAGTCATTTCCTGGACAATAAGCGTCACATGCTTACGGCGGGAAGCGCTAACAGCCGTTTGCCATTCGCCATCGCGGCCATTGAACACCAAGATCAGGGCGCCTTCGGACAGGCGCAACACATTGCGGACATAATTTGTCTGCACGTGATCGAGATTGATTTGCGCCGCCTCCGCAAGGGGAGCGTCGACATAGAGGCGTTGGGCGGTGAAATCATAGCGGGACATACGGCCGCTCGCTTTGGTCAAAGGCGCGCCGGTCCGCGCGAGAACCGGTTACGCTTGCGCGCGGGGGGCGCTTTTTGCTATGAACACGCATCGTTTCACGAGCCGTGATTTGGCACCTGTCTTCGCAAAGCAAGGCGTCGCCAGGGAAACAAGTGTTCACAAAAACAAGCCTCCTAGGCAAGAACATCTGAACCAAGAACATCAAAACAGCACATCACTCTTTGGACTGCACATCGAAACGTCACTGAAAGGCTCGCATCATGATGCCACATAGGCACATTGGCTCCTTGCGTAAAGCCGTGCTTGCCCTCATGGCCTCGGCCCCATTCGTGATCTGCGGCACGGCTTATGCCGGCGATTGCAACGAGGACATCGGCGCGCTCACCAAGAAACGCCAGGGCATTATCGATCAACTCAATCAACTCGCCCAGGGTGGCAAGAAGCAACTTGATCCCGTGGCCGCGTGCCCGAAGCTGCGTGCGCTGGTCGCCGCCGAGCGTGAGCTCCTTGCCTATCTGACAAAGAACAAGGATTGGTGCACGGTTCCCGACGTAGCCTTCCAAAATATTACGGAGAGCAGCGGCAAATCCAGCAAGGTCGCCAATCAAGCCTGCTCGGTCGCGGAGAAGATGAAGAAAGCGCAGCAGCAGCAGGCCGCGGGCGCGCTCAACGCGCCTCAGCAGAAACTTCCAGCCGGGCCGCTTTGACGCGACGCTCTATCGGGCCAGAAGCTTCCGGCCCGTGCGATGGGTCCGCGCCGGCCACTCCTTTCACGTCTTCCGCTGAGCCCTCGCAGGCAGCCGCCGCTCTTCCTGATTCGGCCGCGGGGCAGCTCGTCTTCCGGCTCGCGCCAAAATCCTGGCATCCGTCGCTTCAGCTTGCGCGCCTGGATCGCCCGATTGGCTGGTGGCTGCTGCTGTTGCCTTGCTGGTGGTCGAGCGCGCTCGCGAGCCTTTATCAAGGAGGGCCGCTGCATGGCCGCGACCTTTTTCTGTTTTTCATTGGAGCCGTCGTCATGCGCGGCGCGGGCTCGACCTATAACGATATCATCGACCGCCACGTCGATGCGAAAGTGGAGCGCACGAAATGGCGTCCGCTCGCCTCGGGGCGCGTCGGCGTCAACACCGCGATACTTTTTTTCATCGCCCAATGTCTTGTAGGGCTCGGAGTTCTTGTCTGTTTCAACACCTTCACCATTTTTCTTGGATGCGTTTCGCTCGCCGTCGTCGGCCTCTATCCTTTCGTGAAGCGGATCAACTCTTGGCCGCAGGCGGTTCTGGGCGCGGCCTTCGCCTGGGGTGCCTTGGTCGGCTGGGCGGCAGCCTTGGGATCGCTCGCGCCCGCACCTGTTTTGCTCTATCTCGGCGCGGTGTTTTGGACCATTGGCTATGACACGATCTATGCGATCCAGGACATCGAGGACGACGCCATAGCGGGCATCGGGTCCACGGCGCGGCTTTTCGGCGGCAGCATTCGTTTGGGCGTCGGATGTCTCTACGCGCTCGCTGTCTTCTGCATCACGGCAGCGTTGCTTGCCGCGGGGGCAGGGGGGGTGGCGCTAGGCGGCCTCTTCCTCTTCGCCTTGCATCTTGCTTGGCAGGCGACGCGGATCGATCCCGGCGATGGCGCCCTCGCATTGCGGTTGTTCCGGTCAAACCGCGACGCGGGACTTATCCTTTTCGCGGGTCTCGCGGTCGAAGTTTTCCTCATGCAGGGATAAGGTCACGGCTGTTCGGCACCAGGGAGATGCCGCTTGGAACATTCGAGGTGCTCACGTATTCTCGCGTCATAGGGCCGCATGCTCTGGTTTGGGATTATGCGTGAAGGGCTCAGTGAAATTTATGGGGAACGCAAATGCTGAGATGGGCGCTTATTTTTTTCCTAATCTCGATTGTCACCGGTTTCTTCGGCTTCACGCGCACTTCCGCGGCGTCCACAGGGGTTGCGCGCGCCCTATTCTTTATCTTCCTCGTTGTGTTTTTGGTCTTCCTGACGTTAAGCGTTTTGGGGGGAAAGTTGATTTTTTGACGGCTGCAAGCGACGATTCAAAATCGCGGATTAGCAGTGACAGCTTGAGAAACATCCGCTGCCGAACCACGATTATTCGGCCGCGCGATCTTGGTTCAGCCAGGCATCCAAATCTCGCGCGGCGCGCAAACTGATGGCGGCTTTGCGGGCCAAGCCCCTTTCTGCGCCCCTCACTTTCTCCCCCCGCGTCTCCCCCGCAATCGGTGGAAACAACCCAAAATTAACGTTCATCGGTTGAAACGAAGGTGGCCCGGCGTCGATGATCGCGATGTGGCCGCCAGTAATATGGTTGATGAGAGCGCCGAGCGCGGTCGCCGGCGGCAGCGGCGGGAAAGCCTCGCCCTTTCGTTCGGCCGCCGCCATGCGACCTGCGGCGAGACCGATAGCGGCGCTTTCGACATAGCCCTCGCAGCCGGTGATTTGGCCCGCGAAGCGCAGCCTCGGATCGGCCCTGAGCCGCAAGGCGCCATCGAGCAATTTGGGCGAGTTCAGAAAGGTATTGCGGTGCACCCCGCCGAGACGCGCGAAGCTGGCGTTTTCGAGCCCTGGGATGGTGCGGAAAATTTCGGTCTGCGCATGATGTTTCAGCTTGGTCTGAAAACCAACCATATTGTAGAGCGTGCCGAGCGCATTGTCCTGACGCAGTTGCACGACGGCATAGGGTTTCGCGCTGCCCGCATGCGGATTGGTCAGGCCAAATGGTTTCATGGGTCCGTGCCGCAAGGTCTCACGGCCGCGCTCCGCCATGACTTCCACCGGCAGGCAGCCGTTGAAATAAGGCGTGTCCTCGAATTCCTCGGCGATCGCGTGGGGCTCGGCTCGATCGGCGTCGACGAGAGCTTCTACGAAGGCGGTATATTGATCCTTGGTCAGCGGGCAATTGATGTAATCGGCGCCGGTCCCGGCCGGCCCCTGTTTGTCGTAGCGCGACTGGAACCATGCCTGCTCCATGTCGATCGAGTCCCGGTGCACGACCGGGGCGATCGCATCGAAAAAAGCAAGATCGCGCTCGCCGGTCAGCGCGCCAAGCGCCGCGGCAAGGGGCGGCGACGTCAAGGGCCCCGTAGCGATGATCACATTGTCCCAGCTGAATGGCGGCAGACCTTCGATTTGCTCACGAACGAGCTTGATGAGGGGATGCGCGCAAATCTTTCCGGTGATGCACTCTGAAAATTGATCGCGGTCGACCGCGAGCGCGCCGCCGGCGGGCAGCTTATGGGCATCGGCGGCGGCCATGACGAGTGAATCGAGGCATCGCATCTCACGGTGCAGAATGCCGATCGCGCTCGCTTGCGGGTCGTCCGCCCGAAACGAATTCGAACAGACGAGTTCGGCGAGGCCCCCGGTGCGATGCACCGGCGTCTTGCGCGAGGGCCGCATCTCATGAAGCACGACAGAAACGCCCGCCCGCGCGACCTGCCAGGCAGCCTCGCTGCCGGCAAGGCCGCCACCAATCACATGGATGGGAGCAAAGGAACAGGAGCGGTCGGACATGGTTTAAAGTTTAGAGCATGCTCCGCGTAAGCGGAAACCTGATTTGTGGCGGAGCCTATGCCATGGGCCGCGGCACGGGCATGATCTTAAAAAAAAGTTGCAGACTTTTTGGATAAAATCATGCGGGGAAACAAAGGGATCGAGATCGTGAGCGATTCGATTTGAAGCGATGGTAGGCTAGCAGATAGACAACTTAGCGTTTATAGGGAATGACGTGAGTGAGAAAAATCGCTCAAAATCAGAGAGTTGGAGCAGTAGGAAGGAGAAACCGCTTGGCAGGTCCGAAGCGAATACTTATTCCAAATAGCCATATTTCGCATAATACTTCTGGTGATATTTATTTCCATGATAAAGCTCATAGCGGCTCTGCACGGACGTATCCACTTTATTAAGCACGACGCCAAGAAGACGGTCCGTGACATTGCCGGCGTCGGCTAGACCGCGTTCTATAACCTCAATTTTCGTCTTCCCCCATTCGACGACATAGACATAGGTGTCGATGAAGTGACCGGTGGCGCGT
>VDMG01000038.1 GCA_006514895.1 Beijerinckiaceae bacterium
GTTGACGCTCGCGACACGCTGGCCGGGGTAGATGAAGAGCCACTTCCAATCCAGCGATACGACCTGCACCTCGAGTGGTGGCGTGTTCGATGTCAAAGGCTTTGCGGGATCGAGGTCATGGGATCCGATCCAGGCCACGCCACCCAGGAGCATGATCACGAGGAGGGGGATGCCCCAGACGATGAGCTCGATGCGGCCGGAAAAGACCCAATCTGGCAGATAGCGTGCCCTCGCGTTGGAGGCTCGAAACCACCAGGCGAAGGCAAGGGTCGCGGCGATCGTCGGAACAACGATAGCGAGCATGATGGCGAGCGAGTCGATCAGGATCATCTTCTCGCCTTGTCCAATGACCCCTTGCGGGTCGAGAACGGCCGGCTGACATGCCGTCAAAACAATCGGCGCCATGAAGATTGCGCAGCGCGCAGCCCGGGCGTTCACCGAACGAAGGCGCCGCAAAGGTCCTGTTCTGTCTGGCGGTCCGTCTGGCTTGCCGTGTGAATCGGTGCGCGGCGGGACTCCCAACTGTGATGACTGCGGTTGGTCTAGCGTCTTCACGATCCCTTCTCTCCTGCTACGCTGGACCTTAAACCGACGTCCACCGGATGAGAGCCTTGGCGAAGATCAAGTTGCCGCTTTTTAAGGATTTTGGCAATGCAAATCTCCGACGTGAGGGCACCCATGCGCCCACGCCAGAGACATCGGCGCGCCGAGCGCCAGACATGCGGGTTTCGTTGTCATCCAGACGCACCTCTCCCTTGGTTTTTGATTGAATGCAAAACAATCAAGCGCTTCACGTCGATGCGACCGCCGGTGCCGTTCTTGGCAGTGACCGTCGCCATTTCGTCAGGCCTTTCCTATGTGCCTCGTTTGCTCGTCTCGGATCCTCTGAAGCAATCTACGCAAGCAATCAGTCTGTCCCCGCCAAACGGTGGGCGGCATCCCCTCGATGGGGGAGAGGGAGACGTGTTCTGGGGGACCACGCCGGACGCGGTACCCGCTGGACGGCGATTGATTCTTCGGAGAGACGTCAGGTGACCGATTGACCAGGCTCAACCTGGCGCCGCTCCGCCGTGCGAATGCCTTGTGTAGGAAATCGAATGGAGGCAAGATTGGGCTCGGAACGCCGCCTATATGGGATCAGGCTAGCGCGCCAGGCTGGAAACCGCAGACCGAAACCGCGCTTTGCCGCCTATCTGGAGAATATCGGTGAATAGGGTCTGACTTCGAAGCAAAAAAGGGGGCAGCTCCATGGGCTGGGACGAAATCGAACGCAGCTGGAACGAGCTGAAAGGCGAAGTCAAGCGGCAGTGGAGCAAGCTGAATGATGAGGACGTTGAACTCGTCAAAGGCAAATTGCCGAACTGCTCGGCCTCCTTCAGGAGCGTTATGGTCACGCGAAGGAGCAGGCCGAGCGGGAAATCAATGATTGGGCTAAGCGGCTCAAGGTATATAGCGCCGCCGAGCTCACGGCGCTTCGCGATGACGTCGCAAGTCTGAGCGCATCGGTTGGCGAACTCGTGCGCCGAGAGGCTGCCGTAACGACTGGCCTGGATCAAACGCTCGCAGCCTCCAAACTCAAGCTCGAGGAAAAAGCGAACGAGGCGGTCGACCATATTAAAGGGGTCGTGGTGCGGATGTCTGCGGTAGCGGCCCTCGCCGTCGCCGCGGCGATTTTTGCGCTGCTGGCGCTCCTCACCTGGCTTGGGGCGCTTTACGCGCGGCTGGAGCCCGCCTACGGGGTATTTCAGGCGCTCAATATCGTTGGCGGGGTTCTGGCTGTGATCGCGTTAGTCTTGATTAGTGCTGCGATGATTGTAGGCCGCGCAAGAACAAGTTCGCGGCGCCATTGACGAAGCCCGCGAGCCAGTCGGAAGTAGAAGGCTTCAAATGCAGTAGTTGAGATTTGATCGGACAGCATGAGCTGAGGCCCGGCGCGGAGCTGGTCGGGGTTGCGAAGAGCCCGGCCTCAGCGTTTAGCGAGGACAACAAGACGAAGCTCCAGAAGATTATCAAAGGCAAGGTGGCTAATATTGGAGCTCGCCAAGGAGCTCGGCAACGTCAGCCAGGCCTGCAAGATGCTCGGCTGTCCGTCGTCCGAGCCGCGCCATCCCCCGAATCCAGCTGCCGTCACCCCCCATCGGAGGGATAGGTCACGTGGCTCCACGAGCCCAATATTCTGCGTGTCAACACCCTTGGCCGCTGGCTGGATCAGACCTTGACGATCACGCCTTCCGGCGGCCTTGGGCAAAAACCCTCGTCGCGATTCCAGGGCCGAAAGGCTGCCCTGCGTCCGGCGTGGCAGGTGCCAGTTTGGAGCGCAAATTCAATGCAACAGGCAACTCTTGCACAAGCGTTTGAGACCATCTCCTACGAAAAGAGGGGCGCGACGGCCTATGTGACCATGGATCGGCGAACGGTTCTGAACAACCAAAAGGCGATCGTTCGCGCCTTCGACCTGACAAAGTACGTTTCAGCCACAGAACCGGCTCGCGTGGGATAGTGGAACAGCGCACGCGATAAACATAGGGGGAGTGTCATGCCTGGCCGCCAGCCTTTGCTGCGCAAGACCCATACCACCACCGAGCGCCCGCCGTTCGAGCGCATTGCATTGATCCTACAAGGCGGCGGCGCCCTTGGGGCCTATCAGGCCGGCGTCTACCAGGCCCTGGCAGAGGCCAATCTGCATCCTGACTGGGTTGCCGGCATTTCGATCGGAGCGGTGAATTCGGCCTTGATTGCCGGCAATCCGCCGGAAAAGCGTGTCGAGAGATTGCGGGAATTCTGGGAAACCGTCTGCGCCTCTCCGTTGGGGGCGTTCGAGCTCCCCTATAACCCGTCGATAAAGATCGAAGACGAGTTCGCCCACAGCGTCGTCAATCAAATGCGGTCATTCTTCATCCTCCTCTGCGGCGCGCCGGGATTCTTCAGACCGCGTCAGCCGCCACCCTTCCTCTATACGTCGTTGAGCCCCGAAGCTATGAGCTACTACGATGTTATTCCGCTCAAGGCCACACTCGAACGCCTGGTGGATTTCGACCTGATCAACGCCGGAGCAACTCGCTTCAGCGTCGGCGCCGTGAACATCCGGAGCGGCAACTTCGTCTATTTCGACACGGCCACCCATCAGATTGGCCTGGAGCATGTGATGGCTAGCGGCTCCCTGCCGCCTGGCTTCCCGGCCACGGAGATCGAGGGGGAATTCTACTGGGATGGCGGCCTCGTCTCCAATACCCCGTTGCAATGGGTGCTCGACAGCAGCCCGCGGCGGGACACGCTCGCCTTTCAGATCGATCTCTGGAACGCGCGCGGTCAACTGCCACGCAACCTGATCGAGGCCGAGCTGCGTCAGAAGGAGATCCGCTTCTCAAGCCGCACGCGGACCGCGACCCATGAGTTCAAGCAAAAGCAGATGGTTCGCCGGACAGTCGCGAAACTGCTCGAGAAGCTTCCCAAGGACTTACGGCAGACGCCGGAGGCCGAGATGCTCGCGGAGCAGGCGGACGAGAAAGTCTATAATCTTATACAGCTTATCTATCACGCCAAGAATTACGAAGGTTGCTCAAAGGATTATGAGTTTTCCCGCCGCACGGTGGAGGAACACTGGAAGTCCGGCTACACCGATGCGGTTCGCACACTCCGCCATCCGGAGGTGTTGCAACGCCCCGATGGAGTGGACGGGGTCTTCACCTTCGATCTCGCCGAACAAGATCGCGAAGGATCGACCGCATGATTTGACACACCCTTCAGCGACAGTCAGGAGTCCGACCAATGAAGCTCGCCAATGTCCGTGCCAAGGCTTTTGCCATGCCGCTCAACGACCCTGCCTATCCTAGGGGGCCGTACAAGTTCTACAATCGCGAATTCGTAGTCATCACGTATCGCACCGACGTCGATGCGCTGCGGGAAGTGGTGCCGAAACCACTGGAAGTGGCCAGCGACACAGTTGCGTATGAGTTCATCCGCATGCCGGACTCCACCGGCTTCAACGACTACACTGAAACCGGCCAAGTCATCCCGGTGCGTTTCCGGGGCGCGGATGGCACTGTGCAGGAAGGCGGCTACGTCCATGCCATGTACCTCGACGACAATGCCCCGATCGCCGGCGGACGGGAGATCTGGGGCTTTCCGAAGAAGCTGGCGAGCCCGAAGATCTCGCACGAGTCCGAGACCGTGGTCTGCACGCTGCATTACGGATCGGTGCTCTGCGTCTCCGCCACCATGGGCTGCAAGCATCACGAGATTGATCCGGCGTCGCTGTTGAAGGCCCTCGCCCGGCCCAATTTCATGATCAAGATCATTCCGCATGTGGATTGCACGCCGCGAATCTGCGAGCTCGTTCGCTACTATTGCGAAGACGTCAGGTTGAAAGGCGCCTGGTCCGGCCCCGCAGCCATCCAGCTCTTCGAGCATGCGATGTGCGACGTGGCGCGGCTGCCAGTGAGCGAGGTGCTCTCGGCCAGCCACTATATCACCGACCTGACGCTAGGCCTCGGCGAGGTGGTGTTCGACTACATGAAAGATGCGTAACGGCTAACCACCGAACAGCTAGAGTGGGAGAAGACGACAATGGCCAGATTCGACGGAAAGGTTGCGATCATCACCGGTGCCGCCAGTGGCATCGGCAAGGACATTGCGCTGCATTTCGCGGCCGAGGGCGGCATCCCCGTGATTGCCGATCTCAATCTCGATGCCGCCGACACCACGGCCAATGAGATCCGGGGCAATGGCCGCGATGCCTTCGCGCTCGCTATGAACGTGGCCGACGAGGCTGCGGTGGAGAAGGGCGTCGCCGACACCATGACAAAGTACGGCCGGATCGACGTGCTGGTCAGCAACGCCGGCATTCAGATCGTCAACCCGGTCGTTGATTTTCCTTTCGCCGACTGGAAGCGGCTGCTGGCAATCCACCTGGACGGCGCGTTTCTCACGACGAAGGCCTGCCTGAGGCACATGTATGAAGCCAAATCCGGCACCGTGATCTACATGGGGTCGGTGCATTCGAAAGAAGCGTCGGCGCTCAAGGCGCCCTATGTCACCGCCAAGCACGGTCTGCTCGGGCTTTGCAGGGTTGTCGCCAAGGAAGGGGCCAAATACAACGTGCGCGCAAACGTGGTTTGCCCGGGCTTCGTGCGTACGCCGCTGGTCGACAAGCAGATCCCCGAACAGGCCAAGGAGCTCGGCATTAGCGAGGACGACGTGATCAAGAAGGTGATGCTGAAGCACACGGTAGACGGCGAATTCACGACCACAGAGGACGTTGCCGAGGCGGTGCTGTTTTTTGCCGGCGCCGAGACCAACGCGCTGACCGGCCAATCCTTAATCGTCAGCCACGGCTGGTTCATGGAATAGGCAGAATAGGCAAGGCGAAATCCGCAGTTGAGCCTGGGAGTGGCAAAAACGTGAGGGTCAGGCAGCCAGGTCCAGACGTCCGTCACGAAGCCGTCTGTCTTGCACGGCCGCCCGTGTTTGCAGCACAGGTTGTGGG
>VDMG01000068.1 GCA_006514895.1 Beijerinckiaceae bacterium
GCATTGGCAGACCGTTAACGAGCATTCCATTGACGGAGGTTTGGCCTCTTATGCCGGACACGCTGCTATCGATTTCAAATCCGGCGACGATGTGGAAGAATGGAAGCGCGTAATTATACCCGGCCTGTAGGCCCCCTAAAGGTCCGCCTGCCGTGATGCCGCTCCGGCCTTGCGTGTAGCCCCAATTCCCCGGCACGTCGATGGAATAAGGAAAGGCGAAATGATCGATCCCGCCACCTACGTGAATGCCAGCATCAAAACCTGTCCAATCAAATTCGGCGGGCGGTGGAGGTTGAAAGACCGGCGGTTCTGTTTTGGACGGCAAATCGGCGGCGCAGACCCGCACGGCGGCTGCCGCAAGGGCGATGCACAATAAAACCCCCGCAAGACAACTTCTGCTTAGATGCCCGAGATTGGAAGCGGAGGCCTTCTTCACGAATTGCAAGCTGATGCGTCCGCTCACCTAGTTTCACTCCAATTGTCCAAGTTTTGCTGGTCATAAAAGACTAAGGAGTGAACCTAGCGCAAGCTTCGAAAAAGCTTCAACAGCGAATTGCACTCGTTGTTGCAAAATAGGCACTGCAATTGATCCGCTCGCAGCGCCTTATAGTTAGTTAGCCTCTTCCAACCGCGACCCTTTCGAGATCAGTGCGCGGGTTGCGCCGAGGCGGCGGCCGTCGCGTCGATGTGAGCAACGAGCCCCGGATCGAGCGCCAGCGCCTTGGCGAGATTCTCTATGAACGCTTTCTTTGGCGCGGTCGCCGCGAGCAAATGGGCGGCGGCATAAACTTGCACCGCGAGATCCTTCGACGTTCCAACGGCGCCGGCAATCTCGCTGACGGTCGCTGGGCGTTGAATTTCGGCATCGAGGAAATGCGCCGCTTCCGGGTTAAGGCCAGCGCCCTTCAACTGGCCAATGATCGCCGCCCGTTGCGCTGGATCGACAACTCCATCGGCCGCCGCGGTGGCGACCATTGTCCGGATCAAGAGGAGTGCCGTATCGTTTGTGTGCGCAAGCGCGGAGAACTGGGTTCCCTCGGGTGCGGCAGTCAATTGGTCTAGGCCTGGAACGCCCTGCGTGAGCGGCTTGCCTTCCTGATAGTTGCGCAGCGCTTTGTATGTGAGACCACCGATCGCGGCGAGACCGCCGAGTTTTGCGACTCCCCCGGTGAGGGAACGACCACCCTGGGTTCCAAGAAGCACTGCCGCCAGGCCGCCAAGGACAGCGACCGCGCCGATCGGGTTTTGATCTACCAAGTCTTTGGCTTTACCGGCATAGTCGTTCGCTGCAGTGCCCTGCAGCTGCGCCTGGGCCTGACCAAGCGCGTTGGAAATAGCCGAGGCGGCTTGGTTAGCGGCGTCTGACGCAGCCTTTTTACCGCGATCAAGAGCCGCGCCGGCCTCGCTTACGGCATATTCGGCTCCCGGCGAAGGCTGACCTCCGGTGAGCACGTTCAAGAGTTCTTTCGCATCAAACATCGCTTTCCTCCCCTTGTGCACATTCCGGCCGAACCAAGGCTTAAATGATTACACCGTCGTGACGTTCCCCCCAGGGTGCGGGTTTTTGCGGCTCGACCAACCGGGCCAGGCTCGCAAGCGCACCCACCCTTTCCCTGTGCACATGGCGAAAGCCGCACTCGAAATCGGTGAAGCCTCCGGCTACCATCCGACATGAGCGAATCGCTGTTTGCCTCCCCTCCGCGGGCATTTCTCGGGGTCGAGCGTTCCGTGCTGGGGCGCCCGTGGCGCGGCCGGCTCGACGCGCTGGGCGAGGCGCAGGCGCAGGCCATCGCACAAATTCATGGAACCGGCGATCTTCTCTCCCGCGTTCTCGCCGGACGCGGCGTCACACCGGACGAAGCGCAAGACTATCTCGATCCAACGCTGCGAAACCTGTTGCCAGACCCTTTTTCCTTGCAGGACATGGTGGCGGCGGCAAGCCGCATCGCGGAGGCGGTGGAGCGCGGCGAAAAAATCGCGATTTTCGGCGACTATGACGTCGATGGCGCCGCGTCCTCGGCGCTGCTTTCCGATTATTTCATTGCCTGCGGCACGCCTTGCATGATCCATATTCCCGACCGGATTTTCGAAGGCTATGGCCCCAACGCCGAGGCGATAAAGACCCTCGCGCACGACGGCGCCAAGCTTCTGATCGCGGTGGATTGCGGCACGGCGAGCCATGCGCCGCTCGTGGAAGCCGCAAGGCTCGGCCTCGACCCGATCGTGCTCGATCATCATCAGGCGCCGGAGATTTTGCCGCAAGCCTTCATCGTCAACCCGAACCGGCAGGACGATCTTTCCGGCCTTGGCCAGCTGTGCGCCGCCGGGGTGGTTTTCATGACGCTTGTCGCGGTGCAGCGCTTGCTGCGCGAACGCGGCTTTTTTTCGGCCGCCCGGCCGCCGCCAGACCTTCTCGCCGGGCTCGATCTCGTGGCGCTCGCGACCATCGCCGATGTCGCGCCCTTGACCGGGCTCAACCGCGCCTTCGTCGCCAAGGGGCTTGCCTTGATGCACGCACGGGAGCGCCCCGGTCTCAAAATCTTGCTCGACATCGCGGGGCTCGCAGGACCGCCAACCCCCTATCATCTCGGCTTTCTGATCGGCCCGCGCATCAATGCAGGGGGGCGGATCGGCGACGCCGCGCTTGGCGCCAGGCTCCTGACGCTGACCGATCCTCTGCAAGCAAGGCTCGTCGCCGAAGAACTCGACCGGCTTAACCGCGAGCGCCAGGAACTGGAACGCGCCACGCTTGAGGCGGCCGAGGCCTTCGTCCTGGCTGGCCCGTGCCTCGATAATTCCGCCGCCATCATAGCTTCAGGCGACGGCTGGCATCCGGGCATTGCCGGGCTTATCGCCTCGCGCCTCAGGGAGAAATTCCGGCGTCCGGCGTTCGCGGTCGCTTTCGATGCGAATGCCATGGGCACGGGGTCCGGCCGCTCGATTCCGGGCGTCGATCTTGGCCGCGTGGTGCGCGCGGCGGCCGAAGCCGGGATTCTCGTCAAGGGCGGCGGCCATGCGATGGCGGCGGGCATCACGCTCGCGCGTGAGCGGCTCGGCGATTTCAAGAATTTTCTCGAAGCAAACCTCTTGGCCGCGGTCGCCGCGGCACGCGCGGATGAAGCCCTATTGATCGACGCGGCGCTGACCGCGGCCGCTGCCAATTCAGCTTTGCTTGCCGGCCTCGCGCGTGGAGGCCCCTATGGCGCCGGCAATCCCGAACCGGTGTTTGCGTTGCCCGCGCACCGGCTTGTCGATGTCGCCGCCGCCGGCAATGGTCATGTGCGGCTGCGCGCGGAGGCGGCCGATGGCGCCAAAATAGACGGCATCGCATTTCGCGCGGCCTCGACGCCGGCTGGAGAGGCGCTGCACGCCGCGCGCGGCAGCTTCGTTCATCTCGCGGGAACCCTGGCGGCGGATCGCTACGGCGGCAGGGAGAGGGTGCAACTGAGGCTGCTCGATCTTGCCCCGGCTGCTTAGGCCCGCGCGCCAACCGCTTCGCTTGGGACAAACTTGCCAGCGGAGGCGGCGGCCTTTATATGTCCGCGCGGCCGCCGAAGACTAAAAAACCCGCCGGCGGAGAGTTTCCGCGCCCATCGTCTAGCGGTCCAGGACGTCGCCCTTTCACGGCGAAAACAGGGGTTCGATTCCCCTTGGGCGCGCCAATAAAATCAACATCATAGATTAAATCGAATGGTTTGGTGTCCTGTTTGTGTCCGGTCGATGGGTCGCCCGAGCAGTCAACGTCAGGCCCTTTGCGCAGCAACGCACCGCACCAACCGCGGTCATTTATTTATATGCTTCATGACCCAAAAGCTGATCCCTAACTGCCCATTATTTTCCCAATCCGCGCGAGCATCGTTTCGGCGCGGAAGATGCTGAACCTGCGCGAAGTTTGGGTATTGCAGCGCACCCTCGGCAAACCTATATCGTGGGTTTTTAGGCTCTGCTCCTAGGCACAAGATGTGCGCTCGCGAATGGAGTACAGGGCTTTGACCATGAGCTTTAGCCTGCCACGTTTCTTGAGGCGAATACAGGCATCGGACTTGCAAGGATATTTCTGCGCTCGGGCCATCCATTTTTCGGAGCCAATCGATTGGACGGCCAAGCCCGCAGATCTTCTGAGTTCGGTGAAAGCAGCGATCGAGGCATTGCCCGAAAGAGAGCGCGAACGGGTCTTCGAGGATTTCGAGCGCATCGATCAGCTCTCGGACGATATCGGACAACGCGCATTGCAGTCCCTCATCGAACAGAATGAGGCGTTGCTTCGTCGGTTTCATTCCTGCAATGGCAGCGAGGCACGTGGTCTATTCGTGCTTCTTACAGACGAAGAGGCTTTCGATTACGCACTTGCAGCGGCGTATGCCGAGCGCCTGCGCCACGGTCGCAGTTGGAGCGGATATTGCCTGGCAGCTCCACTCGCCCCGAGCAAGAGCCCCTCTGATATCGCTCTTCTCGAAGCAGACCTCAGCGCGCTATTCCGCGAATTCGACGGCACGGGTCGAAAGCTAAAAGTCGAATGGTTTGAGCGCCATACGTGCGATCCCAAAGGTGCTGCCTTGGGGCAAATCATCCATTATTCCGTCTACGTCGAGGGACTGCCGGAGTGCAGCGTCGAATTCGATCGCGAAGAACCAAAGCGTAGAACAAGACGGCCGGTGATCGAAGCGGCAATCTGCTGCGATCCGGTCAGCGGCATGTTGGATATCGTTTCAAAAGGCGGTCGCCCCTTGCGCGAGGAGATTGCGCAATCGTTCGCGGCGCGCCTATTGGATTCAGAGAACGTGCTAAGGCCAGTCCGGCCACGTGATTTCGATCTCGATCGCTTGAAACGACCGATGCCCTTTCCTACCGACCCGTCCGACGGGATCAAGAGCGTCGAGGTGACGCTTCTTCGGTTGAGAGATGCGGCCGGCCACTTTGGCCGCGTGACAATCGAGGTGGATGGCGAACATCCAGACATTTACCGGACCAGTGCCGGATGGTTCGGCGACTTCGATCCGTTACGGCGGCCCGAGTGGCGGGTGATGCAAGCTCGGCTGAGGATTGCCTTCCATCCGGAGGGCCGTTGGAAACGCGGAAAGTCGATAACGGTTGAATTGCGCGCGCCGAACAGCTCGAAACCTGAGAGACCAAACGCGGCGTCGGATCAGAGTCGCGGATTACGACGTCGATAAGTCTCTCATTGATCGAAGCGAACAAACCGTTGTTCATCGCCCAAACGGCGGCCTGGGTGCGATTGTTGACCCGGATCTTGCGAAGGATCGCCTTGACATGAACCTTCACAGTGGCCTCGGCAATGTTGATCTTGCGCGCGATGGCCTTGTTGGAAGAACCGTCGACCAAATAGTGCAAAATGCGCAGTTCCTGGGACGATAAGGGGTACGCGTCGTTGCTCTCGGCTTCCGCTAGTGTCCCGACTCTCAATTGCCGTCAAATAATTCATGCGGCCTCGGCTTTGTCGAGGTTGGTGCGGGCGTGGTTGAT
>VDMG01000218.1 GCA_006514895.1 Beijerinckiaceae bacterium
CGGATCGGTAGTCCGAACGATGAAGGCCCTCGCCGCCTCCAGCATCGGCCAATACGAAAAAGCCGTCCTCTGGCTAAATGATTATTATCGCACTGTGCAGCTGGGCTTGGTCGCGTGCTTAAGGCAGCCTCGATCAGAATATCTTCTCGAGGAGGAAGCGCGCCCCGATGCAGGCCCAACCAGCGCCTTCGTTTTCGGTTCCGACCAGGGACTTGTCGGCCCGTTCAACGATGTCCTGGCGGCGTATGCCGCGACACCGCTCGCGGCAAAGGCCGGCAAGAAAGATGTCTGGGCGGTCGGGAGCCGAGTCGAAGCGTGCTTGGCTGATGTGGGCCTGCCCTCCGCCGGGGTCTTCACCGTACCAAATTCGATCCGCGCAATCACGCCGCTTGTCGGGCGAATTCTTATCGAGATCGACGTCCATCGGAGAAAGAGCAGACTGGGCCAAGTCTACATCTTTCACCATCGACCAAAATCCAAAGCCTCATATGAACCGGTCAGTCAGCGTCTGCTGCCGCTGGATGCGACGTGGCACGCCGCGCTGACAGGTTTGCCTTGGCCGACCCGGAACCTGCCGGAGGTTATGACGTGCAGCGAGGCGACGCTGCACGCGTTTCTGCGCGAATATCTCTTCGTCTCGCTGTTCAGGGCCTGCATTGAATCGTTGACGAGCGAGAACGCCAGCCGCTTGGCGGCGATGCAGCGGGCTGAGAAAAACATTGACGACCTGCTCGAAGAACTCAATCGCCGCTTCCATCGTTTGCGCCAAAGCGCCATCGACGACGAACTGTTCGACGTTATCTCCGGCTACGAATCGTTGTCTGCAGAAAAGCGTGCGCCGTACGCAAAGGAGTAGCGAGGCGCTGTCACGTTGTTGAAAGAAGATGAAACCAGTGATGACAAAAGATCAGATCCGGGCTGACTGCCGTGGCTGGAACTCAATACTGGACGTGCCCATTCCTCGGCTGATCTTAAGCTAAATTCACATTACTGTCGCTCTTTGTCAGAATTCGGCATGGAGACGCAGGGCAAAAAGCGACACTGGGCCACGGGCGAGGTTATAGCCGGGATTGTCGACGAATTGATAGTCCGCGCTGACATGCAGGCCGTCGGCAATCGTGTATTTGTAATAGGCTTCGAGAATGCGCTCCCCGGAATAGGACAGGGCGCCGTCGCCGAGGATGAGGCCGGTGCCTCCGGCGGCGAGATAATTCGCATGCGCGGCCGAAATTCCGTTGAGCACACCGCCGATCCCGATCTGATCTTTCTCTCGCCCCCAAAGATCGCCGCTGATCTGAACACCGCCCGACGCCGAGCGTTCGACCTCGGTAAAGTCAAAAGTTTCATATTGCCCCGTGGCCATGCTGAGCCGTGCGAAAAGCCCAAGGCTCTGGGTGATCTGCTGTTCGAGATTGAGGCCGCCGCCCACCTTGACGCGCCGCGCGCGCGTGGTGGAAATATCGGGCGTCGTTCCGGTGGCGAAGCCTTCGGCCACCGCCTGGTCGAAACTCCCCATAAAGCCATCGTTGGCGTAGAATAGGAATTTTAGTTTGCCCGGCTGCTCCAGGATCGTGTGACGTTCCTCGAATTCCACCACCGGCTCGAATTGACGAAAGAGAACGGGTTCGATCACTTCGCTATTTGGTTGTTGTGACAATTGGAAGACACCGGCCCGCGCGGTCCACCAATCCTGTTTCCATTCCGCCGTCGCGCCATAGGTGAAACCCCAGGAATCCGCGGCGTAATCGAACGCGCCCATGTCACTAATCGTCCAGTTCAGGAAGTTGTTCATTGGATCGTGCGCATATTTATTGTCGTCGAATATGTCGATGACCGAATATTTGCCGACGGTGAAGGTCAGGCGGTTTGAATCGACAGCTCCGGCCAATTGATTTGGCCCAGCGTAGACTTGTTCCGTTTCGTCGCCAAGCCCGATGACCTGCCGCAGGAAATAGCGCTGGTTGCGCTCATAGGGCTGGCTCGCGCCGACTTTATAAGCAAATGCGTTCGGGAAGCCCGCGACGCCGAATGTGTTACCGACGCCAAAGCCTTCGTCGATCTCGGGATTGATATAGATGGCCGCGCCCTTCCATAGACCCAGACCCAAAAAAGCGTCCACCACTAGGTTTTCTGCGACATGGGCCTGCGGAGGCAGGCTCTGCGGCCCGGAATAGGCCGCCGGGAAACCCGGATAGCCTTGGGGGAGCCAGGTGATCTGACCATGCGCGCTATATTCCTCGGCCGTCGCGGGCGGTGCCTCGCCCGATGGCGGCGCGGATGGAGCCTCAGTGGCAGGTGTGCCGTTGTCGAACTTATAATCCAGACCCAACCGGAAGATGTGGTTTTGATTGAATTGGCTTGAATCGTAGATCTGTCCGGCGCCATTGGCGAAAAACTGATCGATCCGGCCGAGATTGACATAGAGATATTCCGCCCTGGCGAACCAATGATCGGTCAAGGCATATTCGATGCCGGCGCCGAACACATATTTCGTACGGGCGGAACGCGACGCGCCGGCGGCGAAATAATTGCCCGGCGTGATGGGATTGAGGGCCACCGAGCCTGGATTGCGGTTGCCGCCATAGGCGATGCCCGCCGTTCCATAGACAAGGACTTGATCGAAGGCATAGCCGAGACGCCCGCGCAGCGTGCCGGCATAATAGGAGCAGCCGCCGGAAAGGCTATAGGAGCCGATGCCGAACGGCGCATAGGCCGGCGGCGCGGCGAATGTGCCGCCGCGACAATTGCCAAGATAGTCGAAGTCCGTTTCCAAACCGGGCACGAATGAGCCGATTTGGTAATTATAGCCCGCTTGGAAGCCACCGGTGGCGCCCACGTTCTGGCCGCCGCCGTTCGGGACAAGGTCGAAACCCGCCGAGGGAAAGCCTATCGCTTCATAGCTTGGATTGTTCGGCGCAAACCAGGCACCCACATTGGCGCCGAGATAAAGCCCGGTCCAGGTGAACACCGGAACAGGCGGGGCCGGCAGGTCGGCCGCGAAAACCGTGGATGCGAAGACCGCGTTTAGTCCTAAGATGAGATACGTAGATTTCATTAAATAATCCGCCACAATCTTATGCTTGCTTTCGGCACCAGCGAAAACAGTTCCCAAAGAGGGCCGTATCGGTCAAATTTCAGCTTGTTGTGACGGTTCCAAGGTCAGGGCACGCTTTAAAACTGTGCCCTCAAAATTTCGCAAGGGAACCTGGTTTTTTGGGCGCTGCAAAGAATTTCTGTGGGATGTTGCTTTTGGGCCACGCATCACTCGCGCCCGGGAACATCGCGCAGTGATCTTTTGGTTCCCGCCGCATTCAAACTCGTACAAGATATTGATCAACCCGGACGCAAAGGGATAGACCTTTATGATACAGTTCTTCCAGCATGATGTGGCTTCCCATCGCGGTGATCCGCTCGACCGGCCGCCCATCATTGCACTCGGACTTTCGGCGCTCGGAATCGTCTTTGGCGACATCGGGACAAGCCCACTTTAGACGCTCAAGACCGTTCTCGACTTGACCGGCGGCACGCCGACGCCCGCCGTCGTCCTTGGCGTCCTCTCGCTGATCCTGTGGACGTTGATCGTCATCACGTCTGTAAAATACGTGATCTTCGCGATGAGCATCGACAATGACGGTGAAGGCGGCATTCTTGCCCTCATGTCGCTGCTCGGCATCAAGAAACATCAAAGGCCGGCGATCGTTGCCGTAGGACTGTTTGGCGCCGCGCTGATCTACGGCGATGGCGCGATCACCCCCGCCATCTCGGTCCTCTCCGCTCTCGAAGGCCTCAATATCGCAGCGCCCGCCGTGAAGACCTTTGTCCTCCCGGCCGCGGTGGCGATCCTCCTCGCGCTTTTCGCGATACAGCCCCTCGGCACGTCAAGGATTGGCAACGCCTTCGGCCCAATCATGGGTCTTTGGTTTCTGTCGATCGCTGCGCTCGGCCTGTGGGGGATCATGCGGCATCCGGCAGTGCTCGCCGCCCTAAATCCACTCTATGGCCTTCGCTACTTATCGTCGAACGGTTACGCGAGCTGCGTTGTTCTGGGCGGTGCCTTTCTTTGCGTGACCGGGGCCGAAGCGCTCTATGCCGACATGGGGCATTTCGGCCCCCGGCCGATCCGGCTCGCTTGGTCGGGCATGGTCTTCCCGAGTCTGATCCTAAATTATGCCGGTCAGAGCGCCATTGTCCTCGAAGGGGCTTCGACCGCCGACAATATCTTCTACCGGCTGTGTCCTGAGCCATTGCTCATTCCCTTCGTTGTTCTGGCAACCGTTGCAACGATCATCGCCAGCCAATCGATCATCACCGGAGCGTTCTCGATGACGCGGCAGGCGATCCAGCTCGGCTGGTTGCCGCGTCTGCAAATCACCCAGACGTCCGAGGAAGGCTACGGCCAGATTTATGTCGGCGTTGTCAACTGGCTGCTCATGCTCGTCACGATCGGCCTGACGTTGTTCTTCGCCAAGTCCGACAATCTTGCCGCCGCCTATGGAATCGCCGTTTCGGCGACCATGCTCATGACCTCGGCGCTCTTGTTCATCGCCATGCGCGAGGTCTGGAGCTGGGGCCTCGTCGCCAGCGGAGCGATCGCCGGCGCGTTCCTTTTTGTCGATGCCAGCTTCTTCCTCGCGAACCTCGTGAAGGTCACTGACGGCGGCTATGTTCCACTGCTTATGGCCAGCATTGTCTACGGTGTCATGTTTATTTGGCATCGTGGCTCGACGACGGTCGCACAAGTTCTCAGCGCGCGGGCGATTCCGGTCAGCGAGTTCATGAGTTCGCTCGAATCCCGCAAGATTCCGCGGGTTCCCGGTACCGCGGTCTTCCTCACCAGGACTTTGAGTGATACGCCGCCGGTCGTGGCCTGGCACGTCAAGCACAACAAGGCGTTGCAAGACCATCTGTTCGTTCTCAGGGTTGTGATTGAATCCATCCCGTGGATCAAGGCGTCCGAGCGCTTGGCGACGATTGAGGTGGCTCCCAAGTTCTGGCGCGCGACGGCGCGCTTTGGATTCATGGAGAGGCCAGACATTCCTTTGCTCTTGAGTCAGGCGCGCGAGCAAGGCTGCTTCTTCGACCCCGACGACGTCACCTATTACGTCGCCCGCGAAACGATCGTTCACCGGAGCGACGGGAAGGGTTTGGCCAAATGGGAGGAGGCGCTCTTCGCCGCGATGGAGCGAAACGCCGTGCATGTCAGCGATTACTTTAGCCTTCCCCGCGACAGCGTTGTCGAAATCGGCCGGCAGGTCGCGATCTGATTTTGTCAATGCGCTCCAATGAATCACCATACGGCTGCCGATGGGCTTAGGTCTGCACTAGCGATAGGGCCAACTAAGGCTACAAATCAAGTCACTTGCATTGCTTGACAAGGCTCCAGAAGCTGCAGATTGGCGGGCCTTTTCCAGTTCCGGTACGCGTTTCGCGCGGGCATGTCCCGGTGATTGTTGAAATAGGAGGAGCGGCGTTGTTCGCCTTG
>VDMG01000067.1 GCA_006514895.1 Beijerinckiaceae bacterium
CCGCACTCCGGCCTTGCAGCCTCTCCTGGTTTAAACGGTTTAATACCATGGCCCAGCGAAGACTACTCGCCGCGCCTTTCGCGAAGGTCTCCGTGATAGGGTAAGAATTCGAGACGGCAAGTGGCGGACCTCGCTGATGACCCTTGGGAGAAAATGTATTCGGCAGGTCCGATTCCGGCCAGGTATTTTGTGCAGCGCAACCAAATTGGCAAGTGAAATGACTCGCCGCAACCACAATGTTCGACCCTTTCCATTGATGGTTTCCGATCGCCGCGGGCATTGTCTCGAAACTTAAGGGTTGCTCGCCGGCGAGGGAAATTGGACGGCATTGCCAAGCCTAGGGGAACTTTCTGCGCAACCTCGGATCGGCCAATACAGCGGCGGCAAGCTCCCCCGATGCGGCATCTTGCCGCAGCTGCACGAATGGCAATTTCACGCCCGCAAGGACGACATGACCCTCCCCTTCGTCCGGATACCGGGGGGGCGGCGCATCTTTCCCGCCACCGAGCCCGATCACAAGCCGCACAACGGCTGCGGCCAGGAACGGTATTTTGAAGATTCCTTGGCCGCGGCGTTCGATCTTTCCCAGGATCAACGGATGACCGCGGGCGATCAGGCGGCCACCTTTGCACTCTGTGCCAATGCGGTCGTCTCCGACGAGCCTTGCGAAAAAGCCAGCGCCTTCAGCCGCGGCGATCAAGGCAAGCGCCAAGCTGCTTTTGCCGGCACCGGATGGCCCTAAAATGAGCACGCCGGCTTCGCCGATCACGACGGCACTCGCATGATGACTGGATTTTTCTCCATTCGCGGCCGGTTGATCCCTTTTCGTGGACAAGGTTATTGCGCCTTCGGCAAATATACCATGAAGCGGGCGCCAAGCACCGGGATCACGCCGTCCGCGCCCGGTGAGCCGACCCGGTTCAGCGCCGATATGCGCCCGCCATGGACCTCGATAATTTGGCGCGAGATGGAAAGCCCAAGGCCAGAGTTCTGGCCGAAGCCTTGGTCTGGGCGGTCGGTATAAAATCTTTCGAAAATCCGTTCGAAAGCATCGGCGGGTATGCCGGGGCCATCGTCGTCGATGATGATTTCGTAACCGTCTCGCGCGTGGCCATGCGCCATATAGTCCTTGGCCGGGCGCAACAGCACGCGCACGCTTCCACCTGGGGCCGAAAACGATCTGGCATTGTCGATGAGGTTATTGAAAACTTGGCCAAGCCGTGAATCATGCCCGAGAATCATGAAAGCCGGTCTGTGGCTATCTTCGGCGTTGCCATGGCGAGCGATGACGAGTTCGACCCGGATCGCGCTCGGCTCCTTGACCAGGTTCGCCACGGCGACAACCGTATCGAGCAGGCGCGTCAGATCGACGAGATTCACCTCGTCGCGCGCCAGCTCGGCATCAAGCCTGGAGGCGTCGGATATGTCGCTGATCAGCCGGTCGAGCCGGCGGACGTCGTGCTCTATAATCGACAACAAACGCTGGCGCGATTCCGGGGTGCGAGCGACCGGCAGGGTCTCGACCGCGCTGCGCAAGGAGGTAAGCGGGTTTTTCAATTCATGCGCGACATCGGCGGCAAAGCGCTCAATCGCCTCGATGCGATCGTAGAGGGCCTTGGTCATATCGCGAAGGGCGCCGGACAAATGTCCAATCTCATCGGCGCGGTCAGTGAAATCCGGGATTTCCCGGCGTGCCTTCGTCCCCCGCCGCACGCGCTCCGCCGCCTCCGCCAGGCGCCTTATCGGTTCGGCTATCGTTCCGGCGATGGAATAGGAGAGAAGAAGCATAATGGCGGCGGAAACGAGGAAAATCTGGAGGATGGCCGCGCGTTCCGAGCCAATGATATTGTCGATGTCATCGCCTTGCGTGGACAAGAGCAAGGCGCCGCGCACGGCCCGGAAACGTTGGATCGGCACCGCGATGGAGACAATGGTTTCTCCCTGGGAATTAACCCGCACGATCGATTGTTCGCCGCCGCTCAGTGCGCGCTCCACTTCCTTATAGGCCTTGCCATTGGCGACGCCGATATCTTCATAAAGGGGCAAGCTGGAGCGGCCCACAAATCTCTTCAAGCCATTGCCAATGCGCATCCACAGAGAAGGAAACTCCTGCTGCGCCGGTGGCGGCAAGTCAAAACGCATGATATTGGAACGGCTTGTCACCGATAGAGAATCAAGCAGCAAATAGCCGTCGCGGTCGTAGATTCGCGCCCGCGTCTTCGTCGGCGAAGCGAGCCTGTGAAGGACCGGCCCGATGCGTTCGGGATTGATCGAAAATTCAAGCGACGGCGCGGTTTCGTCGGCAAGGGCATAGCTCTCGCCTGGAGCGAGCTGAAGCAGCTTTTCCGGATCAATGGCAATCGAATCGGTTTCGACCGTGGCGGATGCCGCGATCGCCGCGGCGATAATCTCGCCCTGGACCTGCAGACTCTGCACCCTCGCGTCGATCAAACCTTCGCGAAACTGATTGAGATACAAGAAACCGATGAGAAGCGCGGCGAGTCCACCTAGGTTCAAGAACACGATACGGCGCGCCAAGGGGGACGCAAAACGCCCGCTCACGATGCGAAGTAACCCGCGCAAGCGCAGGCCAAGGCTGCGCCGGATGCGCTTCGCCCGCCGCGTCGCGCTGGACGCTCGTTCGAAGCCCGTTCCTTCGCGTGCTTCGAGACTCATTGACCGGCGATCCCCCTCCTTGAGGCGTGAAGTCTACATTATAGGCCATAACAGTGACGGGATCTCGCCATGTTTTGGATCGATCACCGACGCCGGTGTTTCATTCCAACCTACACTAGAGTGCTTTCAGATTCCGCAAAATCAGAAAGCAGCTCGAGATCTTATTTTATCGCATTTTCTCGACGCGAAGCGGTACCCACTTCGCTGAAAATGCTCTAGATCACGATGATTTTGGATTGAACCAATCCAAAATCATGAACGTGATCGATTCTTAGAGTTTAGAGCGGGATGCGGGCGGAAAACCGGTTTCCACCTTTCCTTATCCCGCTCTAGTGCATGGCGCCGCCGCACCGCTACGGTCCTTCGCGATAAACTCACCGCACTCTAAGGCATGACGAAAAAAAAAGAACATGTCCCGAAAAAGTTGGGCGGCTTTTTCAATTCCAGCATCATACGCTTTGGTTTCGAATGCTTCCCATATTGCCCGCCAAAAGCAAAATCTTGGCGCGAGGGCGAGCTCATTCCTTGAAGCGATAGCCGACGCCATAAAGGGTCTCGATCATCTCGAAATCGTCATCCACGACCTTGAATTTCTTGCGCAAGCGCTTGATGTGGCTGTCAATCGTGCGGTCGTCGACATAGACCTGATCATCATAGGCCGCATCCATCAAGGCGTTGCGGCTCTTGACGACTCCGGGCCGCGCTGCGAGAGCCTGGAGGATCAAGAATTCGGTGACAGTCAAGGTCACCTGGTCATTCTTCCAGGTGCAGGCGTGCCGTTCCGGGTCCATCTTCAGAAAACCGCGTTCGAGGATTTTCGCCTCGGACTCCTTTGTGCTGCCTGGTTCCTTGGGATTGGCTCGGCGCAAAATGGCCTTAACACGCTCGACGAGAAGGCGCTGCGAAAAGGGTTTGCGGATGAAATCGTCGGCGCCCATCTTGAGCCCGAACAATTCATCGATTTCCTCATCCTTCGAGGTGAGGAAGATCACCGGCACGTCGGACTTCTGACGGAACCGGCGGAGCAATTCCATGCCGTCCATTCTCGGCATCTTTATATCGAAAATCGCAAGATCGGGAGGATTGCTCTTCAAATCGTCGAGCGCCGTCGAACCATCCGTATAAGTCTGGACGCGATAGCCTTCTCCCTCGAGGGCAATCGCCACGGAGGTAAGGATATTTCGGTCGTCGTCAACCAGGGCAATCGTTGGCATGAATGGTCCTAATTCCAATCGAGCGCCACAATTCTCAAGGCGCTTGGCGGAAACCCCTTGAACCGCCGCCGGCGGTTTCACTGCTTCCGCAAGGAAGTGCGGCGGCGCGCTTCATAAGAGTCCCGGCGGCCGCAAAGTGATGCGCGGCGCAAGGCGAATTTACAATCCTTCCAGAGACACCTCGAAATACCCGCTCAATGCTCCGTGAAGGCTGCGGGCCCTGCATAAATTCCTCAATTTAACCAGTTTCCTGGCCAGGCCGACCATATCGAAAACCGTTCCGCGCAACTCCACTTTGGATTAGGGCGGATAACCTCGACTCCCCTATATCAGGAAAAATGCGCGGCCGAAATAAGGCAAGCGGTTACCTCCCCGCCTCGATGAGCAACTGCGCGCTGCAAACGGTAGCGTTTCCGGTGGAAACGGGAAACAGCTCTATAGACGGACATTATCCAAGCACCGTAACCGCAACCGGTGCAGCCCGTGGCGGCAGGGCTTGGATTAAAATCGGTTGCTTCCGGAGGGGAGTGTCGCGGTTCGCCGGTGAACGGGCCCAAAACATTGGCGCCATAGCGGCATCGCCGGGGCGCGTCGATGCGCAAGCGTGCCGCCCAGCTTGAGCGGCGGAATGCGGCGGAATGTGACGAATTTCTGCATGACGGCGGTCACGGAGGCCCCGCAAGAGTACCGCGTGAACTCGATGAACGCGCTGGTCAATACGCCGGTCAGCACCGCAGCGGCCTTCACCGGCGATCCGGTGCCGGGGATGCTCAGCAATGTTGCGACCCTACAACGTGACTCGATTCCGGCCAATGCGAACCAGGCCAACATCCAGCCGGTCTACGAGATCTACGCCAACGTCCAGGCCCGCGATCTCGGCAGTGTCTCCAAAAACATCTACAGCATCGTCGCGGAGCTGCAGAAACAGCTCTCGCCGGGCAATTCGATTGAGGTCATAGGCCAGATCCAGAGCATGAATGATGCCTTCGACAATTTGAGCATCGGGCTGCTCTTCGCCGCGGTCTTCGTCTATATGCTCATGGTCGTGAACTACCAGAACTTCGGCGACCCTTTCGTCGTTATCCTGGCACTGCCGGCCACATTCTGCGGCATTTTCACCATGCTCTTTGTCACCGGCACGACTCTTAGCGTGCCCTCTCTGATGGGCGCAATCATGGCGATCGGCGTCGCCTCCGCTAACTCCATTTTGCTTGTCACCTTCGCGCGTGAGCAGCAGCTTGCAGGCACACCGGCATTTGATGCGGCAATTGCTGCAGGACGGACACGGATCAGGCCGGTGCTGATGACGGCGGCCGCAATGATTGTCGGTATGATCCCAATGGCAATCGGAGGAGCGGGTGAGGAGCAGAACGCCGCCCTGGCGCGGGCCGTCATCGGCGGGCTGCTCTTCGCCACTCCGACCACCCTCTGTGTCGTGCCCTACCTTTTCGCTATGCTGCGGAAAGGCAATGACAGCAAGCCGGCCCATGGCGTGTTTGCGGAGGAAGTGGGATGAAGGATATCGGTCAAGCG
>VDMG01000290.1 GCA_006514895.1 Beijerinckiaceae bacterium
CCCAGAGGCAAGGCAGAAACTTTCGAAACTCGCCGTCATATTCGCCAGCGCTTCGATCTTGACCGCTCTCGCAGGAATCGCGGTGGATGTGATAAGCCTGTTCATGGCGTTGCTTTCCTCTCGTGGAATCAGCACCCCGAGCCTACAAGCTCAAGGCGAGCAACGCCGCTCCTCCTATTTCAACAATCACCGGGACATGCCCGTCAAGAGGGTTGTTTACCTTAACTGCTCTCGGCCTCCGCGCTCTTGCCCCGGCTTGCGCATGGCGCCCGCGTGGCCCAGATTTGAAAGCCAGATGACCGATCTCTTCGCCGCCGCTAATCTCGAAAAAGACGCGCCGCACCCGCTCGCCGACCGGCTGCGGCCGCAAGTGCTCGCCGATGTGGCTGGGCAAGACCATCTTCTAGGGCCGCAAGGCGCTCTGACGCGGCTCATTGCCTCGGGCACTCTGGGAAGCCTGATTTTCTGGGGGCCGCCGGGGACCGGCAAGACGACGGTCGCACGCCTTCTCGCGCGGGAGACGAAGCTCGCCTTCGTGCAGATCTCGGCGATTTTTTCCGGCGTCGGAGATCTTAAGAAAGTTTTCGAGGAGGCACGCGGCAGGCGTAAGGCGGGTCAGGGAACCTTGCTTTTCGTCGACGAGGTGCATCGTTTCAACCGGGCGCAGCAGGATAGCTTCTTGCCAGTGATGGAAGATGGCACCATCACTTTGATTGGCGCGACCACCGAGAATCCGAGCTTCGAGCTCAACGCATCACTTTTATCGCGCGCAAGGGTCATGAGCTTCCATACGCTCGACGCGACGGCGCTCGAGAAACTCCTCGTCCGGGCGGAAACCTGCGAGGCGCGGGCTCTGCCGCTCGATCCCGATGCCCGCCTCAGTCTGGTGCGGATGGCGGATGGCGATGGGCGGGCTGCCTTGAGCCTCGCCGAAGAGGTCTGGCGCGCCGCCAAGCCGGGCGAGCTCTTCGATACGGCCATGCTCGCTTCGATCGTCCAGCGGCGCGCGCCGGTTTACGATAAGGCGCGGGAGAGCCATTACAATCTGATTAGCGCGCTGCACAAATCGGTGCGTGGTTCGGACCCGGACGCGGCGCTTTATTATCTCGCGCGCATGCTCGATGCCGGCGAAGATCCCCTCTTCATCGCACGGCGGGTGGTGCGCATGGCGGTCGAGGATATTGGTCTTGCCGATCCGCAGGCGCTTGCCGTCGCGCTCGCCGCCAAGGATGCTTACGATTTTCTCGGTTCTCCCGAAGGCGAGCTTGCGATCGCCAATGCGGTGATCTATGCCGCGACGGCGCCGAAGTCGAACGCGGCCTATGCAGCGTTCGAGGGCGCGACGCGGCTCGCCAAAGACCACGGCTCCTTGATGCCGCCCAAAATTATTCTTAACGCGCCGACGAAACTCATGAAGAAGGAAGGCTATGGCGCAAATTATGCTTATGATCACGACGAGCCGGAAGGCTTTTCAGGCCAAAATTACTGGCCAGAGGCGCTGGGGCGCCAGACACTGTATCGGCCTGTGGACCGGGGCTTCGAGCGAGATCTGCGTGTCCGCCTCGAACACTGGATCGAGCTCAGGAAACAAAGGAACGATCCGGATTGACGTCGTGGATATGGCTTTCCCGCCCGGCGGCACCGCGGATGTTTTTCTAGTTATATTTCACGGGCCAAACGGCAGTCTTAAAAGCAACGGATCCACGGGGATGCGCCTTTGCGGCAACCGCCAACAAGATCCGCAAGAAGCCGCGCGCTTGAGGTTCGCCGCATGATCGATCGCAACGACCTGCAATGGTATCGCGACGCGATTATCTATCAGCTGCATGTGAAATCCTTTTTCGACGCCAACAACGACGGCATTGGCGATTTCGGCGGCCTGACCCAAAAGCTTGATTACATCAAGGATCTCGGCGCGACCGCGGTTTGGGTCATGCCCTTCTATCCCTCGCCGCTGCGCGACGACGGCTATGACATTTCCTACTACCTCGGAATCAATCCGGCCTATGGCGGGCTGCGGGATTTCAAACGTTTCCTGCGCGAAGCGCATGAGCGTGGACTGCGGGTCATCACCGAGCTCGTGATCAATCATACATCGGACCAGCATCCCTGGTTTAAGCGGGCGCGCGCGGCAAAGCCTGGTTCGGCAGCGCGCAATTTCTATGTTTGGGCGAGCACGGACAAAGGTTATAAAGACGCTCCGGTCATTTTCCTTGACACCGAAAAATCGAACTGGACCTGGGACGATCAAGCCAAAGCCTTTTATTGGCATCGCTTCTACGCGCATCAGCCCGATTTGAATTTCGACAATCCCCGCGTTCTCGAAGCCGTGCTCGACGTCATGGCCTACTGGCTCGATATGGGCGTCGATGGATTGCGACTCGACGCCATCCCCTATCTCATCGAGCGGGAAGGCACGAATTGCGAAAATCTCCCGGAGTCCCACGCAGTCATCAAGAGGATTAGGGCCGCGGTCGATGCTCGCTACCCAGACCGGATGCTTCTCGCTGAGGCGAATCTTTGGCCGGAGGAAACGGCGCAATATTTCGGTCAAGGCGATGAATGCCATATGGCGTTTCATTTTCCGCTCATGCCGAGGATCTACATGGCGCTGGCGCAGGAGGACCGGCATCCGATCACCGACATCATGCGGCAGACGCCGGAGGTCCCGGATGGCGCGCAATGGGCGATCTTTCTGCGCAACCATGACGAGATGACGCTTGCCATGGTGACCGGCACGGAGCGTGACTATCTTTGGTCCTTTTACGCCGCCGACCCGCGCGCGCGGATCAATCTTGGTATTCGCCGCCGTCTCGCCCCTTTGCTCGAAAACGACCGGCGCAAGATCGAGCTTTTGAATTCGCTCCTGTTTTCCATGCCCGGCACGCCAATCATCTATTATGGCGATGAGATCGGCATGGGCGACAATATCTATCTCGGCGACCGGGACGGCGTGCGCACGCCGATGCAATGGTCGCTTGATCGCAACGGCGGCTTCAGCCGTGCCGATCCGGCCAAGCTCTTCCTGCCCGCGATCCAGGACCCGGTTTATGGTTTCAGCGCCGTCAATGTCGAAGCGCAGCTCGTGAGCCCATCGAGCCTTTTGACGTGGATGCGGCGGATCATCGCGGTGCGGCGTTCGCATGTGTCATTCGGGCGAGGCTCGCTGCGCTTCCCTCATCCATCGAACCGGAAAGTCTTGGTCTATCTTCGCGAATTCCAGGGCGAGCGGATTCTCTGCGTCGCCAATGTGTCGCGGGCGCCGCAAGCGGTTGAGCTCGATCTCTCCGAATTCAAGGGTGCCGTGCCCGTCGAGCTTACTGCCGGCAGTCTCTTCCCGGCGATCGATTCGCGTTCCTATCTTTTGACATTGCCGGCCTATGGTTTCTTCTGGTTCAGGCTCGAGCCGGCCGAGGAAACCAAGGACCGCCACGACCAGCATGTGACGCCAGGGCTTTTTACGCTGGTTGCCACTGGTAAGCTCGAAACGATCCTTGCCGGGCGAGAACGCGTCGCCTTCGAGCGCACGGTCGCACCGCGCTTCTTGCCTTCGCGGCGCTGGTTTGGTCATAAAGAGACGCAGGTCGCCGGGATTTCGGTCAGGGATTTCGCCGTGCTTCGCGATGGCGGGCGGAGCCGCTTTGTTCTTCCGCTCCTCGACGTCAAACTCCCCGATGGCGGGGTCGAGAGTTATTTCGCGCCTCTTGCCGCGGAACCGGAGCACAAGGATGGACCGCCCCTTGTCCACGCCGCCGCGAGGCTGCGCCGCGGCGCCTTGACCGGCCTGCTTTATGAAGCGGAGGCCTGCGAAGGCTTCGTCCCGGCGATGGTTGTGGCGCTACGGCGCGGCGAAAGACTGGACACCGGCCAAGGTGGCAGAATCTCTTTCTTGCCAACGTCTCGTCTCGGGGCCGAGCTCATGATCGAGGCAACCGATGTCCACCGTATTGGCGCCGGACAGCGCAACTCCTCGCTCGTCCTCGCCAACCAGATGATGCTGAAAATCCGTCACCGGGTACAAATCGGCACTGACCCCGAGGTCGAGACCCTGCACTTTCTGACTGAAGTGGCACATTTTGCCAATGCTCCTCCCTTGCTCGGCGTTGTCGAATATATTGACCGCGAGGAGAACCACGCCGTTCTCGCGGTCCTGCAAACTTTCATGCGCAACCAAGGCGATGCCTGGACATGGACGCTCGGAGCATTGAAGCGCATCATCGAGGCTGCCGCCTTGACGCCGGGGCAAGACGACCGCGCCGGTCATGAGGAATTCGCAATCTATGTGCCGCACATGCGGCGGCTTGGCTTGCGCACGGCGGAAATGCATAAGGCGCTGTCGGCGCCAACCTCCGATCCAGCGTTCAAGGCCGAAACGCTGACATTCGACGATGTCTGCGAGGCAGCGGACACGGCAAGAATTATGGCCGAGCACGCCTTCACACGCCTCCGAACGGTCCCCACGAACGCAAGCGCGGACAAGCACGCCCAGGCCGAACGCCTTCTGGCCCGGCAGGAAGAGTGCTTTGCTCTGATTGATAAGCTTGTTCAAAAGCCGAATGGCGCCATCAAGATCCGCATTCACGGCGATTATTCTCTTGGCCGCCTCCTGGTCATGAAGGACGATGTGATGATCGTTGATTTTGGGGAAGGTCCTTCCATATCCCCCAGTCAGAGGCGCGCCAAGACGTCGCCGCTGCGCGATGTCGCGGTCATGCTGCGCTCCCTTGCTCGTGCAGTCGCCGCTGCCAAAAGTGATCTCACAAGGTTCGTCCCCGACGCGCCGCTCGTGGCCGCAAGACTCCACGAAGAACTTGTCCTATTTTCTCAAATCTTCATCCAAGCTTATATGGAGGCCGCGAGTGGCAGCCCGATCTGGATCGAAGATGAAACCACGCGGAGACACCTTCTCGTCCTCTATTTGCTGGCTGAATTGCTCCATGAAATCGAAACCGGGGCGGAAAGCCACCCGGAATGGACAGATACGGCCATTGATGGCGTCAACACGATCCTCGATCGCATGGCCGAGAGAGCATGAACGGTTCCAATGCGCCGCGAAAGGACATCTCACGATCGCGAAACGATGGCGCTAATGGTCGCGATCTAGAAGGCGGAAATCTTTCAATCGCGAAGCGCGAGGCCAGGTGACGCCCGTCGGTTGCCGCTTCTCTCGAAGCCAAAAAAGACGCGCACGCGCAAACGCGGATATCGAGCATTGACGGGCCGGAAGCTTCGTGATTATTAGCGCCATCCTCACGCGCGATCCGATGCGGAAAATGGGTCGTGCTGTGATCCCTTTGTCATTGCGTGATATTTATCGCGACCCCGGTCTCGGTTTCGAAATCATGCTCGAACGGCCATGCTTGGCCAGATTTACCGTCGTGGGGTCAATTTTCACGTTGGCTCACGCCTAGGATTTTTTTGATGGCGAACACACTTTCGGCCAAGAAGGCCGCCCGTAAAATCGAGCGCCGCGCCGCGGTTAACCGCTCACGGCGCAGCCAAATGCGCACTTATGTCCGCAAGGTTGAAGAGGCTATTGCCGCAGGAGACCATGGTGCGGCGGCTGCCGCTTTTCGTGTCGCCGAGCCATTGGTCATGCGCGCGGCGCAAAAGGGAATCGTGCATCCCAACACGGCCGCGCGAAAGGTCTCGAGGTTAAGCAGGCGGATTAATGCGTTAAGCAAATGATTGACGTCCGAGAAGATTTTTATCCTTGAGCCCGGTGGATGCCGGGCTTTTTTTGCGGCCAAAAAAGCGAACGCAGTCGTCATTTTGACTCTGTTGGGTACCGCACAACCAATTTCCATGCAACTCAATGACTTGTCCTTAAAGCCACGCGACACCTTCGAGCAAAGCCGTTTTTCCCCTCGCGACGGCCCTGCACATTGAAATTTTTTGCAACCTTGTCCAGCGGCCAGAAGACTTCAATCCCGCTTTTTTCCACCCCTTTTGCGCGCCCTATGGACTCGCGCGAAATCAGGCGGTTACGCGCGCTACCGGATCATGCATATTTGCTCCTGCAAAACTGATATTATCAATCATTCATGAAGCTTCATGAAGCGGCCCTTAAGGATTCATTAAACCGTGCTTGCGGACCGTCTCGCCGATGCTAAAGTCTCCTTCCGGTCTGGAACTGGCTAACTCCAGATTTCGAGACGGATCTCCTGTGAGTTCTCCCGTTCGTATGAGTGTTTAGCGTGTAAAGGCGCGTCGTGATCCTGTATAACAAATTTATATGGGCGGGTTACGTCACGCAATGGTTTAGTATATACGCTGGAAAGACTTTCTACACGATGCCGGTTATTGGTCTCCAGAGTGTTTCGTTCGGGTCTTCTTTTGATTTGATGTAAACAAGCTCTGTGGTTCTCAATGCGGAGCGAAGGGGGATATACGACCGTGCTAGCATTCATTGAATATCCGAATGTTCTGTTTCCCCCTGCGCGCGGAAGTGTCGTGGCAGAGCGCATTCAAAGGGCTTATTGGGCTTCAACCCGGCATCGTCGGCGCATTCGCGGCTAGTTTCGCCCCTTAATCTTTTTTCAGTCATCGTCCATTTCTGGCGCCGGCATTTGCGCGGACGCTGTTGCTTTGCCTTGATTCCTAAGGAAGAAGACCGATGCCGAATCTGCGCAGACAAATTTCCGAGCCCGGAGCTGCTGCCATGGGCGAAGCCTGGATGCGAATCTGCCGGCGGCTGCGCCTGGAACTTGGCGAAGACGTTTTCTCATCCTGGTTCGGGTGCCTCGAACTCGATGCGCTCTCCGACGAGGACGCCTGCCTCTCGGTGCCCACGAAATTTTTGAAGAGCTGGATTCAATCGCACTATACGAACAAGATTCTTCAGGCGCTCGCCAGCGAATTTCCGACGATCAAACGGGTGTCGATCAAAGTTCGTTCCTCGACGCGGCCAGCAGCTCCCCAGCGTGCCACTGGCGGCCACCTCGCTCCTACTTCTTGCGGCGACCCGGATTCGGTGAGAGGGCGGACCGTCACTTCATTGGCATCTTCCCCGCTGATGGTGGCATCCGCCGCGACACTGCCGAGAAAAACGGCCTCGATGGAGGGTTACGAGGCGGAAACTCTCACGGGGTCGCCGTTGGATCGCCGTTTGATTTTCTCGAATTTTCTCGTCGGTGCATCCAACCAGCTCGCCCATGCCGCGGCGCAGAGGATCGCTTTCGCGGCGCCGGGAGACCCATTGCTTTTCAATCCGCTTTATCTCCATGCTTCTGTCGGATTGGGTAAGACCCACCTTCTCCAAGCCGTCGCGCATGCTGCCTCCTCGGCAAAGCACAAGGTTATCTATCTCACCGCTGAGCGATTCATGTACGGTTTGGTCGCCGCCCTCAAAGCGCAGACGGCGATCGCTTTCAAGGAAAGGTTGCGGGCAATCGATCTCCTTGTCATCGACGACATCCAATTTCTCCAGGGCAAGTCGATTCAACAAGAGTTCTGTCATACGCTGAATGCGCTGATCGATTCCCGCCGGCAGATCGTGATCGCGGCCGACCGGCCGCCAGGCGATCTCGAAAGTCTCGAAGAAAGAGTAAGGTCGCGTTTGGCTGGTGGACTTTGTATTGAAATCGGAGGGCTCGACGAGGCGCTACGGATCAAGATTCTTGAAGCACGCATCGCCGCTGCGAAACTGGTGCACCAAACTTTCGAGGTTCCGGCTGCGGTCGTCGCCTATGTCGCAAGCGTCGTTCAGACGAATGGCCGCGATCTTGATGGCGCCATCAACCGGCTGCTCGCGCATGCGTCTTTGAATGGCGCGCCGCTTTCGATGGAAACCGCCGAGCGCGCCATTCGCGATCTGGTGCGAACTCCAGAGCCGAAAAAGATCAAGATCGAGGACATCCAGAAACTGGTCGCAAGCCATTTCAACGTAAGCCGCGCCGATATCCTGTCCTCGCGGCGAACCGCGACGGTAGTGCGGCCGCGCCAGATCGCCATGTATCTTTCCAAGCTTCTGACCCCACGCTCGCTTCCGGAAATCGGGCGGCGTTTCGGCGGCCGCGACCACACGACCGTCCTCCATGCGGTGCGAAAGATCACGGGTCTCGTGACCACGGACGGAACATTGTCGGAGGAGGTCGAACTTTTGAAGCGCATGCTTTTGGAGTGAGTTCGTTTCGAATATTCCCCCGTGCCGCGAGACAAGCTAGGCTCGGCCATGGAGCAAGCGGCGATTCGCATCATCGGCATCGATCCAGGTCTGCGGACTATGGGATGGGGCGTGATCGAGGCCAATGGCGGACGGATTGCCTATGTCGCGAGTGGCGCCGTCCGCTCGAGCGGTAGAAAGGCGCTCTCTGAGCGCTTGCGCGAGCTCCACTTGGGACTCGCCGCCATCATAAGAGAACACGAGCCAAAGGAGGCGGCGGTCGAGGAAACCTACGTCAATCGCGATCCGCAATCGGCCCTAAAGCTCGGTCAGGCGCGCGGGATAGCGCTCGCTGTTCCGGCGCTTGCCGGCCTTCCGGTCGCCGAATATGCGGCCAATCTCATCAAGAAAACGGTGACCGGCTCCGGCCATGCGGAAAAAGCGCAGATTGCGTTGATGGTGAGAAATCTTCTCCCCGGAAGCGGCGCGCAAGGAGCGGATGCGGCGGATGCGCTGGCGGCAGCGATCACTCATGCCCGGATCCGTCTTTGGGCGCGCAATCTGGAAACCGCCGCCGGACCTTAGCCGGCTGGCGGCCTACAATTCGCTCTACGAGAGCGTATCGCGAACTTAAAACCTGCGGCCAAAATGATCGGCAAGCTCAAAGGCATCATCGACTCCCTGGCCGAGGATTATATGATCCTCGATGTGCAGGGTGTCGGCTATATCGTGCATTGCTCGGGTCGCACGCTGCAAAAGCTGCCACGGACCGGCGAAGCGGCCACGCTCGCGATCGAGACGCAAATGCGCGAGGATTCGATAAAATTGTTCGGCTTCATCTCCGAGACGGACCGCCGCTGGTTCCGGCTCCTCCTCACGGTGCAAGGTGTCGGTGCAAAAGTGGCTCTTGCGATTCAGACCGTTCTCGATGCCGCCGAACTTGCCTCCGCGATTGGCTGCCAGGATAAAGCAGCAATCGCGCGGGCGCCCGGGGTTGGTCCGAAACTCGCGGCGCGGATCGTCGCCGAATTAAAGGACAAGGCAATCGTTCCCGGCGCGTCCGGCGCGGCAACCGCCCAGCTTGCCGGACTGGATGGCGGCAAGCCCGCCGCCGCGCAGGACGCACTCTCGGCCTTGGTCAATCTCGGCTATGGGCGGTCGCAAGCCGCCGCGGCCGTCGCGGCTTCGCTCGCGGCGCTTGGCGAGGACGCGCCCGCCGCCGAGCTGATCCTCCGCGGCCTCAAAGAATTGGCGAGGTAAAGTGGCAACCGGCTTATTCGCGGATCATGCCTTGCCGTGATGCGCGGCCTCGGCATTGGCGTCGAGGGGCCAGCGTGGTCTTGCCGCAAAGGTCATGTCGTCGACGAGCCCGAGCGAGAGCCGCTCGATACCCGCCCAAGCGATCATGGCGCCATTATCGGTGCAAAGACTTGCTGGCGGCAGGACAAGCCGCAACCCGGCCTCGCCGCAAAACCGCATCAATGCTCGGCGAATGGCGCCATTGGCGGCAACCCCGCCAGCGACCACCAAGGCATTGGGATGGCCGACGGTTTCGCGGAAAAGACGCAGGCCCGCGCGGCAGCGGTCGATGATTGTATCGACCACCGCGGCTTGGAAAGAGGCGCAGACATCGGCCACATCAGTGGCGCTCAAAGGCCCCGCGCGCTCGACTTCCAGCCGGACGGCGGTTTTTAAACCGGAAAAGGAAAAGTCCGGTTTCGGCCGGCCAAGCATCGGGCGCGGCAAATCGAAACGCGCGGCGTTGCCCTCCGTCGCCAAGGCTTCGACCCGAGGTCCGCCGGGATAGGGAAGGCCTAGCATTTTGCCGATCTTGTCGAAAGCTTCGCCGGCTGCGTCGTCCACGGTCGAACCGAGCCGGAGATAGTCCCCGACCCCCTTCACCGCGACCAATTGGGTGTGACCGCCGGAGATCAACAGAAGCAAATAGGGAAACGCGAGTTCACCGGTCAGGCGCGCCGTCAGGGCATGTCCTTCGAGATGGTTTATTGCCAAGAACGGCTTGCGGCTCGCCAAGGCCAAGGCTTTCGCCGTGGTCAGCCCCACGATGACGCCGCCGATGAGACCTGGCCCCGCCGCCGCGGCGATTCCATCGAGTTCCGCTAGTTCCAGCCCGGAACGGTCAAGCGCGAGCTGCACGAGCCGGTCGATTATTTCGATATGGGCCCGCGCAGCGATCTCCGGCACCACCCCGCCGAAAGCCGCGTGCTCGGCGATCTGGCTCATGATCTCGTTCGATAGGATTTCGCCGGAGCCGCCTGGCTGCAATTGGACGACGGCGGCGGCGGTTTCGTCGCAAGTGGTTTCAATACCGAGAACGCGCATGGTAATTCCTCTGGGCGGATTCCAATATTTGGCATCCGCCGCTAGCCGCACTACTTTTCAACCTATAGAACTATCCAAACCAATAGGAAATGCGCCAATTCCGTCCACTTCGCGATCGGGCAAAGCCTTCCCCTTCAGACTTGGGACGCGTGGCAGCCCCTTGGCGCTCGCCCAGACGCGCGAACTCATGGATCGCCTCCTAGAAGCACATGGCTTCGGCGCGGGCGCAATCGAGATCACCGCCATAAAAACCAGCGGTGACATGATTCTTAACGTGCCGTTGAGCGAAGCCGGCGGCAAGGGGCTTTTCACCAAGGAGCTCGACCTTGCCTTGCAGCAAGGCGATATCGCAATCGCGGTGCATTCGGCGAAGGATTTGCCAACATTCTTGCCGGCGGGAATAGAAATCGCCGGCTATCTCCCGCGCGAGGACGTGCGCGACGCGTGGATTTCTCCGCACGCGGCCCATCCGCTCGAGCTTCCCATGGGCAGTATTGTCGGGACCGCTTCGCTGCGCCGGGGCGCAATGCTCAAGCGGCTGCGGCCGGACCTGAAAATCAGCCTATTGCGCGGCAATGTCGAGACACGCCTCGCCAAGGTCGCCAAGGGCGAAGCCGACGCCACTTTGCTCGCGCTTGCCGGTCTGAAGCGCCTCGGGCTCGAAGCCAGCGCCACGAGCGTTCTGGACGTGGGGGACTTTGTTCCGGCGGCTGGCCAGGGCGCGATCGCCATTACCATGCGGACTGGCGACGAAGTTGCGCGGGCACTCCTCGCGCCGGTTCTCGATGCGCGGACAGCCGTCGCCCTCGCGGCGGAGCGCGCCTTTCTCGGTGTTCTCGATGGCTCCTGCAAGACGCCGATCGGCGCATACGCATGCGTCGAAGCTGGCAACGTCGCATTTCGCGCCATCGTGCTAAAACCCGATGGCTCGCAGTTTTTCGAGACAGTGGCGTCTGGGCCATCGAGCGATGCGGCATTGCTCGGAGATGCGGCGGGACAAGATCTCGCGGCGCAAATTCCCGCCGGTTTTTTCGATCCGTAACGTGAGGACATCACTTTCCTAAATCTCGCCCGCTCATGCCATATGGCGAATGCGCCAAACTTTGCGCCTTCCCGCTATTTGGCCTACGATGGCGCTAATGATAGCCGGAATGGCAGGAAGGAAACGCCCGCATGACAGGTTCACCTATGAAGGCCGCGGTGGCCGGGCCGCGCTCCGTCGCATTGATCGGCCCCTATGGAAGCGGCAAGTCGACACTCTTCGACGCTCTAATGGCCGAGGCGGGGACGCCCGTGAAACGGCCAAGCGACATTCGCAAGCGCGTCGTCAGCACTGAGGTGAGGCTTGGGCATTGTTCCTTTCTGGGCGACCGCTGGTCGATCTTGGATTGTCCGGGTTCGGTTGAATTCGCCTATGAGACGGAAGGAGCGCTCGCGGCGATCGATCTCGCCATTGTCGTCTGCGAGCCAATGGCGGGCCGCGCTTCCAGCGTGGCGCTCCTGCTGAAGGCGCTTGAGGATTCTCGGCTTCCCCACCTGATCTATGTCAATAAGATCGATACGCTGACCGGCTCTCTCGACGACACGCTTGCGGCGCTCCAGTCCTATTCCAAATATCCTCTGGCGCCACGGCAATTGCCGATCCGCGAGAATGATGTGGTGGCTGGCTATATCGACGTCGTGAGCAAACGCGCCTACCGTTACGGCACGAACCAAGCCGCTGAGCGTATCGAAATTCCCGCGCAACTGCGTGATCCCGAGAAGCAGGCGCTCGACGGACTGGCCGAGGTGCTGGCCGACCAGGACGATGCTCTGTTGGAAAAATTGATCGAGGAAGTGGAGCCGACGGCGGCGGAGCTTTATCAGCATTTGCACAAGGATCAAGCGAGCGGCACGATCGTCGAAGTATTCTTTGGATCGGCCGCCCGGGGGCAAGGCATTTTTCCCCTCTGGAAGGCCATGCGGCACGACGTGCCGGATGCCGCCGAAACGGCGGAGCACCGCGGCATCGCTGCCAACGCAGAGCCGCTGGTTCAAATATTCAAGACGCTTCAAGCAGGCAAGCTTTCCTATGGCCGCATTTGGCGCGGTGTCCTGCGCGACAGCGCCACCTTCGATGGGGTGCGTGTCGGCGGCATTCACCGCTTCCCCGGCGGCGAATCCGTCCGGGTGCCGGAGGCCGGCGCGGGGGAGCTGGTCGCGCTCGGGCGGCTCGACGGAGTCGCGACGGGGACGGTCCTTGGAAACGCCGGCGCGGCAGCGTCCCTGCCCTATCCCGCCCCGCCACCGCCGGTCTATGCGCTTGCGATCATGGCAAAAGACCACAAGGACGATGTCAAGCTTTCAGGCGCCTTGCACAAACTCGTTTTGGAAGACCCAGCCCTTAGCGTCGAGCACAATATCGAAACCGGTGAGACGCTCCTGAAGGGGCAAGGCGAGATTCATCTCAATACGGCCATTGAACGCCTCGCCACCACCTACAACCTCCTGATCACGACGGCCTCGCCGAAAATCGCGTTCAAGGAAACGATCAGGCGCAAAGTTTCCCAGCACTCAAGGCTCAAACGCCAAACTGGCGGGCATGGCCAATTCGCCGACATCAAGCTCGAGATTGAGCCGCGCGGCCGCGGCGAGGGCTTTTTGTTCATCGATAAGATCGTCGGCGGCGCGGTGCCAAGGCAATATATACCGGCGGTCGGCGAAGCCGCCGAGGAAGCAATGCAAAAAGGACCGTTCGGCTATCCCGTCGTCGACGTCGCGGTGACCTTGGTCGATGGCATGTTCCATGCCGTCGACAGCTCCGACATGGCTTTTCGAACCGCGACCCGCTTAGGGATTACCGAGGGTCTCGCCAAGGCCGACCCGGTGCTGTTAGAGCCGATCGAACATGTCACGGCGAGCGTGCCGAATAGTTTCACCGCCGCGGCGCAACGCTTGCTGTCAGGCCGCCGGGGTCAGATCCTGGGCTATGCCGAGCGGCCCGGCTGGCCCGGCTGGGACAATGTCGAGGCGCTCGTACCGGCGGCGGAACTGCATGATTTCATCATCGAGCTGCGGTCGGACACCATGGGGCTTGGCCACTATCGCCACCATTTCGACCATCTCGCGGAAGCCCGCGGCATGACGCCTTAGAGCAAGTCCCGAAAAAATTGCTCAACGTTTTCGATAAGGACCTGTCCAACTCTTTGAATTTGAGCGATTCCTTTTCGATCATGTGTTTCCAGTGCGGGGCAAGCGCCAAGCTGGTACGTCTGGTACCGGATCCACCGGATTTCGCGCCGCCGTGCCGCGCAACCGAGGGCGCGGCGCGAGCGCGGCGCGATCTTCCGCGCATTCCCACCAGTTTCAGACCGCCGGGATGTCTAGGGCTTTGTATAATTTGTCCCCGCAATCGGACAAAAATGTTTCACTTGAAACAATTTTGTCCGATTGAGCGGGAAAATCGACAAAGTGGGCTTTGATCATAGGCTGGATTTGAGAAACCGAACAAGCGTGAGCATGAGTTGCGAAGACAACCTTTGCTTTGCCTATCGCGTTGCGCCGGAGCATGGCGGCGAGAGGCTCGACCGTTTTCTCGCGGCGGCGGCTGCTGGGAAGAATTTGTCGCGTACGAGAATCAAAAGCTTGATCGAAGCGGGCCACGCGTCAATCGACGGCGCGCCGGTAAAAGACCCGAGTCTTCTGCTTCGCGCCGGCCAAACCGCCAGCTTGCACCTGCCCCTTCCCGCCGATCCCGTGCCTTCCGGAGAAAATATTCCGCTCAAAATCGTCTTCGAGGACGAACATCTGCTCGTCATCGACAAACCGGCGGGGCTCGTGGTGCATCCAGCGGCCGGGCATGAAACAGGAACGCTCGTCAATGCGCTGATCGCCCATTGCGGCGCCAGCCTCTCAGGGATAGGTGGCGTGCGGCGGCCCGGAATCGTGCACCGTCTCGACAAGGATACTTCGGGGCTATTGATCGCGGCGAAGACGGACGCGGCGCACCAGGGAATGGCCGAACTCTTCGCCGATCACGGCAAAACCTTGCCGCTCATTCGTGAGTATCTGGCTTTCGTTTGGGGCATTCCGGCGCGGCCTTCCGGCACGATCGACGCGCCGCTCGCCCGTCATGCCACGAGCCGCGAAAAGATCGCGGTCGTGCCACCCGGGCGTGGCCGCCGCGCGGTGACCCATTGGCGGCTTATCGAAAGCTTTGCTGGAGAAGCGAGCTTCGTTTCCTGCAGGCTGGAGACAGGGCGAACCCATCAAATCCGCGTTCATATGGCGCATGCGGGTCATCCAATTCTTGGCGACCCAGTCTATGCGGCAGGCTTCAAGAGCAAGACCGCGCGGCTTCGTGCGGCTGCGAAGGTCGGCCTCGACTCTCTTACCCGGCAAGCCTTGCACGCGGCGGTGTTGGGGTTCCCGCACCCAGTAACCGGTGTCCAAATGCGTTTCGAAAGTCCTCTGCCGCTAGACTTGCGAAGGCTGCTAGAGGCGCTTGCCGGCGGCTAACGCGCGAACCCACGGCCAACACATTTAATCCTCCGCCCCTAGGGCATGATGATTTTGGATTGAACCAATCCAAAATCATGAACGTGATCGATTCCAAAAGTTGAGAGCGGGATGCGGGCGGAAAACCGGATTCCACTTCTCCTCACTCTAGGGCATGATCAATAGATCACGCAACAAACAAAGAGCATGCGTGCTTCAACTTGAAACGCTCATGGTCGAAGCGCTTTGCGCTTTGCGCCGCCGAAAGCACATCACTCTGGCCATCGCCCGGCGCGGCTTTTTTTTCAACCTAAGGCTTTCACGATGCCGTCGACCATTTTCTTGGCGTCGCCGAAAAGCATCGTCGTATTGTTTCTAAAAAACAATTCGTTTTCGACGCCGGCGTAGCCAGAGCCCAGTCCGCGTTTGACGAAGAGCACATCCTTGGCGTACTCCACATCGAGGATTGGCATGCCATAGATTGGCGACGACGAATCGGTTTTCGCGGCGGGGTTTGTCACGTCGTTGGCGCCGATGACGAAAGCGACATCGGCGCCAGGAAATTCCGGATTGATATCTTCGAGCTCGAAGACCTCGTCATAAGGCACATTGGCTTCGGCGAGCAGAACATTCATGTGCCCCGGCATGCGTCCAGCGACCGGATGGATCGCGTATTTGACGTCGATGCCTTTGCTTTTCAGGATGTCAGCCATTTCCCGCAAGGCATGCTGCGCCTGGGCAACCGCCATCCCATAGCCTGGAACGACTATTACTCTCTTCGCGGCGAGCAAGATTTTGGCGGCATCCTCCGCCGAACCTTGCTTCACTGGCGGCCGCTCCACGTCGCCCTCACCAGCAGCGGGCGCCGCAACTTCGCCGCCAAAACCGCCGAGGATCACCGAGATGAAGGAGCGGTTCATCCCCTTGCACATGACGTAGGAAAGAATAGCGCCGGACGAACCGACGAGAGCGCCGGTGATGATCAAGGCCAGATTGGAGAGGGTGAACCCGACGGCCGCCGCGGCCCATCCCGAATAGGAATTGAGCATCGAAATCACGACCGGCATGTCGGCGCCGCCAATCGGTACAATGAGCAGAACGCCAAGCGCGAAGGATACGAGCACAATCAGCCAAAAGACAAAATGGGCTTCGGTTGCTATGAACGCAAAGATGAAGATCGCGAGCAATATGCCAAGCCCGATGTTGATCGCGTGCCGGTTCGGTAGGAGAATGGGGTTGCCGCTCATCCGCCCGTCGAGCTTGAGGAATGCGATCACCGAGCCGGTGAATGTGATCGCGCCGATCGCGGCACCGAGTGACATTTCAAACAGCGTCGTGCTATGAATCGAATTAGGCAAGCCGAGACCGAAGCCTTGCGGCCCGTAGAGAGCGCTCGCCGCCACAAACACGGCCGCAAGGCCGACGAGAGCATGGAACAGAGCCACGAGCTGAGGCATCGCCGTCATCTGAATGGTGCGGGCCCGCCATACCCCAATACTGCCGCCGATCCCCATCGCGAGCAGGACCCACAGAAACGAGAAGAATCCCCATGGCAGTTGATAGAGGAGAGTTGTCGCTCCCGCAATCGCCATGCCTATCACGCCGAAACGGTTGCCCTGCCGAGCGGTTTCCGGAGAAGACAGGCCGCGCAGGGCGAGAATGAAAAGCACGCCAGAGGTAAGATAAAGAAGGGCTGCGATATTTCCGTTCAACATCGGTTCAGCCCTTTTTCTTGAACATGGACAGCATGCGCTCTGTGACGAGGAAGCCACCGAAAATATTGACCGAAGCCAGGGTAAGCGCGAGGAACCCAAAAAAGCGGGCGATGCTTGATCCCTCGCCCACGCTTTCATCAATGCCGGCCGCAAGTAGAGCGCCAACCACGATGACCGAGGAAATCGCGTTGGTGACCGACATCAGCGGGGTGTGCAGCGAAGGGGTTACAGCCCAGACGACGTAATAGCCAACGATCACGGCAAGCGCGAAAATCGCTAGCCGGAACATGAAAGGATCGATTGCCCCGCCGCTTGCCGCCGAGGCGCCGACCGCGATCTGGTCGGCTACGTTCTGGGCGGTATCGGCGGCGTGCCGCGCCGCCTGTGCTGCACCCTGTATCTTTTCCAACAATTGTGGATCGATTTCGGTTGCCATCTCATGCCCTCCTTTATTTTCTTGTCGATGGAGATCTCGGATCGTTGGCTTAGACTTTTGGACTCAGCCGCCCGCTTGAAAGCTTGGATGCGCGAGGGCCCCACCCTTGGTGAGCAAGGTTGCCTTGACGAGTTCATCGTCCCATTTGATCGCGAGCGACTTGGTTTTTGGATCGATAAGTGTTTCGATGAATGCCAGTAGATTTTTCGCGTAGAGAGCTGAGGCGGTGGCGGGCAAGCGCCCGGCGATATTCACTGGGCCAAGGATCCTGACGCCGTTTTTTGAAACGACGGTCTCGCCGGGTTTCGCCAATTCGCAATTACCGCCACGTTCCACGGCGAGATCGACGATCACCGAGCCGGGACGCATCGATTCCACCATGGGCGCCGTGATAAGGAGCGGCGCCGTGCGGCCGGGAATAAGGGCGGTCGCGATGACGATGTCTTGAGAGGCGATGTGCGAAGAGATGAGCGCCGCCTGTTTCGCTTTATACTCCGCCGACATTTCCTTGGCGTAGCCCGCGGCCGTCTCGGCCTGCTTGAATTCCTCATCTTCGACCGCGACGAATTTGGCCCCCAGCGAAACGACTTGCTCCTTGGTTGCTGGCCGGACGTCGGTCGCGGTCACGATGGCAGCAAGCTTGCGGGCGGTGGCGATCGCCTGCAGCCCCGCGACGCCGACGCCCATGATAAAGATTTTCGCGGGTTGAATCATACCCGCCGCCGTCATCATCATCGGAATGACCCGGCCGTATTCGGCGGCGGCATCGATGACGGCGCGATAGCCAGCGATATTGGCCTGGCTCGAAAGGACGTCCATCGTCTGCGCTCTTGTGATGCGCGGCATGAGTTCCATCGCGAAGGCGCAAACCCCCGCCGATGCCAAGGACTGCAAAGCATCGATATGCCCATAAGGATCCATCACCGCGATGATGGCGGCGCCTTGCTTGGCGCCCGCGATATCCGCGGCGCTCGGCCGCCGGACTCGCAGGACAATATCGGCGTCTTGAACAGCGGCCCCCGTGGTGGGCGCGATCGTGGCACCAGCCGCCGCGTAGTCTTGATCCGGAATGCCGGATCTAAGTCCAGCGCCAGTTTGTATCCTAACCTCCGCGCCGAGGCCAACAAGTTTCTTAACCGTCTCGGGCGTCGCGGCGACACGGCCCTCGACCGGATCGTTTTCGGCGGGAATGGCAATCAGCATGAATGGCTCCGGGAATCCTTGAAGCTTTGACCCAGCCCGATGACCCAGCCCGATTTTTGTTCACCGGTCAAGCTGCGACCGGAAGCGCCGACGAAGCCGGCAATAGCTAGCCCAAGAAAAAAGCCAGCAAGGCGAGGAGGAGAGCCACGCCAGCCACAGTGTATTTTATGAGCTGGATAAACGTCTGGTAGGTTTTTTCATGTTCGCCGTAGTCCATCGCGGGATGGCCCGCGGATTGAGCATGATTCTCAGCCATTGTGCCACCGTTGTTGCGAGTTCCGTTTCGTTGTAGCTTTTGCAATGATTTTCATCGCGCGCAAGAGGGAAATGGATCGAATCTGCCAAATTCTTGTGCAGAGCAGAATTTTACGCAAGTGGCAAGCGTCGCAGGCGTTCAAGCTTGATCCGAAATGAATTTGGAATCGCCTCGCCATCAAACGGGCGCCCGCAGCCCCGCCTTGGCGAGGGCGCCTTCTTGCCGTTCCTTCAAGGCGGCGGCCGAGAATTTGCCCATTGTCTCATGGAATAATTGATAGAAATTCAACCTTGCGTCGAGATGCAGAAAAGCGCCGCCGAGGCCGATCGCCGCGCGATCCATGAAAACGAACTCGCGCGGCACCAACACCGGACCCCTTTTCCTCAAGGCCTGGTGAACAACAAAGGCTTCCTTGCGGCCATATTGCGCTGGCGCGACGCCATCTGCGACGCTCCGTACCCGGTCGTCGAGGAGGGGCGCGTAGATGAACCGCGCCCAAATGTTCAGGGTTTCGGCGAGATCCTTGGTGAGACCGCGAAAGCCCCAGGTTTCATAGGCATGTACGGTGCGTTCGAAATCATTGTACAGCAATCCCTCATAGAGATCGACCACGCCGCCGACGAATTTGGGCGTGAAAATCCGGATGCAACCGTAATCGAGGAGGTTGATGCCACGCGCTTCATGGCCTTCCTCCATCCCAAATACCGTATAATTGCCAAGGTGCGGATCTCCATGGATGACTCCGAAGCGGCTAAACGGAATCCACCACGCCTTGAACATCGCACTGGCAATACGATTGCGCGCGGATTCGCCGGCTTGTTTGAAGGCGAGCAGTTTGCCGCCTTCCAGCCAATCCATAGTTAGCAGCCGCCCGGTTGACAAATCCGCTCGCACGCCAGGAACGCGAACCTCCTCGATATTCGCGAGAATATCGCGATAGAGCGCGGCATGTTTGGCTTCGCGGCAATAATCGAGTTCCTCGCGGACCCGGTCACCAATTTCCTTGGTCATTTCGCTTGTATCGATGACCGGATTGAGGCGCCGGTGCAGCGCGAACACAATTTCGAGCTGGCTCAAATCGGCTTCGACGGCTGATTTCATATCTGGATATTGCAACTTGCAGGCAAGCGCGGCGCCGTCCTTGGCGGCCGCCCGGTGAACCTGGCCGAGCGAAGCCGCGGCGGCCGGATGAATGTCAAACGCGGCGAAGCGCGAACGCCAGTCAACACCAAGTTCCGCCTGCATCCGCCGCTTGACAAAGGCCGCGCCCATGGGCGGCGCCTCGCTTTGCAGCTTCTGCAATTCCTCGGCATATTCCGGCGGCAATAGGTCGGGGATGCTCGCCATCATCTGGGCGACCTTCATCATCGGCCCCTTGAGGCCGCCAAGCGCTTGGGCCAAGACCGTTGCACGGTTGCCCCAGGCTCCGCCGCCACCGAGAAGACGGGCTCCGGCCATCCTGGCGGCGATCCCGCCGGCATTGGCGCCGACCCGGGCATAGCGCGCCGCGCGGGCAGAAAACCGGTTGCCTTCCTCGTCTTCCATGTAAAGCACTCAATTTTCAGTTCTAGCGTTTGATTTAAGAGACGAAATAGACGGCGAGAATAATCAAGTTTCCATTTCTCACAACTCACGAAGCCGTGGCCATGAGGCTTGATTCCGAGTATGGTAGAGCTTGGCTCATGGCGACGGCCGATTTTTATGTCGTCAGTGGCGTGTGGCGCCGCTCGAACATTAGCATTACGTAATTTATTCTGACGCCCTCGCCCCGAAGCTGCTGGCGCACTAACGTGTCCGCTTAGGGCGCCCCTGAAGAAGATTGCCGCGACCCTTTGCTTGGGGTTCGCCCGAGGCTGCGAAATATTTTGAACCTAGGCCGGCGCTCTTGCGCGTCTACCACGATAAACCTGAACGTTCAGCACCAGCTAGAAAATGACAAGAGTAATTCTCAGTCCGAGGATTTTTATGATGAATTCTGTGGCACGTAACAGTTACGTTCACCTTGGTAGCGCTGGCGAACCGGAGCTGGAGCTGATCGATGTCTTCGTGCCTAAAATGTATAAATGGGGAAAGGATTTCTATATATCTGTCTTTAGGCATATCGAAGAAGATACGAATCTATCCGGTTTCACATTTTATCTTACCTCACATGTGCCGGAGAGTTTACCTGAGTACGGAACAAAGATAATTCTCGTCATCGTCCTAGATGAGGACTTCGCATATCGTGACTATTTCAACAATATTCATTGCATAATTAGATGTTTAGGCACAAGACCAGTGTATCTGGATGGATTTCCATCGAACAAGCTACGTGCAATCGCTTTCTTTCACTTCCTCTACAAGCAATCGCAGCTTGCGAAGTTGCTCGCGCGCGAACTCCAAAAGTTCCATAGGTTGAAGCTGTCGGAAGCTCGGCGGAAAACTCTTCATGTTCCGGTGGGGCTCTATTCATATTTCGACCCAGTTCCGAAACCAATGACGGAACGTTCGATCGATTACGCATTTCTTGGGAGCGTTAGCTTCGGTGAACGTTTTAGAAAATGGATTCACCGGCTAATGACACCGCCAAAAATACTTGCGCGCCACCTGATGCTCGACGCCTTCCAAAAGGTGCCGCGCCGATTTAATGGGAAAATCTACACCACAGGCGACTTTTTTGAAAGCATCGATAACGAGCGCGATTATGAAATAACCATGGGCGATACCAAAATATCTATATGTCCCAGAGGCACGACGTACGAAACTTATAGGTTCTTCGAATCATGCAAAGCTGGGTGCGTGATCATTTGTGAGCCTTTGCCGAATGTTTGGTTCTATCAAAATCATCCTGGCTTTGTGATCAAGGACTGGTCCCGTTTGCCCGCGACAATCGAAGCGTTGCTTGCCAACGAGAAGATGTTGGAGGCGAAATCCGCCGAAGCACTGAATTATTGGAAGAATGTTGTGTCTGAGCGTGCCGTCGCCTTTCGTATTTCGCAATTCGTGCAATCGGTTGGAACGTCTGCAGCACGGCCTTGAACGCGCCGTCCTATTATTTCGATTGCGGGCGGCTCGCCGCTCCGGAAGGTGCGAATTCCAATGACGGCCCAGTGGTTACCATAAGATTTCTTTTAAAAAAATCTGGCGAGAAAACGCCATGAACGAGCCTGCGCGCCTTAGCTCCGGGCACTATTGGTTCAGCAGTGCCGCGGGCTTGCCAAAAGAGGCCGGCCGGGCGACAAGCCCGCAATGCTTCATGTCAATGACGTTACCTTGCGGTTCGGGCCGCGACTTCTTTTCGACAAGGCGACCGCCGCCCTTCCGGGGAATGCGCGGGTTGGCTTTGTCGGCCGCAACGGTGCCGGAAAGACAACGCTGTTCCGGATGATTTGGGGCGAGCTTGCGCCGGAATCGGGTTCGATCTCATTGCCTCGCGCAACGCGTCTTGGCCGTGTCGAACAGGAGGCGCCGGGAGGGCCTCAAAGCCTGATCGATTTCGTTCTCACCGCCGATCTCGAACGGGCCCGCTTGCTGGCCGAACCGCTGCCGATCCGGCCCGCGTCGGCGAAATTCATACGCGCCTTATCGATATTTTGGCGCATTCCGCGCCGTCGCGCGCCGCAACCATCCTGTCGGGTCTCGGCTTCGATGAAGCGGCGCAGCAACGGCCGCTCGATCAATTTTCCGGCGGCTGGCGGATGCGCGTCGCGCTCGCCGCCGTTCTGTTTTCGCAGCCGGATCTTTTGCTTCTCGACGAACCGACCAATCTCGATCTCGAAGGCACGCTTTGGCTTGTCGATTATCTTCGGCTCTATCGGGCGACGATCCTCGTCATAAGCCACGACCGCGATTTACTGGATGCTGTTTGCGATCATATCCTTCACCTCGACCAAGCCAAGCTCGCCCTTTGGCGGGGCAATTATTCGAGTTTTGAGCAGCAGCGCCGCGAACAGCAGGCGATCCAGCTCAAACAAAAAAAGAAACAAGACGACCAGCGGAGGCACCTGCAGTCTTTCGTCGATCGCTTCCGCGCCAAGGCGACAAAAGCGGCGCAAGCGCAGTCGCGCCTGAAGATGCTCACCAAGATTGAACCCGTGACAGCCATCGTCGACGGGCAAGTTCTGCCTTTCCATCTCCCTTCGCCGCAAAAGCCCCTGAGGCCGCCGCTTGTCGCGATGGACGATGCAAGCACAGGCTACGGCGAGGTTCCGGTTTTGCGGCAGCTCTCGCTCAACATTTCGGACGATGACCGGATCGGCCTTCTTGGCGCCAACGGGAATGGCAAATCGACCTTCGCGAAGCTTGTCTCCGGGAGGCTGAAAGCTACAGCCGGCAGTGTCCGGCGTTCGTCGAAATTGGAGGTCGGATACTTTGCCCAGCATCAAATCGACGATCTCGACCCGTTGGCGACCCCTTATCAATGCGTCGCCTCGCTCATGCGCGAGGGAATCGAAGCGAAGATTCGAACCAAATGCGCGCAGCTCGGCTTTCCGAATGTGAAGGCCGATACACAAGCCGCACAATTGTCGGGAGGTGAAAAAACCCGCCTTCTGTTGGGGCTGGCAAGTTTCAATGGACCCCACTTGTTAATTCTCGACGAACCGACCAATCATCTCGACATTGACAGCCGCGCCGCCTTGATCGAGGCGATCAACGGCTATAACGGCGCGGTCATTCTGGTGTCGCATGACAAATACCTGCTTACGCTTGCGCGGACCGCCTCTGGCTCGTGGAAGCTCATACGGTCAAACCATTTGATGGCGACATCGACGATTATAACAAATATGTCCTCGAGCGTTCTGGCGGCGGCGACGGCAGACGAATAAAGAAGGACCGCGGCGAGCCCCGGCAAGCAATGCCGGTCCGCCAAGACGCGGTGCGCGCTGCAAAAAACGCGGCCCAAATAACCAAACGCATATCGGCGATCGAGGCAAGATTGCGCAAATTTCACGATCTGATTTCACGCATCGACAAGACGCTCGCGGATCCCGCCGCCTTCAGCAAGGATCCCGCCAAGGCGGCGCTCCTGTCCGCCCAGCGCGGCGAACTTGAGCGATTGCTCGTAGTGGCCGAAGAAGAAAGGCTGAGTCTCGCTGGCGCTCTCGACGCGGCCCAAGAAACAGCCGCGCGCATCGAATAGAATCTTCTTTGCGAAATCTAGTGACGCATAAATTCGAGGAGTTTCAAGAGCCCCAATGCGAAAAGAACCAACAACGACAACAAAATCAGAAACGCGAAAATCCTGGTTTTTAGCGGAAATGTCACCAGGTGGGAGCGAGCGGTTTCAGCTCCGGTCGCTGGCGCCGGCCAGGAAAGCCCGCCTAGCCAGAAACAAACCGCCGCGGCCAATGTGTCAGTATGGCTGATCGATAACAGACAGCCGGGATGGGCCGGTCTGCCCTCACCATCGAAGCTTATTTCCACGCTTCGATGGCCATCCGGTGGATTGTTGACAGCACCCGATTTGATGATAGCTCGCTTGGCCGCGAGGAGCCCTTGAAAGGCTGCCTTTGTCTTGGGTTGTTTGGCGCAGTAGGCGATCTCCGATGGCGTAAAATTGGCAACATAGAATTCGTGCTGCGTATAATCCTCGGCGTCCGGCAAAGCTGCTATATTTTCAATTTCAAGGCCTAATCCCTTCGACCCAGGAAAACCGGCGTCCCCGCCCCCGGCCAGACTACCACCGGGTGCGACCGGAGTAATATGCACAAGTGCGCTCTTGCCCTCCAAGAGACTGTTGATCGTGAAGCGGGCCTGATTTGTCATGGAAATCCCAACTTGCTTGTTCGCGGAGTTGCCCTTCTGGCGACCTCCAAGAACTAGCGTATGAGACTTGCGAAGGAAAGGCCCACGCTGGGACATCGCCGTACCTCCGGTGGCGATGAACCTTGTAAGGAAAACCCTTGTCCCTGCGATATTCCTTTAGAAAGTCACCTTAACGCCGCCGTAAAAGGCGATGGGCTGGGCGGGAGTGATCGTGCGCGGGTCGCTGACGAAATTCACCGGGTTGCCGGCAAATTGCGCATCCGTCGTCTGGTCAAAAAACGTGCCATAGGTCGCGTAGTGATTATTGAAGAGATTGTTGATGAGGCCAAATATCTGCACATTGTTGGTGATCTGATAAGAGGCGTGGAGATTGGCCACCCAATACATAGGCAATTGCGGGTTTTGGTTTGAATCGTCGCCAACATAATATTGGCTGCCGACGATCAGCACGTCGAACCCGGCCTTGAACTCCGGCGTGAACGCATAGTCGCCACCGACCTTTAATTGTTGGCGGGGAATTCCAGGAATGTGATCGCCGGGATGCACGAAAATATTGCCATTCGCATCGGCATAGGGATTGAACGGGGAACTCAGCGTTCCGGAGAATTGATAGGTCGCGTCGACATAGGCATAGTTGATATAGGCGCTGAACGCACCGATTGACAAACTAGCGTGCGCTTCGACGCCTTGGCGCAAGGTCTCGGGCACATTGGTGAAATAGCCAGTCCCCAGCACGAGGCTCGCGAGCTGGATGATATCATTGGTGCTACTGGTCCTGTAGAGGCCTGCTTTCCAGTCGATCGTTCCGCCAGCCGGAATCGCGAGATTGCCGCGCACACCGGTCTCGATTGTATGGGAGGCGACTTGTTGCAGCGGTGGATCGGAAATGAGAGTGCTGGCGAGAATGCAAGGCCGCGTGGGGCTGGAACAATTGAGTTCGAGCGGCGTTGGCGCGCGGTTCGCCTCCGAATAACCGCCGTAGGCGGTGAGATTGGGCAATATCTTATACGTTAGGCCGACCACGGGATTGAGCCGCGTGAGGGTATCGCTGGAATTAAGTTGGGGTGCGGTTCCGCTCGCATCCTGTGTTGTGATTTCGGCGACATTGAGCCGCCCGCCGGCGGTAAAATCAAGGCCAGGCGCGACGCTGAACGTATCGAGCGCGAACAGTCCGTAGTAGGTCGTTGTCCCGGTGATATAGGTGGATATGATATCGGTTGGGGACTGATCTGGATGATCTCGACGCCGCCGGGGATCCCGCCATCGTCAATGACGAAGTTCGGTTGCATCACACCAAGCGTGGCGTTCGCGCTATAGCTCAGCCAGCTGCGATCGACGCTGCCCCCGAAGTTGAGATAATTGTCATGGTCGAGGATTTTGCCGGTATCGGTCACCTGCAATAAAGTGCCCACGGTATTCGCGTGCACCCAGGTGCGATCGATCACCCCATAAGGAAAATTGACCGGTCCTGTCGAAGCGACGGCTTGGCCTTGTTGATTGACGATGAAAGATCCATTGTCCGTGTCGCAAAGTTTGCCGACCGGCCCAGCAGGAAGACCATATTGCGGCAACAGGCTGCAGTCCTGGATGGAGGCGTCGTTGGCATCGACATGCCTCTGCTCGAAACTGCGAAGATAGAAATTGCTCTGGACCGTCCAGTCCGGATTGATGTCGAATTTGCCGGTGAACGCAAGCGAGCCCACCTGGTTTAGCGAAGTTTGCGGGGAGGTGAAGACGGAACGGTAATCCTGGTCGATCAAGAGGATCGGAGTCGCCCCGATGACGCCGACATTACTGCTGGCGCCCGAGGCGATGAGGTGAAGTTCGTTGCCAGGCGTGCGGTAGCCGAGATTGCCATAGAGACGGAAAATCGAAGAAGGCGAAAAAAAGCGCCAGCCGCCGTCGTGCGTCGCATCGGCGGTGACGTAGAGGCTGTAATCGTCAATTTGCTTGCCATATTCGAACAGGCCGCTGACGCGGCCGTAAGAACCGCCCATGACTTGGGTGGTAAGCCCCTGCCAGAGGTACCCATTCTTCATCTGCAGGCTGACCGCGCCGCCGAGTGCGTTGAGTCCAAAAACCGGATTGTTGGTAAATATGTCGGCGCGGTAGATCGCTTGGGGAGAAATCAGATCCCAATTAACGGTGTCGCCAAAAGCCTCGTTGACGCGAATGCCGTTCTGATACACGGCAAGCCCCTGCGGTGTTCCTTGGATCGGCGAGGCGACGAAGCCGCGATAGCGCAAATCTTGCGCGAAATCATTGCCGTTGACGTCGATCGCTACGGCGCCCGGGATTTGTTGCTGCAACGTGTCCGTCACGTTTTGCGAATTGGTGCGGGCGAAGTCCTCCGCCGGCACGGTTTGCACCATTGCCGGAGTTTTGTCGGCGTCCTCGCCTCCGCCTGGGAGCGGCGAGGTCGCCACCACGTTCACCTCCGGCAGCTCAATCGCCGCAGCAGGCGCAGCAGGCGCGGCGTTCTGCGCGAAACTTTGTGCCATTCCCGATGACCAAAGCATCGCTTCAAGCCCCAAAATTCTGCAGACACCGGCCACCCGCCGCATGATTTTCTCCTGAATCCCCATTTCCTGGCGTGCCCAACAATGCCGAAGACTAAATTTATAATATTCGAGAGGCAATAGAATTTCTGGAGACGCCAGCAAAACAGTTCGCAACTGTTGCATGGATGCACTTTACACATTTGGGGTGAAACAGGCATAGTTCATCGTATACAATGAAAACATTCTTTAAACTAACGTATTATTAGGAGGTTTTGTAGTTTTTTCTTTGCCCAGAAGTCATGCCTTGACTTCCTGGAATCTTCGAGAGTAATTCCCGTCTATTTCGGGAATATTTCCCAAGCGACGGGCCCGAGTGAGCCGGCTCGGCACATCCCATCACTAAATGCCGTGGTGAATCTTTTGATGCGGCGCAGCCAGCCGTCTTAAATTGTCCCAGCAAAAGACCGTAAGCTGAGCGTCCGGGTCCTTCCCCTTCGCGCATTCACTGGGCAGAATATCTCCAAATTTTCGGGAATTTATTCCATTTCTTCGAGCGGCCATTGCCGCCGTTCTTATGGCATGCTCCCATTTTGTTTCGCACCGGTGATGACACTAGGCAACCTTGCCGAGCAATGTCTCTTCGATATCGTCTCATCTGCCTGATTGCGATCGTTTTGATCGCGAGCCTCGCCGTCGAAGGCACGATCGTGTCTTTCAACGCCTCGCGGTCAGTGCAGACCGAAATGAATTCGGCGCTGCAAGTCGCCCAGCAGATCGCCAAAAACGCGCTGGCACAGCTTCCGGAATCAGCTGACCGGCAGCGCATCTCGAAGCGCTTGAAACCGGCATCTTCGCGTGTCCCTGACCGGCGGCAGGGCAGCGACCGTGGAACCACCCCTCGAAGAGTCGCATTTTGGGATGGTGCCACCCTGGTTCGTCCGGTTTCGGCATCGCGCCTGTTACCGCCCGAGTGCCAATCGTGGTTGGGGGCCACGATTACGGTAGCATTGTTATCGAAACCGATCCTATCAACGAGATCCTCGAAGTCTGGAACGATCTCGGCGATGGCCTCATCGTGCTCACTCTGTTCTTCGGCCTCAACATTCTGCTTATCTATTTCTTCATCGGCCGAGCCTTGCGGCCTTTGGATCACCTTGCCCTCGCGCTGCAACAGATCGGCCATGGGGATTACAAATTGCGGATCGGCGGCAACTCGGTACCGGAATTGTCGCGCCTTCAGAGCAGTTTCAACCGGATGGCCTCAGAGCTCGCGGAGCTGGACGAGGAGAAGCGCCTCTTGAACGAGCAGCTGTTGACCTTGCAAGAGGAGGAACGCAGCGAGATCGCGCGGGATCTGCACGATGAGATCAGCCCTTTCCTTTTCGCCGTCAGCGCCGATCTCGCCACCATCGCGAGGCTTGCCAAGCAGGGGCGCAGTGCCGAGATCGCCAGAGAGATCCGGTCAACCTTGGACGCCGTCTCCCACATGCAGCGGCAGATTAAGACAATGCTCGGCCGGCTGCGCCCTGGTGCCCTAGCCGATTTCGGCTTGGCCGCCGCCATCACGAGCTTGGTCGAATTCTGGCACCGGCGGTATCCGGAAACCTGCTTTAAAGTCAACCTCCCTCCGGCGGAGGCAAGCTTCGGCGCCTTGATCGACATCACGATCTATCGCATTGTCCAGGAAAGCTTAAGTAATGCAGTGCGTCATGGCAAACCGGCGGAGATTTCGGTATCGGTGACAGCGGTACCAGCCGATGATCTGGGTCATGGCCGCGTCGTCATCGAGGTCAGGAACGATGGTCATGGAACGGACAAAACGGCAGGTTTCCGGCTTCGGGCTGACCGGAATGCAGGAGCGGGTCCACGCGCTTGGCGGGCAACTTGTTCTCATCCGCGAACCAGGGCTTGGTCTCTCGGTCACGGCAACCCTTCCCTTGCCGGCGGCAAGCTACCTTGGTCTCATCTCTTCCTTTGCAGGCGATGCATGAAGGTTCTTATCATCGATGACCATCCGATCGTTCATGCCGGTCTCCGGCGCCTCATCGCGGTCGAGCCAGACGCAGAGATCCGCGAAGCGGTGACGGCGAAGGAAGCCTTGGCGAGTTTCAAGGAGGATCGCCCCGATCTTGTCATCATGGATCTCAACCTGCCAGGGAGCGGCGGGCTGGAGATGATCCGGCGGCTGATGATTGAAGATGAGTCGGTCCACATCCTCGTCTTCAGCGTGCACGACGACTCGATTCATGTCGCGCTCGCCTTCGAGGCAGGCGCGCTCGGCTATGTGACAAAGAACGCGCCGCCGGATCAAATTACTCTGGCCATCTTCCGCGTCGCCGCCGGGCACAACTACATCGAACCGGAGATTGCGCAGGAACTCGCCTTGCTCACCGTCCGGACGTCCCGCCGTTCTCCCCTGTCGCATCCCTTCAACGACCTGACACGCCGCGATCTCGAGATTCTCCGGCTTCTTGGCGAAGGCTACAGCCTGCTGCAGATCGCCGATACGATCGGCCTCAGCTACAAGACCGTGGCGAATAATTGCAGCCACATGAAGAACAAGCTCGGCCTCGCACGAACCGCCGATCTGATCCGGATCGCGATCGAGAATCAGATCTCCCCTCAAACAGGGGCGGATTGAAGCGTGACGGTGTTCTATCTCGCAATTCAAAATCAGCCAGCGATTGACTCACGCGCCGATCGGTTTAGTGTCGCTGGCGTAACGGTCCCTCGCTTCGAGGGGTAAAAGGGAATGTGGTGGGGCGCCATCTCTTAAGATCCGCGCATGAAGCCACAGCTGCCCCCGCAACTGTCAGCGGGTAGCCTTACGCCGGTACGCCACTGGGATGCGGGCAACCGCGACCTGGGAAGGCGGCGCAAGGCAATGATCCGCCAGCCAGGAAACCTGCCGTTCGATCGAGCGAGGGCCGGCGGGGTGACCCGGCCACTCATCGATGCCGGCACGGCTGCCCGCTGCCGGCGAAGGAGCCGGGTTCGTCCGGCTCCCCCAATTAAAGCACCCGCCGACGGCCGAGGGACCGGGTGCATGCTCATGAATCGTCTTTCCAAAATCCCTGCCAAAATGCCTGTCAAAATCCCGGCAACGATCGTCACCGGCTTTCTTGGCGCGGGGAAGACGACCCTCATTCGCCATCTCCTGGAAAATCCCGAAGGCCGCCGCATTGCCCTCGTCATTAACGAATTCGGCGATATCGGCATCGATGCGCAGATCTTGAATGGCTGCGGCGATCTCGCCTGCGGCGCCCAAAAAATCATCGAACTCGCCAATGGCTGCATCTGCTGCACCGTCGCCGACGATTTTTTGCCCGCGATCGAGAAGCTTCTCGCGCTTGATCCGCTCCCTGACCATATCGTCATCGAGACCTCTGGCCTTGCCTTGCCAAAGCCCTTGGTGAAGGCCTTCGATTGGCCGGCCATTCGCGCGCGTCTAACCGTCGATGGTGTGATCGCGGTTGTCGACGGCAAGGCGGTCGCCGATGGACGCTTCGCCGACGATCCAGCCAAATTGGCGCGCCAGCGCGAGGCCGATCCTTCCATCGCGCATGACAATCCGCTCGAAGAAGTCTTCCAGGATCAAGTTTTGTGCGCCGATCTCATCCTGCTCAATAAGGCCGATCTTATCGATTTATCCGAGCAACGCCGCATCGCCGCCGACATCGCGGCGCTTGTTTCCCGTGCCGTAAAAATCGTGCCCGCCCGGGAAGGTCGGATCGACCCCTCTATTTTGCTCGGCCTCGATGCCGCCGCCGAAGACGATCTCGCCGCGCGGCCCTCGCATCATGATGGATTAATCGAGCACGATCACGACGATTTCGACAGCGCCGTTTTTGAAATTAGCGCAATCGCCGATAGCGACGCGTGGCTTCGCCGCTTGGTCGATATCGCGGAGCGCCACGATGTCTTGCGGATCAAAGGCTTTGTCGAGGTGCGCGGCAAGCCAATGCGGCTCCTCGTGCAAGGCGTCGGCAACCGCTTTAGAAAAAGTTTCGACCGGCCTTGGGGCGCCGGAGAACCTCGTCGGGGGCGCCTCGTTGTCATCGGCGCAAAAGGTCTCGACAAGGCGTCGATCGAACAGCTGCTGGCAAGCGGAGAAGCTTGATCCATGCATCTCCTCCGGACGGAAACGCGGTCGTTCGACGAAGCTGAAGCCGCCGTTGATCTCGGACAATCCCCGGCCGAGATCTTGTTTCTTTCTTTTTCCGACAGCGATCTCAGCCTTGTCGCGACGGCCGCGCAACGGCGCCCGCACGGCGCCATGAGCCTGCGGCTCGCCAATCTCGCCTCACTCAAACATCCCTATTCGGTCGATCTCTATATCGAGAAGGCGGCGAGCCAAGCGCGCTTTGTCCTCATCCGCCTGCTCGGCGGCCTTGACTATTGGCGCTACGGCATCGAGGAATTTTCCAGCGCGGCGCGCGCCAAAAATTTCAGCCTTGCCATCGTGCCGGGCGACGCGACGGAAGACGCCCGGCTTGGCGCCGCCTCGACATTGCCGGCTGGTGATCTCCGCCATATTCACGCCGCCTTCCAGCATGGCGGGACGGAACACATCGCTATGGTTCTCGATTTTGCCGCGAACTATGCGCGCGCGCCTCTTGGCTGGTGTGAACCTTTTCTTTCGTTCACGCTTCCGACGGCAGGCCGTTTCGAGGCGGGCTGCCGTAAGCGCGATTGCACCATAGGCCAGGCGCTCGTCGTCTTCTACCGTTCCCTAATGCTTGCCGGGGACACGGCGCCGATCAACGCTCTCGCGGACGCGCTCGCCGCGCGCGGGCTCGACGTCACCGCGATTTTTGTTGCGAGCCTCAAGGACGTGGAAGCCATCGCCTTTATTCGCGCCGCACTCGCCCGCGATAGGCCTGCTGTCATCGTCAATACGACGGGCTTTTCGGCCCGGCTCGATGCAGAGGCAGGCGTTCTCGACGGTGCCGATGCGCCGGTCCTGCAAGCGATCTTCGCCGGCGAGACGGAGGCGCATTGGCGGGAAAACCCGCGCGGCCTTGGTGCCGCCGATCTTGCCATGAATGTCGTCCTACCGGAAATGGACGGGCGTTTGATTACCCGCGCGATTGCCTGCAAGGCGGAGGCAGGACATCGGCCGGATCTCGAATTCACACCCCGCATTCACGCGCCTCAGCCCTCGCGCGTAAACTTTGTCGCGGACTTCGCCGCGGCCTGGGTGAAGTTGCGTAGAACCCCGCGCGCGAATCGCAAAATCGCCTGCGTCCTTTCGGATTATCCGGGCAAGGAAGGGCGTAGTGGCTATGCCGTCGGTCTCGACACGGGAAAGAGCGTCGCCTCGATTGCCAAATCCCTTCGTGAAGCCGGATATGACATCGGGCCGCTCCCGCACCCGGACGCATTGATGCAGCATCTCGAAAAGGTGGCTCCGGCCGAACGCCTGACGCTCAGCGATTACATCTCGGTCCTCGATGCCATGCCTCCGGACTTCGTACAACCTATGCTCGCGCATTGGGGCCCGCCGGACGCGGAGGCTCCCGGCGGCAGCTTCGCGTTCCCGGTGCTGCGCGCCAAAAATTTACTTGTCACATTGCAGCCCGATCGCGGCACCGCCGCAAATCGCAAGGCGGATTATCATAATACGGGATTGCCGCCGCGCCATTCCTACGTCGCCTTCTATGTCTGGCTCCGCCAATATGAAAAGATCGATGCAATGATCCATTGCGGCACCCATGGCACGCTTGAATGGCTGCCTGGCAAGGCTGTGGCGCTTACGGACGAGTGCGCACCCGAGGCGGTGCTTGGAGCACTGCCCGTCATTTACCCTTTTATTGTCAACAATCCTGGCGAGGCCGCGCAGGCCAAACGGCGTATTTGCGCGCTCACCATCGGCCATATGACGCCGCCTCTGACACTTGCCGGGAGCCATGGCCCGGCGCTCGAAATCGAAGCCCTGGTTGATGAATATGCGATCGCTGAATCGCTCGATCCCAAGCGCGCGCGGCTATTGGCGCAAGCCATCCTCGCGCGGGCGAAAGAGGCAGGATTGCTGCAAGACAGCGGCCTACGGGGCACTGCCGATCCGGCCGTTGCCTTGCGCCATCTCGACGCTTGGCTTTGCGATCTCAAGGATATGAGGATTGCCGATGGCTTGCATGTTTTTGGGCAGTCGCCCGAGGCCACCCTGCGGGATGCAACCGTGGAAACGCTCGCGCAGACGCTCCGGCAAGGTTGCACGCAGGAAGCAGACGGCGGCCCGTCTCTGCCGGAGCAAATGCGTGCTCTTATCGATCGCTGCGGGGAAGCGGAAAGCACTTCACTCCTTGCCGCGCTTGACGGCCGCTTCGTCGTGCCCGGCCCCGGCGGCGCGCCGTCGCGTGGACGCGTCGACGTGCTCCCCACCGGACGCAATCTCTATGGGATCGATCCGCGCGCGGTGCCGACCCGCACCGCCTGGGAAATCGGTCAAAATGCCGCGACCGAAGTCCTGAACCGCCATGTCCAGGATCATGGCGAGTGGCCGAAGGCAATTGTCATGGACCTCTGGGCGAGCGCTACGATGCGCACCGGCGGCGACGATCTCGCGCAGGCGTTCGCGCTCATGGGTGTGAGACCAATTTGGGATTATGCGTCTTCGCGCGTTACCGGCTTCGAGATCCTTTCTCCCGCGTGCCTAAAACATCCGCGCGTCGATGTCACCTTGCGGATCTCCGGACTTTTCCGCGATGTCTTTCCGGCTCAGATCGCCTTGTTCGATCAGGCCGTGCAAGCCTTGAGCGAACGCGACGAAGACGATGACATCAATCCGCTCGCGGCCGCGCGCAGGCTAGCACCGGGAATTTTCTTCCGCGTGTTCGGCGCCGCGCCGGGCATCTACGGGATTGGTCTTACGCGCGCGATCGACGAGAACTCCTCGCTCTCGCGCGAAAAACTTGGCGCGCGCTATATTGCTGCAGCCTCGCACGCCTATGGCGGTGCGCAAGGCGACGGCATCGCGACAGAAGCTTTCGCAGGACGCGTCGCGGCCGCCGATGCCCTCATTCATGTGCAAGATCAAGACGAGCAGGACATTCTCGACGCCGACTCCATCGTCGATCATGCCGGTGGCTTTGCCGCTGCCGCGAAGATGCTCGGGAACGACGCTCCGGTCTATCATGTCGAGTCTGCGCGCCCCGGCGCCCTCAAGGTGCGCACATTGGAAGAGGAAGTAGCCCGCGTCGTGCGCGCCCGCGCAACGAACCCACGCTGGATCGCCGGGCAGATGCGCCATGGCCCTCGCGGCGCCGCCGAAATCGCCGGGACGGTAGATAATCTCTTTGCTCTCGCGGTGCTGACCGATGCGGTGGCTAGCCGGCATTTCGAGCTTCTTTTCGAAGCGACGCTTGGCACACCTTCGGTGCGGGATTTTCTTGTCGGCGCCAATCCGAAGGCCGCGCGCGCGATCGTCAAGCGCTTCGAGGAGGCGCTTTCGCGCGGCTTTTGGCAGAGTCGGCGCAATTCGACCCTTGCCTGTCTCGTTTCGACGCGGGAGACACTCGCATGAGCAGCGGGACCCCATTGCGAAAGGGCTGGTGTCCCAGTGCGCGGCGGCCGATGCCAGCGAAGGACGGGCTTCTCGTGCGGCTGCGGATCAGTGGTGGCATTGTCGCGGCCACCACCATGCGCGGGATCGCACAAGCCGGGCGTGTCCATGGTAATGGGCTTTTCGATCTTTCCACACGCGGCAATCTGCAAATTCGCGGGGTGCGCGAACGCGGCCTGCCCGTGCTGATCGAAACGCTCGACGGCCTCGGCCTCATTGATGAGAATACGGCAATGGAGGCGGTTCGCAACGTTTTGGTGAACCCTCTTGCCGGACTCGATGGGCGGAGCGTGGTATCGGAAGCGGCCAAGGCGCTTGAAGCCACACTTGCCACCAATAAGGATTTACACGCATTACCGGCAAAGTTCGGTTTTCTCATCGATGACGAAAGCGGTCTTTCGCTTTGCCGCATCCCTGCCGACATCCGCTTCGATTGGACCGGAGGTACGCAACCTTTCGCGATCGGGGGTGGCGGACATGCAAACGAAGCAATTTTTCTGGGACGCTGCGGAGGCGCCGAAGTTCCCGGCATCGCGGTTCGTCTCGCAAGAGTATTCCTGCAACTCGGTTCATCGATGACGGAGCCGCCGCGCCGGATGCGCGACCTTATCGCACGTTGGGGAGCCAATGCCATCGTCAAAGAGGCCGGGTTGTGCCTCATTGAGCCTCCGATACGAGATGTCATCGAGGACCCATGTCCGATTGGCCTGATGCGCTTTCATGACAAACACTGCTTTGGGATTGGCGCGGCTTTTGGAAATCTTGATGCAAACATGCTCGAAGCGGCGGCGATGGCCGCCGAAATTTTTGGCTGCCGTGAGATCAGGCTGACGCCTTGGCGCGCGCTGATTTTTCCAGATGTTTCCGCAGAGAAAGCCGATGCCATAAGCGCCTTTTGCGCCGCGCGTGGTTTTATCACCGATCGCGGAGACCCGCGATTGACGGTCGCGGCATGCGGCGGCGCAGCCACCTGCGAGCGCGGCACCACCGATACCCGTTCCGATGCTTTGGCCTTGATGACTTTCGTACGAAGCTTCTGCAAGACTGGGGTCGCTCTGCATGTGTCGGGCTGCGCCAAGGGCTGCGCGCGGCAAGCAGCGACACCCTTGACCCTCATCGCGCATGAAGGGCTTTACGATCTTGTCACGGATCAAATCGCGCGTGATGCGGGCTTAAGCGACGCGCATCGCCTCGGCTTTGCGGCGGTGCATGACATTCTCGAAACGATCGCCAAACAAGGCGGACATTGGTGCGAATTGGAAAAGCGATGAGCGGAGCATCGCCATTGAGCCGTTTCAATTATTTGCGCAACGGAGCTGAAATTTACCGCCACTCCTTCGCGAGGATCCGCGCCGAGGCCGATCTCGCCCGCTTCGCCCACGACGAGGAACAGGTCGCGGTCCGCATGATTCACGCCTGCGGTATGGTTGAGATTGCCGGCGATCTCGTGTTTTCGAACGGAGCCGTAGCGCAAGCGCGGCGCGCGCTGCGGCAGGGAGCGTTGGTCCTCTGCGATTCGAAAATGCTTGCGCGAGGCATCAGCGCGGCACGTCTGCCGGCCGCGAATAAGGTGATTTGCACGCTCGAGGATCCGGCCATCCCATCGCTCGCGCAAAAACTCGGCACCACGCGCAGCGCCGCCGCTCTTGAACTCTGGCGCGAGAGGCTCGATGGCGCGGTTATCGCGATCGGCAATGCGCCAACCGCTTTGTTTCACCTTCTCGAAATGCTCGACGAAACATCCGCACGGCCTGCTTGCGTTATTGGCATGCCGGTCGGCTTCGTCGGCGCGGCGGAATCAAAAGACGCGCTCATCAGTGACGCCCGCGTGCCTTTCATCGCCATCAAGGGGCGCAAGGGAGGCAGCGCCATGGCCGCCGCGGCTTTGAATGCCATCGCGAGCGAAGCCGAATGAGCGGGGCGTCTTCTTCAAACGGCCGCCTCTATGGCGTCGGCCTCGGTCCCGGCGATCCCGACCTTGTGACGATCAAGGCAACGAAAATCATTGCCTCCGTTCCGGTCGTCGCCTATTTCGCCAAAAAGGGGGCGCCCGGACAAGCCCGCGCCATCCTCGAACGCTGGCTTGGCGGCGCATGCCTCCAATTGCCATTGCTCTTTCCCTTGACGGCGGAAACCCACTTTTGCGACCCCACCTATGTCGAGGGGCTGCGCGGCTTTTATAGGAACTCAGAAGCCGCCATCGCAGCGCATCTCCTGGCGGGCCGCGATGTCGCTCTCGTTTGCGAGGGCGACCCGCTTTTCTACGGCTCTTTCATGCATCTTTACGTCCGGCTGAAAGATCGCTTCGAGATCGAAATCGTCCCGGGCGTCACCGGCATGTCAGGCTGCTGGAGCGCGGCGAAGGCACCGATGGCCTGGGGCGACGATGTCTTGAGTATTCTTCCCGGCACGCTCGATCGCGCGGCGCTGGTCCGTCATCTTGGTGCAGCCGACGCCGTGGTCATTATCAAGATCGGCGCTAATCTTTCGAAAATCCGCGCGGCGATCGCCGAGGCGGGACGGCTCCCGGCAGCGATCTATGTCGAACATGGCACGAGCGAAGCTGAAAATATCGTCCCCCTTGCCGCCAAGACAGACAATCACGCGCCCTATTTTGCGTCCATCCTCATTCCCGGCCAAGGCAGACGCCCATGAGCACGCCGGGAAGCTTGCGGATTGTCGGTCTTGGCCCTGGTGGCGACGCATGGATCACGCCCGAAGCCTCTTGCTTCATCGCGCATGCGACCGATCTTGTCGGCTACGCGCCCTACCTCAAACGGCTTCCTCTCACAAAGGGGCAGAAGCGCCACCAAAGCGGCAACGGGGCCGAAGTGGAGCGCGCGCGCCATGCTTTGGGCTTGGCCGGGGATGGCCGCCATGTCGCTCTTGTCTCCGGCGGCGATCCCGGCATCTTCGCGATGGCGGCGGCGGTTTTCGAGGCGATCGACGAAGGTGAACCCCGCTGGCGCGACATCGACGTCGCGGTGATCCCGGGAATTTCGGCCATGCAGGCGGCCGCGGCGCGGATCGGCGCACCTTTGGGGCACGACTTCTGCGCGATTTCCTTGTCCGACAATCTCAAGCCATGGCCCTTGGTGGAAAAGCGGCTCGCGCTCGCGGCAAGCGCGGATTTCGTGATCGCGCTCTATAACCCCGCATCAGTCGCGCGGCCACGCCGCATCCATGATGCTTTCGCGCTGCTACGCGGCCTGAAACCCGCTTCGACGCCGGTTGTTTTCGCGCGCGCGGTGGGGCGGGAGGATGAACACATCTCGATAGTGACGTTGGCCGGCGCGGACCCTAGCATTGCTGGCATGAGCACGCTCATTATCGTCGGTTCCAGCGAAACCCGTATCATTCCGCGCGCCGGACCCACGCCCTTCGTCTATACCCCTCGCGGGGTCAAGGTTCCGCGATGACGCAAGCTTCTCTGATGATTAAAGAGAAATTCCATGACTTCGGCAGGATCGAGGAGTACCGGTCCAGGGGCTTGCCGCGGCCGGGCGACCATGACGACCGGCAAACCGAGAGTCCGCGCCGCGAGGAGTTTGGCGAATGTCGCGTCGCCGCCGCTGTTCTTGGTCACGATCACTTCGATCGACTCTTCGCGCAGGAGCTTTTCCTCCGCCTCAAGCGTGAAGGGGCCGCGCCCCAGGATGACGCGATGGCGCGGCAAGTTTGGCGGAGGCACGAGCGGCTCGATCGCGCGAACAAGATAAAAATGCTGCGGCGCCGCCGCGAAGGCCTCGATTTGCAGCCGCCCAATGGTCAAAAAGACGCGTTTGGGTTCATTCCCGAGCGCGGCGGCGGCGGCGGCCATATTGCCAACATCGATCCAGCGATCGGAGGCTTCGGGGTGCCAAGCAGGGCGCGACAGACATACGAGCGGAATCTTCGCGCGCGCTGCTGCAACGGCCGCATGGCACGGCATGTGTTCCGCGAAAGGATGCGTGGCATCGACGAGCACATCGATGCGCTCGGTTTCGAGATAGGCTGCAAGCCCGTCCACGCCGCCAAAACCGCCGGTGCGATAGGGAATTTCTGGCGCCCGTGGCGCCTTGGTGCGGCCGGCGAAGGACAACACGGCGGAGATGCCGCTTTGTCCTGTGAGAAGGCTCGTGAGCTTGCCCGCCTCCAATGTCCCGCCAAGCACGAGAACCCGCATCGCTTGTCTCCCGAATTCCTGCTCTCGCCGCCAAGACCTCCACCACCAAGAACTCGACCGCAATGACTTCGCCCTCTTGCGTAAAATGGCTGTCGCTGATCGGCATTGGCGAAGACGGCGTCCCAGCTCTCTCTCCTGCCGCGCGGAAACTACTCGCGCAAGCCCAATTGATCGTGGGCGGCGCTCGCCACCTTGCGCTTGCGGCTCCGCTCCCACCCCAAACCATGACTTGGCCCTCTCCCATTGCGGACGCTATTCCGCAAATTCTTGCGCGGCGGGGGTCGCCAGTCTGCGTCCTCGCTTCGGGCGATCCCTTCTTTTACGGAATCGGCAGCTTGCTTAGCGCGCATATTGGTCCAGATGAAATGCAATGCTTGCCGGCGCCTTCCGCTTTTAGCCTCGCGGCGGCAAGGCTCCACTGGAGCTTGCAAGATTGCTGCCTCGTTTCTCTGCATGGACGCGAATTCGAGCGGATCATTCCGGCGCTGCAACCCGGCGCCAAAATCCTTAGTCTGTCGTGGGACGAGACGACTCCGCCACGCCTTGCAAAGCTCCTTTGCGAGAAAGGCCTAGGCCAATCGCGGATCACCGTGATGGAGGCGATGGGAGGACCAAGGGAGCGTGTGCGCGCCAGTACGGCTCAGGCCTTCAGCATGGAGGGAATCGATCCCCTGAATCTCGTCGCGATCGAAATCGCCGCGACATCCCAATCGCAGATTCTCCCGGTCGCAAGCGGCCTAGCCGATAGCTGGTTTGAAACCGATGGCCAGCTGACCAAGCGCGAGGTTCGCGCCATTGCTCTGTCATCGCTGGCGCCGAGGCGTGGCGAGCTATTGTGGGATGTCGGTGCGGGCTCTGGATCGCTCGCGATCGAATGGCTGCTTTGCGACCCAGCCAATCGGGCGATCGCGATCGAGGCGCGGGCTGATCGCGCAAACCGCATCGCGCGCAATGCCTTGAGCCTCGGCGTCCCACATCTTGAAATCATCACCGGCACGGCGCCGGAGGTCTTCGCGAATCTGCCGCGGCCGCAGGCGATTTTCATCGGCGGCGGCGCAAGCAACAGCCATCTCCTCGACAAGGCTTTTGCCGCCCTGCCCAGCGGTGGAAGGCTCGCCGTCAATGCGGTAACCCTCGAAACGGAAGCGGAGCTTATTCGCCGGTTCGAGACACACGGTGGCGATCTGGTGCGGTTAGAGACCGCGCGCGCGGAACATCTCGGCTCGTTTCACGGCTGGCGTCCGGCCTTGCCGGTGACCCAATGGTCGATGACGAAGCTCTGATGGCAACGTGAGTTTGAAGCAGACAGCTTTCACATCGTTGGCATTGGCACACGCGGAGCGGCAAGCGCAGCGCGCAATTGCTCGATCTGGTGTTCCACCGGGCTTGGCGGCAGCTTCCCGTTTCCGCGCGCGTCTCGCGATTTATAGAACAGAAGGTCGAGATGGATGATGCGCGCCTGGAGGCGAAGGGATAGTCCGATGAGATCGCGCAGACGCGGCGGCAATTTGGCAAGAACGTCCTTGTTCGAGACAACATCCTGCTCGGACAATCGAATCCTACGTTTTTCGGTGGCAGCCTCGGCGCGGGTCAACTCGCCTTCGTTGACGGCGCGCTGGAGAAGCAGCCAAGACGCAGCCTGCATGAGTCTTGTCGTCAAACGCATGCTTTCCACCGCATAGGCGACCGCCGCCGGGCGCGGCAAGAGCTTCGCCTCCTCTCGGCCATCGCCGTCGAGGTAAGCCGCGGCCCGGCTCACCAGATCCATACCCTCCTGAAAAAGGGCTAGGAATTGTTCGGACGCCGCCAGCTTCTCGCCGAAGAAGATGGTCTTATCCTCTTTTAAAAACGGCGTTTGACCCATGATGTGCCTGTTTTTTTGCCGGGACCAGCCGGAAGTGGCCTTGCCGGTAAGCGGACCGCACGAGCGGTCATTTTTTGTATCATAGGCCAATTCGTTGCCGAGCGGGGTTTCAGCTTTAATTAGGATTAACTTGCGGTTTGGGACTCTGCGACATGTCGCATTTTGGTAACGTCATGAGTGCCAGCTTCTCAGGGCATCCGGGGCGACGCGAGCATATCGAGAACCGGACAGGCGGGTGCGGTGGTCTCCACAAGACATTGCTCTAAGGCGCTTGCGAGAAGTGCTTCCAGCTTGCGAAGATCAGCGATCTTTGCGCGAACTTCGCCGAGATGGGCTGCCGTCAGGATTTGAACCTCGGCGCAAGATGCCCGGCCGGGTTCGCTCAGGCCGAGCAAGTTACGAATTTCGTCAAGGCTAAACCCTAATTCTCGCGCGCGGCGGATAAAGATCAGCGTTCGCATTTGACTTGATCGATAAACCCGCCACCCGCCTTGCGTGCGCGGCGGAGGCGGCAGCATCTTGACCTTTTCATAGTAGCGAATGGTCTCGATATGCACACCAGTTCGGCGCGATAACTCACCTATCGAAAGATTCCCGATTCGCGCATCCGTGATGTCCGGCATTAAAATAACCCTTGTTTCTGTAGCTGCTACAGGATGCAGCATGGACCAAAATCAATCAAGGAAGCCCTGTCGATGAATGATTCGTCGATCGATTCTCGCTGCGAACCGGGCCGGGCTCTAGCGGTGCCGGATGATACCGCGGCTAGCCGGACGCAAAAGCTCGTTGCCGCCGGCGGCATCCTCGGAGCGATCGCGGCCTCGTCGTGCTGCATAGCGCCTTTGGTGCTGTTTAGCTTAGGGAGCAGCGGCGCCTGGATCGGGAACCTCACGGCGCTTGCTCCCTATCAGCCCTATTTCATCGCGGCGACGCTTGCCTGCCTCGGACACGGATATTGGCTGGTTTACCGGCGCCAGAAGATCGCTTGCGCGGAAGGCGAGGTTTGCGCCCGGCCGCTGGCGAACTATCTCGTCAAGACGGGCCTCGTCCTAGCAACCGTCCTCGTCGCGGGTGCGATTGGGCTGGACCTCATCGGCCCCTATCTTTTTAACCCTTGAAAGGACACCCATTGATCAAATTGCTTACCATGGCTGCCTGTGGTCTTGGCCTCATCTTTCCGGCTTCCGCTTTCGCCGCCGAACAAACGGTAACGCTCGCGGTTCAGCACATGACCTGCACACTTTGCCCTCGCACCGTAAAGGCGAGTCTCCAGGCCGTGCCTGGCGTAACCAATGTCGTCGTGTCGTTCGAGGATAAGACGGCCGTGGTGACCTACGACGATAGCAAGGCGCAAGTGGATGCGCTCGTGAAGGCGACGACGAATGCGGGCTATCCTTCCGCGCCCAAGAGCTGAATGGCTTGCGCGGGCATCGGGACAAACTAGGGAAGATCATGAACGAGCGCTGCGCGCCAAGGGGAAACGGCAAGGCCTGCGGCCGCGCTTAGTCGTCACAATTTCACTGGGGACAATCTCAAAATACTGATGTTTGTTTATCCGGCCGGGCCATGATTCTTGAATCCGTCATCACTTGTCCGCATTGTACCACCGCGAAATCGGAGACCATGCCGACCAATGCGTGCCAGTTTTTCTATACATGCAGTGGCTGCGGCGCGACGCTGCGGCCTGAGCCTGGCGATTGTTGTGTGTTCTGTTCCTACGGCTCGGTTCCGTGC
>VDMG01000114.1:0-22785 GCA_006514895.1 Beijerinckiaceae bacterium
CCATAAAACCCATTGCTCCCCTCTATAGGTTAGTCGATGAAACTGGCACCCATGGTTCCTGGAAAGCCGATAAAGCTCACCTGTACGGGAGCCGGCCTTTGCGCGGAAATCCCGGTGCGCGCGCCTTTCGTATAGCCCTTCAATTCAACGAGAATATCGATTCTATCGGCTTTAATGCGCTTCGCCGCCGCGTCGTCCGTCATTGCCCGGAGATCGACGAATTCGTCGAAGGCGGCGCGCAGCCGAACCCCAAGTTCACTGTGGTCTCGGCCCCATGCGAATAGGCAAACGTCTCGAAGCAGGATCTATCATGGCGCTCGAAGAATTCGGCCATCAGAAGCGCCGTTGCGTGGCGGCAAAAATCAGCCGACAAATATCCTATTCTGAGCTTCCGGGCGCCCGCATAATCTTCCCGCCTGTGCTCCATCGGCGCCGCCGCGAAACTTGCCGCGTAGGCGCGTGCGACGTCCAATTGCTCGCCCGCGCTTAGCGCCATGCTGAGAACCGGGAACGGATGCACCGGCTCACGCGCCGAGGCCATCAGGGCACGAAGTTCCCTTTCATCGGCTTCAATCCCGTCCCAATTGCAATCGAACCGCCGTTTGTGATGGAGCCATACGCGAATCGCGAGAAGCTTCGGATTGAGCTTGACGGCGGTGTTGTAGGAATCAATTGCCTCATCGAGCCGGCCGAGACCTTCAAGCGCCGCGCCCATGTTGGCGGTTGCCGAGATTGGAATGGGCTTGCGTGAATTCCGGCGTGAGGACAATCGCTTGGCGAGTCGCGGCAAGTGCCGCTTCCGTATTGCCGAGCGCGCGATAGATCGCGCCGAGATTGGAGAGCGCTTCGACGTAATCGGGTTTGACGGAAACCGCCTGCTCGATCAATCTCGCCGCCACCGCATGATCGCCCCGCTGATGCGCGATCAGCCCCAGATAATGTAGGCAGATAAAGTGCTCGGGCTCATGGGCGAGGATTTCGGCATAGGCCGCTTCCGCCTCCGCGTAGCGCCCGGCGCGAAAATATTCGAGCGCGTCGGTGAGCAGCTCCGCGTCCGCGAATGACGGCGCAGCAAATTCGCGCGCAATCGCCCCTCTTCGAGCTTGCGCTCGCTTCCCCTTACTGTCATCGCCGTCCTTGTGCATTTTTGACTCGCAAGGACTAAGCTCGCGGCCTTGCGCCAAGCGTGCGGGCGCGTTTGTCCGGTTTTGCGGCTCAATCGGACCAAAACGTTTCACGTGAAACATTTTTGTCCGGTCGGAGCCAAAAAACTTACATGGCCTCAGACATTGGCCTCTCGTTTGATTTGTAAGATCGGCGCTATTGCTTGTCCGATAGAGATTTGATGCTGGCCGCGCCGCCGGAACGAGCTCAACCGCGCGGTCGCGGTGCGAGCGTCGTCGCGCGCGCGAAGATGATGAACCTGGCGGCGCTGAGATCGAGGCGACTTTCACGGTGGCGCGTGATGGCGGCGGTGCGCCTTCCGCCGCCCTTTATGAAGCGCACCGCGCCCTGGCTGACCACCTCGGCCAGTGCTGGGTAGTGTCAGTTTGAGTTTCTGCTCATGGCCCCACAGCGGACACTGTGGCGATGGCCCGTGGCGCAGCGCAGCCGGTCTGATATTCAAGCTGACCTAAGCTCTATGCTGGAATGTTCGAGAACGCGCCCGCCTGGCCGCTCCGTCACGGTGCTGATCTCGGTTACAAACGCATTGCCTAGGCGCTCTTGCGGGAATTGGACGAGTCGCCCTGGGGGTGTGCAACTCGCCTACGTGCTCCGCTTCTGATACAGTTCGGGCGTCGCACGTTAACCCTGATCGCGGAATCCCAAATGAAATCTGCCAGGATTTGCATCGCACTTGCCGTGATTCTCGCGCCGTGTAGTTTTTCAGGACAAGCGACATCGCGGCGCCGGCTCGCCCACGGTCGTTTTCGTGTCTGCCCTGAAGGGCTCCGCCGAGGATTGGAACATTGCTGAGAAGCAAGCGCCGACGGTCTTTGCCGAGGTTGCCAAGTTCACCCGGGTGTGTGCCTACGACCGCCCCGGAACGCCGGTCGGGGAGAAGCCGAGCCGCAGTGACCCGGTGCGGCAACCGACCACGGCCCAGGACGCTGCCTCGGATCTGCACGCACTGTTGAGTGCCGCTAAGGAACCCACTCCCTACGTCATGGTGGGTCACTCCTATGGCGGCCTGGTCGCCAAGCTTTACGCGCGCATCCACCCCCAAGACGTGTCCGGTCTCGTGCTTGTCGACGCCCTCACAGAGGGGCTTCAGGAGGCGGAGACGCCTGAACAGTGGGCGATCCAGCGGGTCTTGATGGAAGGCGACATACGCGAGAGCCTGGCACTCTACCCGGACCTGGAAAGGATCGACCCGGACCGCAGCTTCGACCAGGTCCGCGCCGCCCCGCAACTGCGTGCACTTCCCCTTATAGTTTTGTCTGCGGACCGGCCCTGGGGCCCTCAGATCCCGTCAATGATCGCTGAAGGCAAACTGCCGGACTTCGGCTACGTCACCGACGCCGCGTAGAAAGAGGCCCAGGAGAAGCTCGCCCAGCTCGTGCCGAACGCAAAGCACATCACCGGCACCAAAAGCGGCCACGAGATACACAAGGAGCAGCCTCAACTCGTGATCAACTCGATTCGCGAGGTTGTCGACGCGGTGCGCAGCGGGAGCTGGCCTGGCGCACAGCAGAAATTCAAACTGACATTACCAAGCCCTAAGCTTCCTTGACCCTTCGCCGGGAAGCGCGTAAGAAGCGCGCTCCTTCGTTAGAGGGTGGTTGGAGCGAGCCGCCTTGACCTCCGGGGCAAGCGGTGAACGTCCGGCGGCGCGTTGCGCTCCCGGGCGCGTTTAGGGTTGATATTTGTGTTAGACTGAACAAATCCCGCCGCCGGCGCGGCGAAACCACAGGGTAGAGCGCATGTTTGAAGGGCTTTCGGAAAAGCTCTCTGGCATATTGGATAAATTGAGGCGGCGCGGTGTGCTGTCCGAGGAGGACGTGAACGTCGCGATGCGCGAGGTCCGCCGCGCCCTTCTCGAAGCCGATGTCGCGCTCGACGTCACGCGCTCCTTCGTCGACAAGGTGCGCGCCCGCGCGGTCGGCGCCAACGTCATCAAATCGGTGACGCCCGGCCAAATGGTCGTGAAAATCGTCAACGACGTCTTGATCGAGACGCTTGGCGCCAACGCCGATCCTATCAATCTCGATGCGACCCCGCCCGTCGCGATCATGATGGTCGGCCTGCAAGGCGCGGGCAAGACGACGACGGCCGCGAAAATCGCCAAGCGCCTGTCCGAAAAAATGAAGCGCAAGGTGTTGATGGCCTCGCTCGACGTGAAGCGTCCGGCGGCGCAGGAACAGCTCGCCGTGCTCGGGCGCCAGGTTTCCATCGACACTTTGCCGATCATCGCCGGGCAGACCCCTATCCAGATCGCCAAACGCGCGGAACAGGCGGCGCGTTTGCAAGGCTATGACGTCGTCATCCTCGACACCGCGGGGCGCACCCATATCGATGAAGCGCTGATGCAGGAGATGGTGGAGATCAAGGCGGCATCGCGGCCGCATGAGATTCTGCTCGTCGCCGACAGTCTCACCGGCCAGGACGCGGTTCTTCTCGCGAAAAGCTTCGATGATCGCGTCGGCATCACCGGCATCGTGCTGACGCGGATCGATGGCGACGGGCGCGGCGGCGCGGCGCTCTCCATGCGCGCGGTCACCGGCAAACCAATAAAACTGCTCGGCACCGGTGAGAAGATGGACGCGCTGGAAGAGTTCCATCCCTCGCGGATCGCCAATCGCATTCTCGGCATGGGCGATATCGTTTCGCTCGTCGAGAAAGCCGCCGAATCGATCGATGCCGAACAGGCGCGCCGCGCCACCGAGAGGATGCGCAAGGGCAAGTTCGATCTTGAGGATCTTTCCGACCAGCTTGCCCAGGTTGAGAAGATCGGCGGCATTGGGGGCATCATGGGGATGCTGCCGGGCGTCGCCAAAATGAAGGAGCAGCTTGCCTCCGCCACTTTCGACGAGCGCATCATCAAGCGCCAGCGCGCGATGATTTCGTCGATGACGAGCGAGGAGCGCCGCAACCCAGACATGCTCAAGGCGTCGCGCAAAAGGCGTGTCGCGGCGGGATCTGGCGTTAGAGTCGAGGATGTCAACAAGCTGTTGAAACAGCACCGGAAGATGGCGGACATGATGAAGGCGATGGGCGGCACCAAACGCGGCGGCGCGATGGGGAAAATGGCCTCGATGCTCGGCCTTCCGGGGGGCATGCCGCAGCCAACGCCGGACCAGATCGAAGCCTTGCAAAAGCAAATGGGTCAAAGGCATGCCGCCCCGGCGCCGCACTCCGGACCGCCAGGAAATGCCCCGCAGAAAGCGGCGGGCGGGACCGGGGAGGCTCCGAAATTGCCGGGGCTTGGGGGTGCCAAATCGCCAGATCTTGGCGGCGCCAAATTGCCGGGCCTCGGCGGCGGCCTGTTGAGCGGGCTCAATCCCTTCGGAAAGAAGAAATGATGGTCGAGATTGAAAATCTTGTCCTCAATCATTTGCGTCATATGCGCGTGCAGCTCGATCGCATGGAACACAAATTGGAGGATGTCGTCGCGCCTCTCGGACACCTCGAACGGTCGGAGCCGATCATTCGGTCCAGCTCGCCGAGATCAATGCCAAGCTCGATCGTCTCGGCACCGGCTCGATCTAGTCGAAGGCTAGACATCAATCAAAAAGTTCAACAGTTGAAAGGAAGCAAACCATGCCACTGAAAATTCGTCTGTCGCGCGGCGGCGCCAAGAAGCGGCCGTTTTACCGGGTCGTGGTCGCCGATTCCCGGATGCCGCGCGATGGAAGGTTCATTGAACGCCTCGGCACTTTCGATCCCTTAAAGGCGAAGGATGCGGAGGGCCGCATCGTGCTCGACCAGGAAAAAGCGCAAGCGTGGATCGCCAAGGGCGCGCAGCCGACCGACCGCGTCGCCCGGTTGCTCGACGGGCTCGGCGTTTTGAAGCGCGAGGCGCGCAACAATCCCAAAAAGGCTTTGCCGAGGAAAAAGGCGCAGGAACGCGCCGCCGCCGCGGAAAAGGCGGCAACGGCCCCTGCCTGATCGCTTGCGGTAGCGTCGTGGTCAAGGCAATGGTCAAGGATCCAATCCTCGTCGGCCGTTTTGGCGCCCCGCATGGCGTCGGCGGCGAAGTGCGGCTGCAATCCTTTACCGGCGTTCCGCAAGCAATCGCCGCCTACAAGCCGTTGCTCGATGCCAGCGGCGCAAGGCAATTTTCGATTGTCAGCCTGCGCCTCCTCAAGGACAATGTGTTCCTTGCCAAAATCGCGGGAGTTGCCGATCGCGCCAGCGCCGGGGCGCTGGCCAACGCCGGGCTTTATGTGCCGCGCGAGGCTTTGTCCGCTGTCGAAGAGGAGGAGTTTTATGCTGCCGATCTGATCGGCCTTGCGGTACTCACCGAAGCGGGTGACGCATTTGGCAAGGTCGCCGATGTCTTGAATTTTGGCGGCGGTGATATTTTGGAAATCGCCCGCGCAGGCAGTGGCGAGACACTGCTTTTGCCGTTCAAGAAAGAGATTTTCCCGCGCGTCGATCTTGAGGCGGGCCGATTGACCGTCGTGCCACCCTTAGAGGTCGAAGCAAAGCCTTCGTGTCCGATGGACAGACGCAGCATGTGGACGGCGACGGTCTTCACTTTGTTTCCGGAAATGTTTCCTGGGCCTCTCGGCCTTGCACTCTCCGGCGAGGCCATGTCACGCGCTATTTGGGTGCTGAGTGTGCGGGATATCCGTGCGAACGGCCTTGGCCGGCATCGCGCCGTCGACGATACGCCGGCGGGCGGCGGCCCTGGCATGGTGATCCGCGCTGACGTGCTGGGCGCAAGCCTCGACGCTGGGCTCGATGCAGACGACAGGCGGCCGCGCCTGCTGCTTTCTCCGCGCGGTGCGCCCTTCACCCAAACACGCGCGCGGGCACTTGCTTCGGGCGAGGGGGTGGTGCTGATCTGCGGGCGGTTCGAGGGCGTCGACGAGCGGGTGATCGCGGCGCGGAATCTCGAGGAAATTTCGATCGGCGATTACGTGCTCTCCGGCGGCGAGATCGCCGCGATGGTCGTGCTTGACGCTTGCGTGCGGCTCTTGCCTGGCGTGATGGGCAAGCAAGCCTCAGGCGCCGAGGAGAGTTTTGAGGCGAAACTTCTCGAATATCCGCATTTTACCCGGCCCCGCGCGTGGGAAGGCCTCGAAATCCCAGAAGTGCTGCTCTCAGGCGACCACGCGAAAATCAAGGCCTGGCGCGAGGCGGAAGCGCTCAAGATCACCCACGAGCGACGGCCTGATTTGCTCAAGCGGAAGTAAGCCGCGCTTCGCGGAACCAATGTTCTTTGCGCGTTTCCACCAATCTCCCCCGGCTTTTCGTTCACTGTCCGTTTTAGGCGTTTTGGACGCTTGGCTTTACCCTTTCAACGCAATTCTTCCGCTTGACGAACGGGGTTTTGGGTGCAGCCAGGGCAAGGGCTTTTACAAAAATGGGAAGCACGGACTGGCCGTGGCCGCCTCCATCCGCGCATGGAAATGACCGGCGAAGGGCTGCTGCTCGGCGCCGGAACGATTCTCGCCAAAAATGGCGCGGGATGGACGCGGTGCGCAATTACTCACGCTTGACGATGAGCCGCGCGTCATAGCGCTGCTTACCACCGCCTACGAGCAGCCCATAGAGCCTGATGTCCTCACCAAGCTCCTGCGGGCGTGCGAACTTTGGAACGCTGACGAGAAGGTGCGTGAATCCGACGAGCTACCGGACACGAGCAAGAATGAAAGCGCTAGGTGCCTTCCTCGAATGGCTTCGGACACGCTTTAAAGGCTCAAAAGGCGAGGAGCCGTCAGAACGAACCCAACCCCGAGAGCAGACGATTGAAGCCGAAGATTTACAGCTGCCGCATATCGACTCGAATAAGTTACATCATATCTTTGACAATCCGCGCCATGGGCTCGATGGTTTGTAACCGAATTCGGTTCAAAGAGAGTGCATTCCAGGCAGTTGCGAGTGCTACGCGTGAAGCAGTAAAGGCGCAAGGAATTACTGGCGAATATGAGATCGAAGTTAAGATTGGGCAGCATTTAGTGACGGTAACAGGTCGCGTTGACAACGGCATTGTTAACATAGGAACGGTATATATCCCATGGACACGTTGACACCTCTTGAACGCGCGGTTCTCGAAAAGCTTGTCTCTGGCGATTCTGACAGATATCGCATTTTACAAAAGCAAATTCCTGCTTTGCGTGTAAGCGAACGAAAAATGACGGGTGTGGGATTTTTCACGCGTTTTTCAATACCAAACGATATTTCGAAACTTTCGGATGAAGCAACGTTTCAAATTGGTGGCATAGGAGCGGATATAAATGATCTTGAGCACGGCGCAGGATTTGTCCTTTTTATCGAGGATGGGCAAATCGAAACGCTGGAGGGCTATACCTATGACGAGCCCTGGCCTCGCAACGTTGATAGCTTTCATTTGCATTTCATTCCGACCTCAAAAAGGGCCTGAAGTTAAACGGAACAAATCTCACGCATATTCATCTGGCCCATGCGCGGTTGCCGCCGAGCGGCGAAGACGCGCCCTTGCGCCTGTTCGTTGCAGACAAACTCCTCGCCTCATGTGTGACGCCGCCAAGAGTTATAACGACTTATTCCGCCTCGGATTTTGATGAAACAATTAAGTCTCTGGTAGAGCACGTGCATAATGAGGAGCAAAATATGGATAGGGCCGAGTGAACTCAGGAAATTCGAACCATTCTCCTCAAGGATTGGGATCCGCTTGGTGTCGGCAGCAATCCGAATCTGGCCGACGAATATGACGATTACATCCCAGATATTCTGCATCTAATTGACGCTCATTGCACAGCGGATCAATTAGAGCAATATCTACGGAACATCGAAGAGAAATGGGAGCTCACTCCAGACCCGTCGGCGTCGCGAATAGCCAAGAAGATTTTTGAAGCATTTCAGGACCGTGGTTGAACTCGACGAGGCAAATATCACTGCTGTCGTCCGCAGTCGCCGCGAGCGAAGGCTCGCGGAAGCATGGATTTCAGCTATTACGTCCGAAATTTTCGGATTCGAGTACGCAAACTATCAAAAATCATCACCTGCGACCTTCTCGCTATCTAGCATACCTTGATCAGGTTTTTTAACCATCCGGCCCTTGCATACACCTCGACGCAGTGCGAAAGCTACGTCCGTTGACAGGTTGTTTTAAGAAAGGCAACCGCTCGGTGGCCGTTGCACGCCAGTTCTCGAGCACGGCCGACCGTTCCCGATCATGCCCGAGGCCCTTTAGAATCACCGCCTCCATCTCTTCCAGGGCGAAGAGCCCGCTGTTACTCCGCAGCGGGGGTCTTCCACGATGATCCTTTGCCTACACGCTCCGGAAAAGCTTTGGCTAGCGCATCGCGGCTCGCCGCGATGACGCCACGTTCGGTGATAAAACCCGTCACGAGGCGGGCGGGCGTTATGTCGAAGGCGTAATTGAGCGCCGCGCTTCCGGCGGGAGTCAAACCTACCGTCTCGATGCGCCCGCTGGCGGCAAGCCCCGGGATGTGGGTGATCTCCTTGGGAGAGCGCGTTTCGATCGGCACTTCGGCGATGCCGTCTTGAATCGAGAAATCGATCGATGGTGATGGGGCCGCGACATAAAACGGCACGCCATTGTCATGCGCCGCGAGGGCTTTGAGATAGGTTCCAATTTTGTTGCAAACATCGCCCGAGGCGGTCGTCCGATCCGTCCCGACGATCACGAGATCAACCTCTCCGTGCTGCATCAAATGGCCGCCCGCGTTATCGACAATGATCGTATGCGGCACGCCATGCTGGCCAAGTTCCCAAGCGGTCAGCGAGGCGCCCTGATTGCGCGGCCGCGTTTCATCGACCCATACATGAAGGGCGATCCCTTCGTCATGCGCCATGTAGATCGGCGCCGTGGCGGTGCCCCAATCGACCGTCGCCAGCCATCCCGCATTGCAGTGGGTCAGAATATCCACGGTGCGGCCTTGCTTGCGGGCGCTTGCTGCGCGGATCAAGGGAAGCCCATGCGCGCCGATCGCCTGGCAAAGGCCGACATCTTGTTCCGCGATCGCTCCGGCATGGGCGAAGCCGGCCCCGGCGCGCTCGGAAGGAGGCAAAGCCAAGAGATGCCCGCGCATGGAAGCGATCGCCCATTGCAGATTGACGGCGGTCGGCCGCGCCGCGGCAAGAAGGGCGGAAGCAGCATTGAGATTGGCGTCTGACGGCTCGGCGCGCATCGCAAGCGCCAAACCATAGGCCGCCGTCACGCCGATGAGGGGCGCGCCACGCACTTGCATCTCCTTGATGGCGTGCGCCGCCTCGGAAACAGTATGAATGGACAGAATTTCGAATTCATGCGGAAGCCGCGTCTGATCGATGATGTGGATGGACGCATCGCCGCCCGCTGGCCAAATGGTTCTAAACGCCTTGCCTGCGACCCGCACGACTCCCCTCCCTCGCCACGCTTTGAGTGTAGCGCGGCTGCGGGTGGCCTGTCATGCTCAGCCGCCGCGCTGGCGGCCACGCAACCGGCCTCGTTGCCAGTTTCAATTGCAATTGCTGCAGATGCTTTGGTCGAGGCGGTTGTTTTCTCGTTCGATCCGGCGGTCGAGGTTCGTGGTGGGAGCGCCTTGAGACTCACCAGGGCGGTCGACGGTCGCTCCTGTCGAAGTCAAATAATTTTCGTTCAACAGTCGCGTGGCCTTGTGCCGGGACGCGGCGTCAGCGGTATCAGACCCCGTTGTCTGAGCTTGGACCGCGAAGGTTCCGCTTGCGACCATGAAAAGCAGAGCAAAAGTGAGCAGTTTCAGCATTGGATACTCCTCCCCGCAGGAAAACGCTCGCTTGTCATGAAGGTTCTACCGTCACGCTTAATAATCCGTGGTCGGCTCCATGATTTGTTAACGCGACTTTAAGGCAAATGGGCGTAAGGCTCCATAAAACCTTAACCATTCTTGGAGCGCGGCATGGAGGACTTTTCGGATAAAGCTGTTCCCGAATGCGGTAAGAACTCGGGCGCACGTGTCCCCGCGGTGGATGCTGGAAGCGGCGGCTCGAAGCGCGGGGTTGACCCGTCCTCCGGCCTCGTCATTTTCAAAAAGGCCGGGGAAAGCTCCGCGCGACAGCCGCAGCCACGGCTCGACCAGCGCTTCGCCTATGGTTCGTACGCGGCTTTGGCGGCTTGCCTGTTTGGGTTCGCTTGGGCGGCCGGGCTGTATTTTTCCGGCGGCCGTTCACCAATTGACATTCTTAAGCCGCAGCCCGCGCGGACGGTTGCAGCGCAAGACAGCGCTGAGCGCGGCGAGATGTTGCACACGGCGCAAAAAATGGCCGAGGACATCCGGTCCCTTAAAGCAAATGTCGAGGTTTTGCGTGCCATGCAAAGCCAGACGGCGAAGGATGCCGCCGGGCTCGAAAGCCTGAGGTCGCGTCTCGACGCGGTGAAGAGCGAAACCGGCGCCTCGATCGCCGAGCTTGCGGGCAAGGTCGAGCGCATGCAGCGCGAACCGGAGGCGAAGGTGTCGCAAATTATCGAGCGGCTCGATCGCATGGAACACCAGATCGGCGCGCCGCTTGCCGCCGGATCGGCCGGCGCCGCCGCCACACAAGCAACAGCGGTTTCCGGAAAACAATTGCGCGTTGCGCAGGCGAAGCCGCCGCTTGACACACCGAGTGGCGAGCGAAATCCGCAATTGATCACGAATTGGGTCGTCCGTGACGTTTACGATGGCGTTGCTCTGGTGGAAAGTCCGCGCGGCTCGATCGAGGTCATGCCGGGAGAAACAATTCCCGGCGCGGGAACAGTGAAATCGATCGAAAGACGCGGCGCAGGCTGGATCGTGATCACGAGCCGGGGCGTCGTCAATTCCGCCCGCGACGCTTTCTAACTTGAGACGGGGCGCCGGTTCTGGCTCTCTCTTGCATGGAAGGAACTGGTACCGCCACCCCGGCTCGAACGGGGGACCTCTAGATCCACAATCTAGCGCTCTAACCAACTGAGCTATGGCGGCGTGCCGGAAAGCGCCGGACCGTAAAAGGATCGATCCACGATTGCAAGGCTTTGAACGGGGTCTCGCGGCGGGAAATCGCACCTGTAGCCGCGGCGCAACTCTAAAACTTAAGAATAAATTGACTATGTTGCGCGTAACAAGATCGGCCGTTTATCCCTCGGGCGCCGCACCGCTGGATTTCGTGAAGGTGATCCATGTTGGCGGAGAAAGCGCAAGGCGGCACGTCCGGATTTTTCTGCAAGCCCGGGCTGACGCAGAGCGACATTGCGGATATTTTGGGTATTCTGCCGTCCGGGCTTGCTTCGCATATGCCAATTGTCGCGATGGGCGGCAAACATGCGTCGCGACCGGACCAGCTGGTTCTCGCCAGCGAAAGCTTTCTGTCTTTATTCGGCGTGAAAACGCTCGGCGGCCTCTCACGCTTTCTCTCCAAAGGGAAGAGCGGGGGCTCGCAACGGCTTGCCGATTTTGCCGCGACCCTCGATCTCGATGCCGCGCCCAGCATCGGAAAACTGCGTTTCCGCATCGGCCAGGCGACCAGAACCATCACAGTTCTTGGCCGCCGCGTCGGCGGCGAAGGAGCGCCGCCGCTGTTTGCCGGGGCGGTCCTCGATGTCTTTGATCTTTATGAACGGGCAGCTACCCTTGAGACGCGGGCCTTGCCGGCGGGCCAGACAGTGCCGGATGTCGCCGGTCAAAGGGACGAAATCGAACGCGCGCAGCGAGAGAACGACGCGCGGCCCGGCGGGGGAAGCGGCCGAGCGAATCTGGAAATGGAGCTGCGCCGCCAAAAAAGCGCGTTTCGCGAGCTCTGCGCCATTATGGACACCGCGACGGACGGCGTCGCGGTTCTCGACAGGCAAGGGCTGATCCTCACCTTGAACCGCTCCGGCGAGGCTCTTTTCGGCTACGACCAAAACGAGGTCGCCGGTTCGCTTTTCACCGATTTGATCGCGCCGGAAAGCAGGGCGCTCGCGATGGACTATTTCGAAGAATTGAAATCGGATGGCGGCATCAATCTGCTCAATCGGGGGCGCGAGGTCGTTGGCCTCGCCCGGCAAGGCGGCTCTATTCCGGTCTTTATGACACTTGGCCGTATCGGCGGCGCGCCCGGCGCGGGCGAACAGCGCGAGGTCCGGTTTTGCGCAATTTTGCGCGATCTCACGCATTGGAAAAAAGTCGAGCGGGAGCTTGAGGGAGCACGCAAGGAAGCCGAGCGAGCGAGTGCCTTGAAATCGGATTTTCTGGCTAAGGTCAGTCACGAAATCCGGACGCCGCTCAATGCGATCCTGGGCTTCGCCGAAGTCATGATGAACGAGCGTTTCGGGCCGGTCGGCAACCGGCGCTACAAGGATTATCTCAAGGACATCCATGCCTCGGGCTCACTCGTCATGAGTCTCGTCAACGATCTTCTCGACCTTTCCAAAATCGAGGCGGGCAAGATGGACTTCGACTTTACATCGATCGACGCCAATCGCATTGTCTCCGAATGTGTCTCGATCATGCAGCCGCAAGCGAGTGGCGAGCGGGTCGCGATGAGGCTTTCATTGTCGCCCGCGCTGCCAAATATTCTCGCCGACAAGCGCTCGCTTCGCCAGATCGTGTTGAACCTCCTGTCGAACGCGGTGAAGTTCAATCAACCGGGTGGGCGGGTCATGGTTTCGACCGCGCTCGCCGACTCTGGAAGCGCAATTATTCGCATTCGCGATTCCGGAGTAGGCATGTCCGAGGCCGATATCGGCGCCGCCTTCGAGCCCTTCCGGCGGCTTGCCACCGCGCGGCCGTCGAGCGGCACCGGCTTGGGTCTGCCGCTGACCAAAGCCTTGGTCGAGGCCAATCACGCCTCCCTCACGATCAAGAGCAAGGAGCATGAGGGCACTTTGGTCGAAATTGTCTTCCCGCCGGCGCGCATCCTGGCCGAGTGACCGGTTCGGAAATCCTGAGCCAAACATTACAGAACGACGGAACAGTTGACGATCGAACTCGTTCCAATGCGGAGAGCCGTAAGGAGCGAAACATGACAGCAAAAACAATAACCACGCCTCACGAAAGTCCAAAGGCCAAGGATCACGAGCACGAAAAGCAAGAAAGTCTGGCCAAGACTGAGAAGAAGGAGCTTGATCGCGAACTCGATCGCGAACTTGCCGATAGCTTTCCGGCGAGCGATCCGCCTTCAGTGACGCAGCCCGCGCCCAAATGGGGTCCCGAGCGGAAGCATTCCACGAGGAGATGAGGCCAAGGCTTTTGTCGCGCGCCAACATACTTTTCCTGAATTTGCCGGTGATGACTCGGCAATTCCATTGACGCCCAAGTTTTCCCATGTTATCCCAAATCCTCCCGCACCGAGGTTTAGCCGCTCGGCGGCGCGGCGCGGTGCACGATCGGCCTTCGCGGCCAAGCCCGAGGGTAACCCGCGCGGGTGGGGTTGGGAGTGGACGGATTTGTCTCGCATTGCACCAGCCGGCTGGATGCCAAGGGCCGGGTCTCAATTCCGGCGCCGTTCCGGGCCGTGCTGGCGCGCGATGGCTTCGACGGTCTTTATGTCCATCCCTCGCTCGATGCGGCAGCTCTCGATTGCGGGGGGCACGCCCTCCTGCGTGAAATTCACGACCTTCTTGGCAAGCTTTCTCCCTATTCGGAGGAGCGCGACCTGTTTTCGACGGCTCTCATTGGCACAAGCGAGATTTTGAAAATCGACACGGAGGGGCGGGTGATCCTCAGCGAAAGCGCCAAAACCTATGCCGGCATTGCCACAGAGGTCACTTTCGTCGGGCATGGATTTAAGTTTCAAATCTGGGAACCGGGACGTTTTCTCGTGCATCTAGCGGAGGCCAGAAGCCGGTTGCACGATTTCAGAAGGCAGCTCGGTTCCAGACACGTGGCGCCGGACACGCCGCCGCCACGGCAACATGGAGCACGGGAATGACAGCGGGCCGCGGCGATGAGGCTTTTCTCGCCGCTGGCGGACCGGCCCGGCACGTTCCCGTGCTTCGTGATGAAGTCATGGCCGCGCTCGCCCCGCGCGAGGGTGGACTTTATCTCGATGCGACGTTTGGCGCGGGCGGCTATTCGCGCGCCCTGCTCGCGTTGCCCGGACTTCGCGTTCTCGCGCTTGATCGCGACCCTATCGCAATTGCCGGCGGGGCCGAACTTGTGAACGAAGCGCAGGGGCGGCTTTGCCTTGTCCAGGAGAAATTTGGAAGGCTGGAACTGGCAGCACGGGAGCGAGGTTTTTCGGATTTCGACGGCGTGGTATTCGACATCGGCGTGTCGTCGATGCAAATCGACGATGCGGGGCGCGGCTTTTCCTTTCGCGGCGAAGGACCGCTCGATATGCGCATGGACCGCGCCGGGACGAGCGCCGCCGATCTCGTTAATACGGCGAGGGAAACAACCCTTGCCAATATTTTTTATTATTTTGGCGAGGAGCGAGCGTCCCGCCGGATCGCTCATGCGATCGTCATGGACCGCGCCAAGGCGCCTTTCACATCGACCGTCGCGCTCGCTTCCCTGATCGCTCGCGTCGCGCCTGGCCGGGCTGGCGAAGTGCATCCGGCAACGCGCGTGTTCCAGGCGCTGCGCATCGCCGTAAACGATGAGCTTGGCGAACTGGTCCGTGCGCTCGCCGCGGCGGAAGCACTTCTAAAGCAGGGCGGCCGGCTCGCGGTGGTGACTTTTCATTCGCTTGAGGACCGTATCGTCAAACAGTTTTTCACCGAGCGCTCCGGGCGCGGCAAAACGTCTTCCCGGCGGCTCCCGCACGAGAGCGAACCGCCGGAGCCAACCTTCAGCCAAAGCGGCAAGCAGCCGGTAACGCCTTCGCCGCGTGAGATTGGCGCCAATCCGCGCGCACGATCGGCCAAGCTGCGCCATGGTGTGCGCACGAAAGCCATGCCTCGCGGTCCCGGCGATCGCTTGATGGCGCTCGCGAAGCTTCCTCAAGACCGTCCGGGGAGCCACTAGAATGGTGCGGCTACTGAATATTTTGGCGATCGCGGCGCTTATCGGTTCCGCGATCTATGCCTATACGATCAAATACGAAACGATTTTCCATGCCGAGACGATCGTAAAGCTTCAACACGAGATCAAATGGGAACAGGACAAAATCGGCATGTTGCGCGCCGAATGGGCGCATTTGACTCGTCCCGAGCGCATTCAGGCGCTCGCCGATAGATTCCTCGATTTGCAAACGGTTTCCTTGAACCAGATCGTCAAACCGGAGTCCTTGCCGGGCAAGGCACAAAGGGGCGATGAGATCGGACAGAAGCTCGAAGCGCTTGGCTTGGGAGCGCCGACGAATAGCCCCGCCAATGGCAGCATTATCGATCCCGCCGCGTCCTCGACGCCGGCCAGATGACGGCCGCGAAACAATGAGTGACAGCTTCGATACAGGGTGCGAGAATAAAGCAAACAATGCGCCGGTCAGGCCCGCTGGCAGCCGCGTCCGCGTCATCAGAAATCTCTTCGCCGGCATATTTTCGGCAAAGCCCGGCAAGAGTGCATTCCGCATTAGACTCGCGGCTTGGGTTTTTCTCGCGGTCTATGGGATCATCGCGGGCAAGCTTATCGATTTCGGTCTGCGCCCGGATCCGCCCCAAAGCGTCAAACGCGCGGCCGACGATGCCATCGCCGCTGCGCGGCCCGACATTCTCGACCGAAACGGCGAAATTCTGGCGACCGATGTCAAGGTTATGTCGGTTTTCGCGGAGCCCCGGCGAATCATCGATAAGGATGAAGCGGTCGAACTTCTGACCGCCGTGCTTCCAGACGTCGACGCGCGAGAGCTGCGGGAGCGCCTCGGCTCCCGCAAGGGCTTCGTTTGGGTCAAGCGCGCGATTACCCCCAAACAGCAGCAGGAAGTCTATCGGCTCGGCTTGCCGGGTGTCGGTTTTTTGCCCGAGAACAAAAGGGTTTATCCTAACGGCCCGGTGGCCGCGCATGTTCTTGGCTTTGCCAGCCTTGACGGCATCGGCATGTCGGGGCTCGAAAAATATATCGACGGCCAGGGACTGGCCGATTTGCATGGCGCGGGTTTCAGTCTGACGCCGGAAAACCTAAAGCCAATTACGACATCGCTTGATCTCAAGGTGACTTACGCGTTGCGCGACGAGCTTGCCAAGGGCATCGCCAAGTTCAAGGCCAAGGGTGGCGGCGCGGCCGCCATTCTCGACGTGAATACCGGCGAAGTCATCGCAATGGCGTCCTTGCCCGATTTTGATCCGAACACGCCGCCCGATCCGCATGATTTGAACTATATCAACCGGATTTCCGTCGGCGTTTATGAAATGGGCTCGACCTTCAAGGCCATTTCCATTGCGATGGCCCTCGATATGGGCAAGGTCACGCTGCACTCGCGTATCGACGCGCGCGACAGCTTGCGCTATGGGCATTTTACCATTCACGACTTTCACGCGACGCACCGGGTCTTGAGCGTGCCGGAGGTGTTTACCTATTCATCCAACATTGGGGCCGCGCGCACGGCTTTGATGGCGGGTGTCGCGGCTCATAAGGCTTTCTTGGGTAAATTGGGGCAGCTTAGCCGTCTGCGAACAGAGCTGCCGGAATCCGCCGAGCCTCTGGTTCCGAAAAATTGGGGCGAACTGAATACGATGACGATTGCCTTCGGGCAAGGCCTCAATGTTGCTCCTTTGCAGGCCATGATGGCCGTGGGCGCGCTGGCGAATGGCGGAATTCTTATTACTCCGACCTTCTTGAAGCGGAACGAGGAGGATGCGAAAAAGGATGCGCCGCGCGTCGTCAAGCCGGAAACATCGGAGGCTATGCGTTATTTGATGCGGCTCAACGCGGAAATCGGTACCGCTAAAATAGCCGATATCAAGGGCTATTTCGTTGGCGGCAAGACAGGGACCGCGGATAAGATCGTCCACGGCCATTATGCCAAGGACAGGGTATTCACGACATTCATGGCGATTATGCCAGCCGACAAGCCCAAATATCTCTATCTGACGCTGTTGGACGAGCCGCAGGCGTTGCCGGAGACGAACGGCTACCGTACAGCGGCTTGGAATGCGGGTCCGGTCACCGGCAAGATTATCGAGCGGACCGGGCCATTGCTTGGCTTGCCGCCACGCTTTGACTTGCCGCCACAGCCGTTTCCGCTGCTCGCGAAACTTGGCTATGCGGAAGCAAATGTACCGGCAAGGGGCGGAGGAGAGCATTGATGCGCCTTGCCGAATTATTTCCGGCCGAATTGTTCCCGCAGGCGGATATACCGGAAGGCTTGGCCGCCCGCGAGATCAAGGGCATCAGCGCCGACAGCCGCGGGGTGACGCCGGACATGGTTTTTTTCGCGGTGCCGGGAACCAAAACGGACGGCCTTGTCTTTGCGCCGCAAGCGGTTCAGCGCGGCGCCATAGCAATCGTTGCCGAGCGCGATCCCGTGGGCTCGATCGGGCCTGCCGCTTTCCTTAAAGCAACCGATGTGCGGCTCGCGTTGGCGCAGGCGTCCGCGCGCCTATACAAGCGCCAGCCAGAGGTGATCGTCGCGGTCACCGGAACCAGCGGCAAGACGTCGGTCGCCGATTTCGTGCGTCAGATTTGGGCCGCCGAGGGCGCCAAAGCCGCCTCGCTCGGCACGCTTGGCGTCGTCGCGCCGTCGGGGCCGGTCGCTGGCTCGCTGACCACGCCGGATCCGGTGAGCTTGCACAAAATCTTGGACGGACTGGCGCGCAGCGGTGTAACCCATCTCGCCTTGGAGGCGTCCTCGCATGGCATTTTGCAACGCCGGCTCGACGGTGTTCGCCTCACAGCCGCCGCCTTTACCAATCTTTCGCGCGACCACCTCGACTACCATGCCACCCTTGACGAGTATCTTAGCGCGAAACTCCAGCTCTTTGAGCGGCTGCTCGCGCCCGGCCAGACCGCTATCGTCGATGCCGACAGCGATGCCGCGGCAAAGGTCATCGCGGCTTGTGAAAGGCGCGGCCTGCGCGTCCTTTCGACCGGCTTCATGGGTACGAGTCTGCGTCTCCTCGAGGCAAAGGCGGAGGATTTCTCGACGCGGATAAAAATAGCCCATGAGGGCAAGATTTTCTCCATCCTTCTTCCTTTCGCGGGGGCGTTTCAGGTGTCGAACGCGCTTGTCGCGGCGGCCCTTTGCATCGCGGTGGGGAGCCCTGTCGGGGCGGTCTTTCCGGCGCTTGAAAAGCTCGCGGGAGCGCCCGGCCGTCTCGAACTCGTGGGCCGGAGTAAGAGCGCGCCCATCTTCGTCGATTACGCGCATAAGCCGGACGCGCTCGATAAGGCGCTCAGGGCCCTCCGCCCCTTTGTGCGCGGCAAGCTCATCGTGGTATTTGGCTGCGGCGGCGACCGCGATGCCGGCAAAAGGCCGATCATGGGCAAGATAGCGGCGCGCTTGGCCGATCACGTCATCATCGCCGACGACAATCCCCGCTCGGAGGATCCGGCCTCGATCCGCAAGGCCATACTTCGCGGCGCGGCGGGCTCCGACAATCTCGAAGAGATCGGCGACAGGGCCTTGGCGATCGCGCATGCCATTGCGATGCTCGGCCCGGACGATGGTCTCCTCATTGCGGGTAAGGGACATGAAACCGGTCAGACCATCGGCGAAAAAACGCTGCCTTTCTCCGACTCTGGCTGCGCGCGCGCGATATTGAATGAAGCTTCCGCATGATCACCGCTGCTGAAAGCAATTTTCTATGGACGAGCCTCGGCCTCGTCGATCCGCTCATGGCCCGGGTCTGCGGCCGCCTCCCGCGCGGTGGCATCACTGGAATTTCCATAGACTCCCGCACTTTGCGGGACGGCGAGCTTTTTTTCGCCATCAAGGGGGTCAATTCGGACGGCCATGATTATGCCGGCGCGGCTTTCGAGAAAGGCGCCGCCGCGGCGGTCGTCGACGAAGCCCACGCCGATGCGCTTCGGCTGCTTGGACCGCTCTATGTCGTAACGGACGTTCTTGCGGCGCTGGAACGTCTCGGCGTGGCCGCGCGGGACCGCTCGCAAGCCCGTATCGTTGCGGTAACGGGTTCGGTCGGCAAGACGTCGACGAAGGAAGCCTTGCGGCTGGTGCTTACCCAAGCCGGTGCTTCGCACGCGTCGGCCGCGTCCTACAACAATCACTGGGGCGTGCCGCTGTCCTTGGCGCGCATGCCGAAGAACACAAGGTTTGGGATTTTCGAAATCGGCATGAACCACAAGGGCGAAATCACGCCGCTGACCGCGATGGTGCGTCCGAATGTGGCGATCATCACGGCGATTGCGCCCGTCCATCTCGAATATTTCGAAAGTATCGATGAGATCGCCGACGCCAAGGCGGAGATCTTTTCCGGGCTTGTGCCTGGTGGCCTTGCCATTCTCAATCGCGATATCCCTCAATATGAGCGTCTCCTGGCGCATGCCAAGGTTTCCCCCGCGGGCCACGTCGCGAGCTTTGGCGAACATGTGAATGCCGACGCGAGGCTGATAAGTGCGAAGGTCGCCGTCGATCATTCCGTGGTCGAGGCGGAAATCCGCGGCCATCATCTCACCTATCGTCTCGGCGTGCCGGGCCGCCACTTCGCGATGAATTCGCTCGCGGTGCTGCTTGCCGCGAAAGCTTTTGGTGTCGATCTTGAGGGCGCTGCGGGCACGCTTGCATCTTTATCGCCGCAGCCTGGACGAGGCGAGAGGCAGCTTTTGCCCGCCGAAGGCGGCCCTTACACGCTCATCGATGAGAGCTACAATGCCAACCCGGCGTCGATGCGCGCGGCGCTTGCATTGGTCGGAGCACTTCCTTTGCGGGGCAACGGACGCCGTATCGCGATCCTCGGAGATATGCTCGAACTTGGTCGTGACGGCGCCGCGATGCATGCTGAACTTGCCGGCGATGTCGCGGCCAATATCGACCTTGTCTTCGCCGCGGGTCCCTTGATGAAGCATCTCTTCGAGGCTTTGCCTGGTCAATTGCAGGGGGCCTGGTGCGATAAGGCAAGCGGTCTCGTGCCTATTGTCGGGGCGGCAGTCCAAAGTGGCGACATGGTGATCGTCAAGGGATCGAACGCCAGCCGGATGAGCGCCATCGTCGATTCCCTCAAGCAACGCGCTGCCGAAAGTTTGTCGAGGGCCATGCAATGCTGACTTGGCTTTCCGAATTTTCGAATATTTATGGGCCGCTCAACCTGTTCCGCTATATTACTTTCCGCACCGGCGGGGCCACTGCGACGGCGCTTTTCTTCGTGTTCTTCTTTGGGCCGAGCATCATAGCCGCCCTGCGCCTAAAACAAGGCAAGGGCCAGCCAATTCGCGACGACGGCCCGCAATCGCATATCCTGCTGAAGACCGGGACGCCGACGATGGGCGGTCTCATGATTTTGTCAGGTCTCATTGTCTCTACCTTGCTTTGGGCAAATTTGCGCAATCATTTCGTTTGGATCGTGCTTTTGGTCATGGCCGGCTTTGGCGCGATCGGTTTTTATGATGATTTATTGAAGGTCACGAAACAGACGCACAAAGGTTTCTCCGGACGCCGCCGGCTTGCCTTCGAACTGGCCATAGCCGCCGCCGCCTGCTACGCGATGATGAAACTCGGGACGCCGCACACGACTGCCCTCGCGTTGCCGGCGATCAATGGATTTGTCGCCGACCTCGGTCTTTTCTTTCTCGCCTTCGGATCATTCGTGATTGTTTCCGCCGGCAATGCGGTCAATCTCACGGATGGCCTCGACGGCCTCGCGATCGTGCCCGTGATGATCGCAGCTGCGGCCTTCGGGATTATCGCTTATCTTGCCGGTAACGCGATATTCTCGACGTATCTCGGGATAAACTTCGTGCCCGGCGCGGGCGAACTTGCCGTTGTCTGCGGCGCCTTGATCGGCGCCGGCTTGGGGTTCCTTTGGTTCAACGCGCCGCCCGCGCAGATCTTCATGGGCGATACGGGCTCGCTCGCCCTTGGCGGCGCTCTTGGTACCATCGCCGTCGCCGTCAAGCATGAGATTGTTCTTGCCATCGTCGGCGGTCTCTTCGTCGTCGAGACCCTGTCGGTCATTGTCCAGGTTGTTTCTTTCAAGCTCACCGGCAAGCGCATCTTTAAGATGGCGCCGATCCACCATCATTTCGAGCAGCTCGGCTGGTCCGAGCCGCAAGTCGTGGTTCGCTTCTGGATCATTGCTTTCGTCCTTGCGCTGATCGGCCTCTCGACCTTGAAATTGAGGTAGCGATGACGCCCGTCACGAGCTTTGAAGGCAAGCACGCCGCCGTGTTTGGACTAGGCGGGTCGGGTTTTGTCACCGCGCAGGCCCTGGCTGCAGGCGGCGCCCGCGTGTCGGTCTGGGACGACAATGAGCACGCGCGCGAAAAAGCCCGCGCGGCGGGCCTTAGGATCGAAAATCTTGCGGTCGCGGACTGGCGGAATTTCGATTCGCTCGTTCTTTCTCCTGGCGTTCCATTGACGCATCCCTCGCCTCACTGGACCGTGCCGAAGGCAAGGCAAGCCGGGGTCGAAATTATCGGCGACATAGAATTGTTTTGCCGCGAGCGGCGGCAAATCGCACCGGCCTCGACTTTCGTGGCGATCACCGGAACGAATGGAAAATCTACGACGACGGCGCTCGCCGCGCATCTTTTCCGGAGCTTCGGTTTTCCTGTCGAAGTTGGCGGCAACATCGGCACGCCTATCCTTGCATTGCCGCCGCCGGCGCAAGAACGCGTTCATGTCGTCGAGTGCTCCTCTTTTCAAATCGATCTTGCTCCCTCCCTTAACCCTTCCGCCGGCGTACTTTTGAATGTCACGCCGGATCACCTGGACCGCCATGGCACGATGGAGAATTACGCCGCGATCAAGGCGAGGCTGGTGGAAAAATCCGATCTCGCGGTTATCGGTATCGACGATGACATTTCATCCGCCATCGCTGACGAGGTAAGCAAAGCGGGCAAGCGGGTGATCCGAATTTCCGTGACCAAGACCGTTGTTGAAGACGGGATTACACTCGATGGCACATGTCTTCTGCGCTTCGCCGGAGGCCGCTCGACGCCGGTTGCCGATCTCGCCGGAATTGCCTCGCTGCGCGGCAAGCACAATGGCCAGAATGCCGCCGCCGCCGTCGCGGCGCTGGGGCCGCTTGGGCTCGATCTCGAACGGGTCGCGAAAGGCCTGCGGAGTTTTCCCGGGCTGCCGCACCGTCTCGAGGAAGTGGGACAGAAGGGGAAGGTTCTCTTCGTCAACGATTCCAAAGCAACCAATGCCGATGCCGCAGAAAAGGCGCTCCTCTCCTTCGACAAAGTGTTTTGGATCATCGGCGGCAGGGCGAAAGAGGGCGGCATCGAACCGCTGCGGCCTTTGTTCGGCAAAGTGGTCAAGGCCTATCTGATCGGCGAGGCGAGCGAGCTTTTCGCGCGGACCATTGGGGATTCCTTTCCTTATGAGTGCTGCGGCTCGCTCGAAGCCGCTGTTCCGGCCGCCGCGCGCGATGCATTTGCGAGTGAGCTCAAGGAGCCTGTCGTGCTTCTTTCGCCGGCCTGCGCGTCGTTCGACCAATTCCCCGATTTCGAAAAGCGCGGCGATCGTTTTCGTGAGCTCGTCAAGGCTTTGCTCGTGAACAGGAAAGCGGGCTGAGGAGGCAACAATGGTATCGCGCGCGGAACGCTCTGCCCTGGCGAATTGGTGGTGGACAATCGACCGCTGGATCCTCGCGGCGGTCGGTGCCTTGATGGTCCTGGGGCTAGTGCTGACGATGGCCGGAAGCCCGCC
>VDMG01000114.1:22795-23969 GCA_006514895.1 Beijerinckiaceae bacterium
TCGCGGAGCGGCTCGGCCTTTCGGCCTTTCACTTCGTGCATCGTCAGGTCCTTTATTTGATTCCCTCGGTCGCGGTCCTAGTCGCCGCTTCTTTCCTTTCCCCACGGCAAGTGCGGCGGGTCGCCCTTTTTGTATTTCTGGTGTCTATCACCCTGATCTTGGTGGCGCTCCTCTATGGCCATGAGATCAAGGGATCGCGGCGCTGGATCTTCGGCATCCAGCCGTCGGAGTTCTTGAAACCGGCCTTTGTCATTCTCGTGGCCTGGGCTTTTTCGGAGGTTGGCAAGCGGCGCGACGTTCCAGCCAATCTTCTCGCCATCCTACTTTTGGGGGTGACGATCGTCCCTTTGATTCTCCAACCGGATTTCGGCCAGACAATGCTCGTTTCGCTGGTCTGGATGGCGCTGCTCTTCATGGCTGGTCTTCATTGGCTCTGGGTAGCGGGCCTAGGCGGGGCGGGCTTCGGCGGCGCCCTGCTTGCCTATAAATTGGTGCCGCATGTGCGCGCCCGGGTCCTCAAATTCATTGATCCGGGCGCCGGCGGCGGCATTGCCGATACGTTTCAAGTGGATACCGCGCTTGACTGCTTTCTGTCCGGCGGCTGGTTCGGCAAAGGGCCGGGCGAAGGGACTGTCAAGCGCATCCTTCCCGATGCCCATACGGATTTCATTTTCGCGGTGACGGGCGAGGAATTCGGCGTTCTCGCCTGCGTCTTGATCGCTTCTATTTTCGCCTTCATCGTGTTGCGCGGCTTGTTCATGGCGGCGCGCAACGAAGATCCGTTTTGCCGGTTCGCGGCGGCAGGACTTGTGATGCTTTTCGGCATCCAAAGCGCCATCAATATGGCGGTTAATATCAATCTCATACCGGCGAAGGGCATGACCTTGCCCTTTATTTCCTATGGCGGCTCCTCGCTTATTTCGCTCGCACTCGCGATCGGGTTTTTGATCGCGGTCCTGCGCAAACGGCCGGGCGCGGCAATCCTCACGGACGCTAGGGTGGAAGCTTTCGCATGAGCATTAAAGGTTCCATCGCCGTCGCGGCGGGCGGCACCGGCGGCCATTTGTTTCCGGCGGCGGCCTTGAGCCATGCTCTCGCCGCGCGCGGCTTTACGGTGCATCTCGTCACGGACGAGCGGGCGGCGCAATACGGCGACGATTTTCCCGCCTATGCC
>VDMG01000311.1:0-4314 GCA_006514895.1 Beijerinckiaceae bacterium
CTTCAAGGCAGGCCATACGTTCGGCCGAGGCGCCCGCTTCTGGCTTATGCCGCAAAATGGGAAGTTCGGTTTTGCGATTTATATTCTGAGAGGGTCATCGATCGGCCACGGTTCGAAGGGCTTATGTGGGATCGTGGGCGGCGGCACATTGGCGTATCCAGGATGTTCGCGCTGGCCCCTTCTCTCCCCGGCGACAAGAGACTATATTGCGTTGCAGCAACCTGGTCTCGCGGGGCGTACCGGCGCAGGAAGGCGGCCGCGAAGGACATTCGAATGGGTCAACAGATCGCGCAAAGACAGGGTTCTCCTGCATCCGCGCAACAGGAGGCGAGGGAACCCGCCATACCGCGAAAAACCGCCTTTGCCGGCTTGGCTCTCGGGTCGCTTGGCGTGGTGTTCGGCGACATTGGCACGAGCCCCCTCTATGCGCTGCGTGAATCGCTTTATCACATCAAAGCTGCCGGAGTGACCGATACCGGGGTCATTGGAACCGTATCCCTGCTCATGTGGGCGCTGTTCTTTACCGTGACCGCGAAATACGTGTTGTTTCTCATGCACGCGGATAATAGGGGCGAAGGCGGCATCCTATCCCTGATGGCGCTCGCCCAGTCGGCCCTTGGCCACGCCGTGGTGCCAGTCTTCTTTCTCGGCGTCGCAGGGGCGGCGCTGTTTTCGGGCGACGCGGTCATCACGCCTGCTATTTCGGTCCTCTCGGCCATCGAGGGGCTCGAACTCGTCACGCCGATTTTCTCCCCCTATATCCTGCCGCTCACAATCATCATCCTGATGTCGCTCTTTTGGGCGCAAAGACGCGGCACCGCGCGCGTCGCGGCCTTCTTCGGCCCCATCATGGCGGTTTTTTTTCTGGCGATCGGGGTCTTGGGCGCGGCTCACATCGGCGATGCGCCGCGCATCCTTCTCGCCTTCAATCCCATCCACGGTGTGAGTTTTCTGTTCGGCCACGGCATCCTCGGTTTCGTCGTGCTCGGCTCCGTCTTCCTTGCGGTAACAGGGGCCGAGGCGCTTTACGCGGACATGGGTCATTTCGGCCGCGCGCCGATTCAAACCGCCTGGATTCTCTTCGTGCTTCCGGCACTGAGCTTGAACTATCTTGGCCAGGGCGCGCTCGTTCTCGCCAATCCGGCTTCAGTGGACAATCCATTTTTCCTGCTCGCACCGCACTGGGCTCTTCTGCCGCTCGTTATCCTTGCAACAATCGCGACGGTCATCGCGAGTCAGGCCGTCATCACCGGCGCCTTCTCGCTTGTGCGCCAGGCGATCCAGCTCGGGCTGCTGCCGCGCATGCTCATCCTGCACACTTCCGAAACCCAGGAAGGTCAGATCTTTATCCCGCGCATCAATCGCCTGTTGCTAATCGGGGTTATGGTGCTGGTGCTGGTGTTCAAGAGTTCGAGTTCGCTCGCCTCCGCCTATGGTATCGCGGTGACAGGTACCATGGTGGCGACCACTGCACTTGCTTTCGTCGTGGTCTGGAAATGCTGGCATTGGCCGGTTTGGCTCGCGGGCCTCTTCGTTTCCGGTTTTCTCGTCATTGATTTCGCATTCCTCACCGCCAATCTCATGAAGATCGTCGACGGTGGCTGGGTGCCTCTGGTGATCGCCGGCTGCGCGATGGTCGTGATGGGGACCTGGGTTCGCGGCACAAGACTTTTCACGCAGAAGCTCCGCCGCGATTCGATTCCAACGCCCGACCTCATCCGCATGCTGGAAAAATCGAAACCGATGCGGGTGGCGGGGACTGCTGTTTTCCTGACAAGTTCCCCCGAGATAGCGCCTTCCGCCCTGATGCATAATCTTAAACACAACAAGGTCCTCCACGAACGCGTTTGGCTTTTGTCGGTTTTAACCGAAGATACGCCGCGCGTTCCGGCCAGCAAGCGCTTTCAAATCGAGAAGCTTTCCGAGGATTTCACCCGCGTCATCCTACATTATGGCTACATGCAAAGTCCGCGCGTTCCAGCCGCGCTCGCCTCGCTGCGCAAGGCCGGCTTGAAATTCGACATCATGACGACATCGTTTTTTCTCGGCCGCTGGACGATCAAGCCCGCCCCCAATTCGGGCATGCCCGTTTGGCAGGACCGGCTTTATATCGCCCTATCGCGACAAGCGGCGAATGCGACCGACTTCTTCTCGATTCCGTCCGATCGCGTCGTCGAGCTCGGCGCCCAGGTCACGGTCTAACATCAACTGTCTGCCGCCTTTACCTGATGCTGTATCGGACTGGGACAGTGAGACTGACGCTGGCTCCCATCTCCGGCGGCAAGGGGCGGCCGCTCGCGCGGCGCGCCATGTCGAGCGCGGCTTCGTCGAGGATGGCCGACCCGGAACTGCCGATGACCCGGGCCGACACGACATGGCCACCGCGATCGATCACGAGGGCGAGGCGCACCGTCCCTTGTTCGCCTCGCGCCCGCGCCGCTTCCGGATAGTGTTTGCTCCAACTCAAGGCCGCCGCCCAGGAGCTGCGCCAAGCCGCCGCCTCCGCCCTGCTCAATGCATGCGAGGAGGCCGCTCGTGCCGTCGCCGCGGCGCGGGGCGGCGCGCTGGTGCGCGGCGCCGGAGGTTCATGCATCCGCTTCACCACGGGCTTCGGCACCTCCTTCACGATTTTCTTCGGCGTCGGTTTCGGCTTGTGCGGAGTCATCAGAACGACATTGGGCTTAGGAGCGGCGAGAAGCTCCGGCACCGGGATCGTCTGCTTCTGTTCGGCCTCCTCGGGCTGGGCCTCTGTCATTTGCGGGCCCGGCATGACCTCGGGGGGCGTCTCCGCCGGCGGCGCGACGTCCACGGGCGCGAGCTCGACCATAATCGCCGCCGGAGGCTCGCCGGCCGAGTGCAATTCCCGGATGTACATCAGCCAAAAGACGATCGCCGCATGGACGAGAACGACCGTGGCGGCGGCAAACATCCAGCGCCGCAGGGACGGCTCGTCATCAGCGGGCAAAACCGTCTTGGCGGCCGGGCTGGCGGCCGTCACGGCTTCGGCTCCGGCGGCGCGGCCCCCAATGGCTTGAGCTCGCTCGTGGAGGGCGCGGGTCCCGCCTGGGAGGGTCCCTCTGCGGCGGCAGCCTCCATCCCGACGAGCCCGATCTTCAAATAGCCGGAGGTACGAAGGAGATTCATCACCTCCATAACCTCGCCGTAGGGAACTGTGCGATCGGCCCGGACGAAAACCCGCTGATCCTTGTCGCCCTGCGCCGCTGCATCGAGGGTGCCGCCGAGATCCTCCCGCTTCACGGGCACGTCGCCAAGCACGAGAGAAAGATCGGTTTTCAGCGTCAGGAACAATGGCTTGTCGGGACGCGGCGCGGGTTGCGCGGTGGACGCCGGGAGATCGACATTGACGTCGACCGTGGAGAGAGGCGCCGCCACCATGAAGATGATCAACAAAACCAAAATGACGTCGATAAACGGCGTCACATTGATCTCATGGGTTTCCTCGACCCGATCCTCCTCGAGGGAAAGGCGTATTGCCATAGCGCTCACTCCGCCGATTGGCGCAAATGAACGATCGAGGCATCTTCCTTTTGCGGAAAAGCCTCGCGGTCGAGATCGCGCGAAAGATGGCGCAGCACTTCCGCCGCCGCGTCGCCGAGCTGGGCGCGATAGCCGGTGATGGCGCGCGCGAAACCATTATACATCACGACCGCCGGAATGGCCGCGATGAGCCCCATGGCGGTCGCGAGCAGGGCTTCGGCAATGCCGGGCGCCACCACCGCGAGATTGGTCGTGTTGGTCCTCGATATGCCGATGAAACTGTCCATGATCCCCCAGACGGTTCCAAAAAGACCGACAAAAGGCGCCGTCGCGCCGACCGTCGCGAGAACCCCGGTTCCCCGCAGGATCGCCCGGCCCGCTTGCGCCTCGATGCGCGACAGCAAGGTCGCGGCGCGGTCCTTGACGCCTTCGGGAGCAAGACCATCGGAACGATCGGCTTCCCCGACCGCGGCCGCGACAAAACGCGCCACGGGGGATCGCTCCGGCGCGAGCTCTTTTGCCGCCGCGCGCAGGCTCGTCGCCTTGGCGAGCGTCGCGAAGCTGCGCCGCGCCAAACGTTTCGCCGTCCACAGTTCGACCGTTTTGGCGAGCCAGACCGTCCAAGTCGCGAGCGAGGCAAAAGCAAGGCCCACCATGACGATCTTGACGGGCACGACGGCGCTGAGAAACATGCCCCAAGGGGAAAGATCGCGCGGCAGGGAGGACGGCAGCAAGGCGTCCGTGAAGCGCGGCGGAGGGTTGGATGCTTCCGCCGGCGGCGCGGCGGATTGGCCGGAGCGTCGCGAAGCTGCGCCG
>VDMG01000311.1:4324-5413 GCA_006514895.1 Beijerinckiaceae bacterium
AGCCAATCCCGTCGACGCTGGCGCCATGGGGGGCGAAACTGGCGCCGCCCCACCCGGCAGAGGTGCCGCAGGCTGGGCTTGCGGCGCCGGGGGCTCGGTTTGCGCAACAACCGGGCCGGCGCAAAGGATCGCGCCAAGCGACCCTGCCAGAATTGTCTCCCTAAATCCGCAACGTCCGCTCCGCTTGACCATCAGCCCATCTTTCCTGCCAATCATTTCGTTTCCCTCCCAAGGTCTCCCGCCCGGCTGCATTCTTTGAGCTGGAAGGAGCACAATTGGCCGGCGAAGCCAATGCCGATCTCGATGATCTGACCGATGAGTGAGCTTGCCGATCCAAAGCGCATTCCAGTTCAATAGCTTTGAGCACCGGCGGCGATCCACTCTTGCACGCCACAACAACGCCTGGCAGCCAAAAATCACCCAGGCGCGCATTGGTATGCGGATGTCTTACCCCACCATTTTGCAAGCCAACAGTGAAAGCGAGCCTTCGCCCCGCGCCCAAGGGGTGGCGGTCCTTGTGCCGCCCAAGCCTATTTGAAACGTCTTGCCTGTTTTCGGCGCCGGTAAGGATCGGCATGGGTCGAGGAATGCCACGGCAAACTCACAGCTTCTGCGAAAGGGTGGCGTAGAAGCCGCGGCGCGGCCCGTATTGCGGCGCAAATTCACCAATGCCGGTGCCGCTGCGAAGCTGGTAAAGCGTGTCCAGGAGATTGACGACAGTGAACCGCAAAAGTTTGGTGCTCGGCCATATGGCGTCCGGCCAAACGTTGAAGTCACGGGAGACGGCGAAGTTGAATTGCGTATAGGGCTGCTGATGACCTAAGTTGGCGAAACCATCCCGCAGACCACTGCCGAAAATGCCGTCGAGACTTACGAGCGTATTCTCCATTTGTAGGATGCGCCCGCCGAAGCGGTGATCAGCTGGGCATCGTCTATGAAATGATAATTTGTATAAATTTTTTTATTAGATCTGACGAACGGCATGAACTGGTTGGTTTAGTTTTATGCCTCCAGGTGAGCGATGAACTGATCGCCTATTTGTTTGTCCTGCGCGACGGCTCGGGCGTCAAGGAATGTTTGCATCGGCGT
>VDMG01000037.1 GCA_006514895.1 Beijerinckiaceae bacterium
CCGCCAAGCCGGTCTGTCCCAGCTATAAAATTACGCGACGCTCTGAGGGACTCATCTACGGCTTCAATTGTCCGCTCGATAGAACCGGTCGTCATCGTTTTGCCCCGCAAGAGTCGGGATAACGCCGACAGAACGATCGCACAGTCGCGGCAGGTATCGCTCGATAGCAATCCGGGGTGCAATCCGGGGTACCGCTGAGGCCATTTCGACATGAGTTCATTGCCGAACTGGGTCGATGGACTTTGACGGCTAAGCTGTGTCAATTGGCTGTCGTTAAGCCAATATTCATCAACATTCATGGCAATTGCTCCGCACCTTCGGAGACCGGCGAGAATTGGTGCAGGGACTCTTCCCGTGCCTCCGCATCACGACTTGGATCACGGCCTCTGACGCGCCTGGAGCAAACGTGAAAACGCCCAGTCGTAAGGATTGATTCATCGCGCCCAAGCAGAGGTTCGAGGGGCCCATAGCCAAGAACGTCATTACAGATATCGTCGATCAGATCTTCCTGTTCGCCAATCGATATGGCAACATTCTTGATTGCGACGATCTCGTGGACGATGTCGTGGATTTCCTCGCGCGCGTTTTCAGCGTCGAGGCGTGAAGCCGTCGGTCGGTTTCGCGATTTCATTCGGCTTGACCGATTTGACGATGTAGGGCGTGACAATGATCATGAGTTCGGTTTCATTCCGCTGGTAATCGCGCGAGCGGAACAGCGGCGCCGAGAACCGGCAGATCGAGGAGTCCCGGAAGACCATTGATGTCTTGCTTTGAGATCGTCTGGAGAAGTCCCGCGGAGGCGATGGATCCGCCCGAAGGGATCTCGACACTCGTCTCATTCTTGCGGGTGAGCAATCCTGGGACGGGCGTGTCGGGAACGGATTAACTTGCGTGAACGTGCCCAGCTGGCGGTAAGCGAGCTTGTGGTGATACCCAGTTGCTTGGCTATGTTGCGATCGATTTCCGCGACGGTGACCGTCAACATCACCTGGTCGCGGCCGCGGATGGTAAGCATATTGACGATCTGGCCGCCCTGCGGCACGAGCGGGGAATTCCCGGCTCCGTTTTTGACATTCATAGACATGCTATTCACGTTCGCGCCCGGCGCACCAGGCGCCTCCGGACTCCCGCCCAGGGTCGGCGGCAAGAACTGCTTGACCGGCTGCAAGAACACCTTGGCTATATCAGCGGCGCGTTGCGCCTCTTCGGCCGAATCTTCCGGTCAGGATAATCGAACCGTTGGCTTCCCGCGCGGTGATCGCCGCCGCCGGCATCACGGCGCGCAGCATTTGCTGAAGCTTCCTAATATCAATTTCAATGCTATAGGCGGGAATATAGGGGCCGATGTCGAGGTCCAAATCGGCGATCTTTCGGTCATGCTGATCCAAGGCAAAAATGCTTGTTTTGCCAGCAGCCATGCCAATGACATAGAGCTTGCGCGGAGACCGCACGACAGCGTTGGCCACCTTTGGATTGGCGACGAAGATCTCCGCCGCGTCCTGGGGCAGATCAATGATCCGGGATTTGCCAACGCCCATTGAAATCCGCTGCGGCGTGACGCCGCCGCTTGGCCAGGCTTCCATCCTTTCTTGCGCGTCAACCCCGCAAAACAGCGCCGGGACCGGGAGGCTTGCCACGAATACCGCGGCCAGGACTGGGATCAGGCGTTTCACGCGGCTTTCCACAAGCATGAGGGCTCTTTCGAAGTTTCGCGCGATCGATTTTCGTTCCCGCGAAACCACGCGCTCAATGCGCCTTGTCTTCGACTGCCACGCCATTGCGGACCACCATGAGTCCGTAACTGTGGCTTGGAGGCTGCTCGCCGGACGCGTTCGAATCGGTCATGCTGCGCAAGATCAGCGAGAGCTGGCCGACTCTCTGCGCGAGGACGATGGTTTCGGCCTGGGCCGGCGTGAGTTCCAAGGTTGCATTGGCTCCGGCTATGACGCGCTCCCCATTTTTCTCCTGAACATTCTGACCTATCGCGAGAACGCGAATTACAGCATTTGAATGCGAATTTTTGTTTAAAAAATTATTTCAATTTGCATTATTACATAAAAGTCAGCACGTATACTTCGATATATTACACATACGACAGGATATTTATGTATCATGAATGACATATTTAAGTTTGTACGATTCCGGCCGATTTCGCGTTTGATCGCCTACAGAACCGGCAAGGTTTCGGGATCGGCTGGCGGCCGAGCTTGGCCTAGCGGGAATTGGTTTCCAGCCAAAGCTGGGTAGTGTCTCAGTTTGTACCTCCGCTAATCCCATAGCAGAAGTCACTTGGGTATCACCTCCAAGCTACTGAACATGACCAGCACCCCACTAAACCGTTCCGCAGCCGCCATTGAGATGGCCTATGAAGTAGCCAAGCGGCTAACTTTCGATGCGTGATTTGATCGGCTCCTTCAAAATAATTCCGAACAACCCCTTTTTATTAAAGCGTCTCAAATCGGGGCGGAGTGGCTCGGCCTCGCAAATCATAAACGGATGGCCGGAAAATGCCTGTGTCAAGGTTTGGAAAACCCGATTGGCATCGATGTCATCGACCACGATCGCGCCGCTTGGCCGCAAACTTGCCCAAGCGCGTTCAACCTCGAAGCGAACGTTCCGTTCGCTATGCGGACTGTCGTGAATGAAAAGATCGATCTGGCCCAATTCAGAAAGTACGGCCGGAAGATATCGCCTACTTGAGCCAAGGGTCCATCGCTCTGGACATCGGTCGCCAACTGCCACACCGATTTGCTCGCGCAACATCTGTTCCAATGGCGGTCGGTCAATGCTCCACAGATGGCCAGCCCCATTTTCTCAAGCGCCTCAAGAATGAAACGCGATGTGATGCCGTGAGCAACGCCCGTCTCGACGACATTGCTCGGCCGTAGATGACGGGTCAGACACCAAATCGCGCGCACCAGTCCAGCGTCACCATCGTTCCCGGTCTTGAAACTCTCGGGACCGACGCGTATCCCCTTGCCTTGCAGTTCTCCTATCACTCCGGGCCAAAGGGCCCAGAACTCCGAAATCGCCTCGCATGGCCAAGGGACGCCGAGGAGATCATGGAGCCGGTGCTCCCAGCCGTCCTCGGCTTCGTATAGGTCAGGAGGTATGGGCCGATCGCGGCGTGCCGCGTGTATATCGCGGAGCACCGTCCATGCTTCAACGGGATCCGATGCGACAGCAGCTACGGTCTGAATTGGGTGCCTCAAACAATACCCCAGGCCTGTCCCAAACATCCCTCTCACTCCCATCAAGGTGATACATGTGACTTAATTTGAATCCTTCTGATCAAAATATTAGCATATGTGCGATCACAGTTCGAATGGTTTACGGAGGACACGATAGCGGCGTGCGCCCGGACGAGCGATTACGGCGAGCCGCATGTTGCTTCCGCGTCCTGCGTCGAACTGCAGTTTCATTACAATTTATTTTAAGAGAAAAAGCACCACTTTTTACTTGGTGATGCTATGACTTTTCCCGCTGATTTGGCGTTCGCTCGCCGAGTGCGGTCGAGTCCATGGTCGATTGGAGAATAGCAAGGACGATGCATCAGCCGCGTCAGATCATGGCTAAATAGAAAAACCTGTTTCGTGCTTTCGAAGCAGCATGCCAGCTGAGCGAAATGAGGGAAGATCAAACTTGAAACCTCCAGTCTGACTGCCTGCGGGTGGATAGCAAAGCGGAGCGGCCACGGATGGGGAAGCCGATACAAGAGACAAAAGAAGCAGCGGGTCAGAATGGGAATGCCATCAAGGCGTTGCCTCTTGAGAGCCCTGTCGGATACGGAGGACGCAAGAGAGACTGGATTCGTATCTTGCGTCACCTCTTCCCTCACAAAGTGCGGCGACTTTTAGCCGAACATGATGTGCTGGAACATGATGTGCTGGAAGGAATGCGTTCCGAGGTCCAATGGCTTCGCGATCACATGGAACACTCTCTCCTCCTACAGGGGCGGCTGGCAGCCCACGCGATTGCAAAAGGCCGCCCGCTCCACACTCTTGCCGATGCCGAATTTCGGGTCTACTCGCAATGGGGCGAGGACGGAATCATTGAATGGCTAGTGACGCAAGTCGCTGTACCGAACAACCGTTTCATTGAAATCGGTGTCGATAATTTCACCGAGGCCAATTGCCGTTTCCTTATGCACAACCGAAATTGGAAAGGCCTCATTTTCGATGGAAATGAAAACTATATGCGCAAAGATCGCATGTTTTGGATGTATGATCTGACCGCGAAAGGGGCTTTCATCACGGCCGAGAATATCAATGAGCTGATCTTGGAAGCGGGCTTTGCCGGGCCGCTCGGTATCCTGTCCATCGACATAGACGGCAATGATTATTGGGTCTGGAAGGCGATCAATGTCGTCGACCCCGCGATTGTCATCTGTGAATTCAATGCCATTCTAGTCTAGGCGATACGCATGCAGTGACTGTACCCTACGAGCCGAATTTTAACAGGTTTGAGCGCCATTACAGCGGACTTTATTTTGGCGCTCTATAGCTGCACTAAAGTATTTGGCCGAACTCCAGCGGCATCAATGCCTTCTTCGTCAGACGCGACCTCGTAGGCCCTGTCCTCTCTCAACTTCAGGAGGTCCGCGCGTATTGTTCACGCGTTCGCGGTAGTCGCGACGAAAGCGGCGAACTGTCTCTCGTCGGAAACCGAGCGCAGTTCGATCTCATCCGGAACTGTTCATTCATCGACGTTCAAACCGGCGCGACGCTTCTCCTCGATGACATGAGCGAACTTTATTCTTCGAGCTGGAAGCAGGAAATAGATTAATCCATTTGTTCGGCAATTTGCTGCCAGCTTACGATATCAAAAGTTACCAGCCATCCACCGTTGTCGGACCGCGTCAATCATTGGGGATCGCCTTGCGGCCAAGCTTGGCCAATCGGGAATGGGTTTCTCCTGCCAAAGCAGCTTGCGCTGGCGGCATTCCGCTGCTAGAACAAAAAAGGAACGATCAAGGACCTAAATATCGGGGATAACCGTGGCGCCGGGTCTCATGAACCGCGCCACGCCGGCGCGTCCGTGCAAGAAAGAAAACCTTCCCCGCGACCCGCGTATTGCCGTTTGCATCGAAGGAGAAAATGATGGCTGGGAGCGTCAACAAGGTCATTCTCGTCGGCAATCTCGGCCGCGATCCGGAAGTGCGGCGCACCGGCGCCGGCGATCCCATCGTCAGCTTCTCTCTGGCGACCTCCGAGTCCTGGCGCGACAAAGCAACCGGCGAGCGCAAGGAGCGGACCGAATGGCATAATATCGTGATCTTCAACGAGAATTTGGGCAAGATCGCCGAGCAATATTGCAAGAAGGGCACGAAGATCTACCTCGAAGGGCAATTGCAGACGCGCGAATATACCGACCGCGACGGCAATCAGCGCAAGGCGACGGAAGTGGTGC
>VDMG01000036.1 GCA_006514895.1 Beijerinckiaceae bacterium
GTGCTGTGCCGTATCCTCTTGTCCCAACTCCTCGCGTGCCAACTCCTCTTGTTCCTCTTGCACCAAATCCTTTTGACTCAAATCCGCCGGCCAAAAGATCAGGTCTATTCGGGCCAATGCCTTGAGGATGTAATTGCCGCCCGGCAAACCCCCAACAAAAGCCTCCGTGCGTTCAGGTGCCTGACCCCACACAATTAGGAGCCACGCTAGCACCAAAACCAACATACCAGCCAAACCGGATGTGAGCCCGGCAAGAACCGCAACCGCCACGGTGATCCCCAGCTTAGTTCTCTTGTTTAAAGTCATTGTTGCCCTCCCATTCATCGTGAACGTCTAACACAGTGGTTTCCAAACGCCGAGGCGGCATGACTGGCCAGCCGCAAAGGTGAGCCCTCTGGGGGCGGTGAGGGTGGCAGCGTCGCTTGCGACGAGCAACGACGACACGAGCAGCGCACTGGCGCCGCGTAAGGCTGAGGCCAGAAAATCGAATTTTCGCCACGGTTTTGGGCGGGCTCGGATACACAAACTGCTCCGCGGGTGACCGGGAGGCCTCGGCCATTGCCCGCCAGCGACGGGCCCCGGCGCGACCATGAGAGCTCGCAGACAGTTACAACGTGATGCTGGCAACGATTTCGAGGGTCAGGACACTTGATCACAACCAACTCGGCATGTTTCCCAACGTTTTTGGACGCAGCGGAACCTCAAGGGATGCGGAGCGTTTGTTGTGTTGGGCGACGAGCGCGGAACAACGGTTAGCCCTGCCATTGCAGGCTATATACGGAGAATGCCGGTTTAATAACGGCCCCGGGATGTTTACAGGTCAGGGAGGTCATTATGTTCCATATAAGTTCCTTATTAAAGAATTCGGTTTTGACTGCCACCGTTTGTTTCGCTGCGGCGAGCGCCATGGCTCAGAGCACGGAAAAACCCACCGATTCTCAAATCGCGGACATTGCCTATACGGCAGGGCAGATCGACGTCACGGCGGCCAATCTCGCGCTGGAGAAGACGAAAACCAGGGCGGTCCGTTCCTTCGCCGAAGAGATGGTCCGGGATCACGAGGCAGTGAATAAACAGGTGCTCGCCTTGCTCGACAAGCTGAATGTGAAGCCGGAGGATAACGATTCCAGCAGATCCTTGGCCGATGCGGCGGCCGAAAAGCGGCAGGAACTGTTAAAATTGAGCGGCGCAGCCTTTGACAAGGCTTACGCCCAGAACGAGGTCGCCTACCATCTGACCGTCAATGGGGCGCTCGAAAAGACGCTGATCCCCGCCGCCCAGAACGAAGAGCTCAAGAGCTTGCTGCAAACTGGTCTCAAGCTCTTCACGGAGCATCAGAAGCATGCCGAGCACCTCGTAACCGAGCTTAAGTAACTCGATTGACGAGACGATTGAAAGTCATGGCGGGGGCGCTGGCGTTTTGTTTTCTATTGTTTGCATCGCCCTCGCGGAGCGCCGAGCCGCGAGTTTACGTAATCGAAATCGACAAGCTGGCTTTTGGGCCCGCGCCCGAGCTCTGCGCGTGAACGACATTGTCGAGTGGACGAATGTGGACATTTTCCGCCACACGGCAAGTGCAACGGATGGGGCTTCGATATCGATCTTCCCAGCAGGAGCTACGGGCCAGACCGAGCGAGGGATGCAGTCCGGCATCCCGCCCAAATATAATTTTTAAACGACTGCGCCCAGCTGGGGAGTTCCGAAGCTTTCAATGAATGAGACCATAGGCTGGGCGAAAACTTCCGTCGGGTTGTAGACTTCCGTTGAGTTTTAGATTTAGATATGTCCACCAGGCTTCGTTTGTCTCATACTTCCACGCGAGCGCGGCCGAAAAGCAATGGGTCTTTGCCGTGGTTAAAAAATTATACGTCGTCCAGTACTGGAGGGTATCGTCAAAGGTGTGGGAGTTTTGGGCGTACTCGCCCAAGATGATCGGAACCCTATCCGCCGAGACTCTATTGCACAGTGCGGTCACCCCGGAATACTGGCCCCAGTCGGCGTAGACATGGATATCATAGAAATCAAGGCCCAGCCCCGAAAAAAGTCCAAGGGTAATTTCCTGCACCGCGGAACCCCAACCGGATGAGGTCACCGGCAACCACGGGCTGATCGATTTTACATATGCGGTCATGTTTTGGATCCAGCCGCGGGCTCCAATCCAGGAGGGGGGGGGAAAGTAGCCTGAGTTGAGCGGAGCTTCGATCTCGTTGATCAGATCGAAGGCATAAATGACATCACTGTTCAAATTCAAAAGGTTAAGAAGCGGAAGCAAAGCCTTGGTTTTGAAAGCGTCTCTCTCCGATGTATTCGTAAGCAAATTCTGGAAGTATTGACGGAGGCCAGTCGTATTCGCAACCTGCATATCCCCGCCGTTCAGCGCGGTAACGTAGACCTTCAGTCCACGTTTTCTGGCCGCGTTGAAAACCGTTTGCAGATTACCTATCAAATCACCTGTTAAGCCCTGTGTATGCGTTTTGGATGGATTGAGCTGAATGCCTTGCAGAGCGGTGAAGACCCAAATCCTTACAATCTTCGCTCCACCGTTTGCCATTCCGGCGAACATTGTGCTCACGAAGGAGGAGTCGGAGGGGTCGATTGTTATTGGGGCGGGAAGTCCGAAGGAAGGGTTGGAGGCAAGGTAGGTAACGTAATTCGGCCCAAACCAGGCTTCGTTGTACCCAACCAAGAAACTGACCCCCGTGCCCCCTGGCAGTTTTCCGGCAAAAGTGACAGTTGAAGCGCAGCACAGGTAAAGAGCTGCTGTCCGTCGAAGAATGGCTTTCATCTGGCCCCCCGTTGTCGGAAAGATCGCAAAGTCTCCTAGGTAGCGCCACCGCGTCAGTCTCTGGTACGGCCGGTCCAACGCCGAGCGCGTCGTCGAGTTGGCGCATATTCGCAAGTCGCCCAATTTGCGCAAGTCGCAAACCCGCCGTCTTTTGTCATATATTCACCTGGCTTCCGCACGCGTTCTATCGCGGTCCTGGCATGACGGTTTGCGACCACGATTAGCTGCCAGGAATGGCAGCCGTCGAATGTCTCTTCTTGGCGCGCTGGCGTCATTGAGGCGGCTTTAGCGAATAACCGCTTTCCACCCATTGCTGAAGTTCGGCTCAGAGTTCTCGATGACGGGAGTTGACCCTTTGCGGTCAATGACAATGTCGGGCCGAATGTAGCGACCCGCCTGGAATTCAGATCTTATACCCCCTCTCACTAATCACGACCCGTGCGCCCAGTGCCGCAGACGGGGGCGTGTCGATCAGGCATTGCAGTGTGGCGCTTTAAAAGTCAAATCGCAATCGAGGTTCTTTGCAGACAATCAATAGGTGGCGACGACCGGACCTGCGCCGAAACCGCCAAATCTCCAATTCAGGCCGGCGCGGACGATATTCGTTCCGAAGGTTCCGGTCGTAAACGAACCAACCACCGGAGGGGCAAAGCCCACCTCAGACCCGCTTACGCCGGGCAGCTGCACAAAGAGATATTCAGCCTTCAACGAGATATTGTCCGTCACCGCATATTCGGCGCCGGCTCCGGCCGTCCAACCAGCGTGAGTCGTCGAAGCCGAGCCAAAAACTGTCCCGGCCGCGCCGGATACGAGCTGCGAGCCGCTGGCGGTTACCTGGCCGTAGGAAACGCCGCCGGTGATATAGGGCAGGAAGCGGCCGAGGGCGTAACCCAAGCGAAGACGCGTCGTTCCGAACCAGTCCAGCCCGATGCGCAGGTCGGTAAACCTTAGGGTTGGAGTCGTAGATGCTGCGATCTCGTGTTCGCTCTCCTTGACATCGCTCCACTGCCCGTCGGATTCGAGACCCACAACGATGTTGTTGGGCAGCTGGTAGTTGTACCCGACCTGTCCGCCGGCGATGAAGCCTCCAGTCCGGTTCGATGTGTGGAGCGTCGAGACACTGCCCGGGACAGTAAACCCGCCGATAGTAATAGGCGGCTGAATGAAAATCGTATCACCGTCGACTACGCCGCCGCCAAATCCGCCATCAATGCCGACGTAGAAACCTGTCCAGCTGAACACAGGCGCCGCCGCCACGTAGGGCGTGGGGGCAAGATCGGCGGCAAGAGCCGATCCGGCGATGGTGGACGCTGCAACAGCGCCGGCAGCGAGTCTCACCAAGGACATTTTACACTCTCCCTTTTTCATCGATCGGATCAGATGAGTTTGATCAAGCCGAGGGTCTGCGAATGTTGCTAAGCAGACTTCCGAAGAGCAATTTAGCCGAAAACAGACGGGCGTTAAACCGTCGAATGGCTATGTTGACGACTTTATGTCGGCTGTGACAAATTGATCACAGCCACAAATCGCAAGTTTCGCAAATCGAATTGCCAACAGGTCTTTTGAGGAGTTTTGTACCCGCGCCGCCCCGCAGACGATGAGCCGGAAAGTTGTCTCGCCTCATGACCGTTATTGGTGCACTGGCGACATTCCGGCGGCTTGAGCGAATGACCGCTTTCCACCGAGGCTGTGTGAAAACGCCTGTTGAGTTATAATTCTGGATGATTTGCATCGGGGGTGAGATGACGCGCTTCGTCCAGAGTGAAGACCGTAGACAGGGCGTTCTGCTTCCCGAGTATCTGGATGACTACGTTGCTGAGGACAACCCGGTGCGGGTGATCGACGTGTTTGTCGATGAGCTGGATCTCGGGGCGCTGGGCTTTGACGGTGTGATTCCAGAAGCGACCGGACGTCCAGCCTATCATCCGGGCGGGCTGCTGAAGATCTACGTTTACGGCTACATCAACCAGATCGCGTCGAGCCGCCGGCTGGAGCGCGAGACCCAACGCAATGTCGAGCTAATGTGGCTGACCGGGCGTCTGACGCCGGACTTCAAGACCATCGCGGACTTCAGGAAGGACAATGGCCCGGCGATCCGGGGGGCCTGCCGCCAGTTCATCGCTCTGTGCCGACAACTGGGCCTGTTCGCCCATGCCGTCGCCGCCATCGACGGCAGCAAGTTCAAGGCGGTGAACGCCCGCGACAAGAACTTCACCAAGGCCTCAATCCAGCGGCGGATGGAGCAGGTCGAGGCCAGCATCGAGCGCTACATGGCAGCGCTGGAAACGGCGGATCGTCAGGACGGGGAACTGGCGCCGGCCAAGTCTGTCCGCCTGAAGGACAAGATCGCCGCGCTCAAGGCGCAGATGCAGGCGTTCAAAGCCATGGAAGCTGAGGTGCACGCCGCGCCGGATCAGCAGATCTCGCTGACCGATCCGGACGCGCGAGCCATGGGAACCAGCGGCAAGGGAACCGCCATCGTCGGCTACAATGTGCAGACCGCCGTCGATGCGCAGCACCACCTGATCGTGGCCCACGACGTCACCAATGTCGGCAACGACCGCGATCAACTCTCGAACATGGCGGGCCAGGCCAAGGC
>VDMG01000064.1:0-2781 GCA_006514895.1 Beijerinckiaceae bacterium
GATGGAAAACGCTTGGATGGAAAACGCTTGGATGGAAAACGCTTGGATGGAAAACACTTGGATGGAAAACACTTGGATGGAAAACACTTGGGTAAAACACGGCGTTCAACATAGGAACGCGAGCTATTGCGATTCGCTAGACCTTGATTGCTTCAACTGCGATGGCTCATGGTCTAGGGACAGATTGAGACTAGGGATGTGACGAAATGAACGGCGTCAGCGAGATCCGGTCGGCCTTTCTCGATTTTTTCCAGAAGAACGGACACGAGATCGTGGCTTCCTCGCCCCTTGTTCCGCAAAATGACCCAACGCTCATGTTCACCAATGCCGGAATGGTGCAGTTCAAGAATGTCTTTACCGGCATGGAAAAGCGCGCCTATACGCGCGCTGCGACCGCCCAGAAATGCGTGCGTGCGGGCGGTAAGCACAATGATTTGGACAATGTCGGCTATACGGCGCGCCACCACACTTTTTTTGAGATGCTGGGGAATTTTTCTTTCGGCGATTATTTTAAACCGCTCGCTATCGAGCTCGCCTGGAAATTAATGACGCGCGAATTTGGCCTGCGACAAGACGGGCTTCTTGTCACGGTTTATCACGACGACGACGAAGCCTGGCAATTGTGGAAAAAGATCTCTGGGCTTGCGGACTCCAAGATTATCCGTATCGCGACTTCGGATAATTTTTGGGCCATGGGCGACACAGGCCCCTGCGGTCCTTGCTCCGAGATTTTCTACGATCAAGGCGACAAGCTCCAAGGTGGTCCGCCAGGCAGCGCGGATGAGGATGGGGATCGCTTTCTCGAATTCTGGAATCTTGTCTTTATGCAATTCGAGCAAATTGCGCCTGACCTTCGCATTGATTTGCCGCGGCCATCGATCGATACCGGCATGGGACTTGAGCGTATCGCCGCGCTTCTGCAAGGAGTTACGTCGAATTACGACATCGACCTCATGCGCGCCTTGATCCTCGCGGTCGCATCGGTGACCGGTGCGGATCCGGATGGTCCACAAAAGGCGAGCCACAGGGTCATCGCCGACCACTTGCGCGCCGCCGCTTTCCTCATAGCCGACGGTGTCCTGCCGTCGAACGAGGGACGCGGCTACGTGCTACGCCGGATCATGCGCCGCGCCATGCGCCACGTGCAAATGCTCGGCGCCAAAGATCCTGTCATGTGGCGGCTCGTTCCGACGCTTTCCCTGGAAATGGGCCAGGCCTATCCCGAGCTTTTGCGTGCCGAACCGCTCATCATCGAAACCTTGCGCCTCGAAGAGACCCGGTTCCACGATACGCTCGCGCGCGGTCTTTCGATCCTAGACGAGGCGAGCAGGTCGTTGAAACCAGGGGACGCACTCGATGGAAAGATCGCGTTTAAACTCTATGATACCTATGGCTTCCCGCTGGATCTCACGCAGGATGTGCTGAGGGCGACCCGAAATACCGTGGACGTCATGGTCTATAATGAAGAAATGGAACGCCAACGCCAGGAGGCACGCAAGGCCTGGGCCGGTTCCGGCGAATTGGCGACCGAGGCCTTGTGGTATGCCATCAAGGAGAAAACCGGAGCAACCGAGTTTTTAGGTTACGACATGGAGCGTGCGGAAGGCCTCGTCGCCGCGATCCTCAAGGACGGCAAGGAAGTCCCGGCTCTTGGCCCAGGCGAGGCTGGTTCCGTCATCCTCTATCAGACGCCTTTTTATGGGGAATCGGGCGGTCAAGTCGGCGACACGGGTATCATGCAAGCAAGCAGGATTCGCTTCCGCGTCGACAATACGCAGAAAAAACTCGGCAATCTTTTTGTCCACGAAGGATTGGTCGAGGAAGGCGAGCTGCGCGTTGGGCTTGCCCTTGAGCTTATCGTCGATCACGAGCGCCGGCGGGCGGTGCGTGCCAACCATTCGGCGACGCATCTTCTGCACGAGGCGCTCCGCCAGGTTCTCGGCGAACATGTGGCGCAAAAAGGATCGCTCGTTGCTCCCGACCGGCTGCGCTTCGACTTTACCCATCAAAAACCCATCAGTAAGGACGAACTTGCGCGTGTCGAGGACATCGCCAATCGCGCCGTGCTGGATAACACGCCTGTCGTGACCCGCTTGATGGGCATCAATGAGGCCATTGGAACCGGCGCCCGCGCTCTTTTCGGGGAAAAATATACCGACGAAGTTCGCGTCGTGTCGATGGGTCAAGCGCACGCCAACGAGGATGGTTTGCCGAACTCTCCGGAACCGGCTTTTTCAACCGAGCTTTGCGGCGGAACCCATGTTTCACGCACTGGCGATATCGGGATCATCACGATCGTGTCGGAGACTTCGGTCGCGGCCGGCGTCCGCCGCATCGAAGCCAAGACCGCGACCGAGGCGCGCCGCCATCTCAACGCGCGGGCTCACCAGCTGCATGACGTCGCGGCGCTGCTGAGGGCTCCCGAAGAGGAGGCGGACAAACGCCTGGCGAGCCTCATCGAGGAGAGCCGGAAGCTTGAACGCGAGTTGACCGATGCGCGCCGGAAACTCGCGCTGGGTGGAGACGCGGCGAGAAACACGCAACCCACACAAGAAATAGGCGGAGTCAAATTCCTTGGGCGCATCGTATCCGGAATCGCGATGAAGGATCTCAAATCGCTTGCCGATGAGGCAAAGCTCAGCGTCGGCTCCGGCGTTGTCGCGATTGTTGGCATCGGCGGCGACGGGAAGGCAGGTATCGTGGTCGGCGTCACGCCCGATTTGACTGGGCGTTTTGATGCGGTCCACTTGGTGCGCCCCGCAGCCGCCAAACTTGGCGGCA
>VDMG01000064.1:2791-5350 GCA_006514895.1 Beijerinckiaceae bacterium
TGGCCCAAGCAGGAGGCCCGCACGCCGCCGCCGCTGAGGCGGCACTTGTCGCTGTCGGCGACGCGCTGCGGGAAATCGAAAGCGCGGCCTGACGGCGAGGACGTGCCTTGCCGTCATCCCCGTTCGGCCCCATGAGGCGAAACAGTTCGTAACAACAGCGCATAGGCCAATTCGATGTTCAAAAAAATACTGATCCCGATCGACCTGACCGAAGTGGCTATATCGAAGCCGGCCTTGGACGCCTCGATGGAACTCGCGCTTCAGTCGAAGGGCGTCCTGCGGCTTGTCACGGTCGAAACACTGCTGCCCGCGAGTTTCATGGAATATGTTCCGCCGGAGTTCGACAAATCGCAAGAAGAGCGCGCCAGTCAGGCGCTTGAACAAATCAGTGCCGGCCTTGCTTTACCTAAGGACAACATCTCACATGCCGTCAGGTTCGGCGGTATTTATGTCGAGATCCTGGCCGAAGCCGATGAGTGGGGTGCCGATCTTATCGTGATCGGATCGCACCGGCCTTCCATGGCGACCTATCTTATCGGCTCGAACGCCAAGACGATTGTCCGGCACGCGAAGTGCTCGGTTTTGGTCATCCGCGCGTGAAGCCAGAGCTGGTCAAAAACAATTGATGTCAGAATTCTAAATTCCGTGGCAACCCTTACGCGCCTCGGCCGTTAACTACTATTACCGATTGGAGGATGGGGGACATCCGAAGTGAAAGCAACGGAAGAGGCGAGCCAAACCACCGCGGAAAACATCGATCGCCTGTCCGATGCGGCGCGGAAAGCGGCAAACGTTTTCGACCGCCGCGAAAGTGACTAAAGACCCTAACTTGCGAGAATCCGCTTCGAACAGCGAAGCCCAGGCAATTTAGCCGGGCGATACGCGAGAAAACGCGCCGGGGCCGCGGAATACAGCCGGCTTTTTTCCTTTCGCTCAGGCGCCGCGCGGGTTAAATAGAAGCGTTTGTTAAATAGAAGCGTTTGGCGGAAGTCAGAAATTGATCGGGCCAAAGGGCAGTACCTTACGCCAGGCAAGGCGAGGGTAGCGCTTGGGGCCGCGTAACGGAACGCCGCCAAAAACCGTCCGCAGTTTCCCTCGAGCGTTACCTTGCGCGATGCCACGGCTCCTCCTCATTCGCCATGCAGAAGCCTTGGCTCACGCTCCCCAAGGCGATCTTGAACGACCGTTGACGGATCAGGGTCGCGCCGATGCGGCGCGAATGGGCGCCTATTGTCACGCAACCGGTCTCGTTCCCGAACTCGCCCTTGTCTCGCCGGCCCGGCGCGCGCGCGACACGCTCGATATCATGCTGGGGGAATTATCGCAAAAACCGGCCTGCGAAGTCGAAGATTTGCTTTACAGCGCCGATGCTGATGAGCTGCGAGACCTTCTTGAACAAATATCCCCTTCCGTAGAAACCTTGATGATCGCCGGGCATAATCCAGGCCTTGCGGAATTCGCGCGTTTTCTCGTGGACGGCGGGCAAAGCGGCCAGGCCCCGCTCCGTCATTTCCCGGCGCCTTGCCTAGCTCTGATCCACTTCTCTTGCGGCAATTGGGTCGACGCGGGCGCCAGCGGCGGCCGGCTGGACCGTTTCATGAACTTTTCCTGCTTGCCGGCGGATGACCTGCTTTCGCGGTAGAAATGGCCACGCCCTTGGGCTTTGGCCGGGAACGAGGCTTCGACCATGATCGCTTCACGCTCGATCGCTCATGGTCTCTATCACTTTTGTTTGTTGCATGACCTTCTCCAAAAACGCCGCAACTTTTCTGCAGATCATGCTCGAGATGGTTTCCAGAAATTTTGGCCCTGTTTTGTTTGCGAGGGGCATCGCGGCGAGCACATGCGACGATTTGACCCCTTTTCTGGCGGATGGAACAGTGACTGCCAATCTCCCCCGTTTCTTGGAAAACACGGCCAAGATCGAGATCGGCCCATGGACGGCACGAGCTGGATTGATCTCCGCCGCGATCTTGCTCTGCGTGCCTTGTGGCAAGACTCCGCCGCCTAGAGCATTTTCGAGCGAAGTGGATACCGGTTCGCACCAAGAAAATGCGATAAAACAAAGAGCTAGAGTGCTTTCAGATTCCGCGGAATCTGAAAGCAAGGCGACTGAATTTTCACTTGGAACACGACGAATACACATTCCCTAGCGCATGTCCCGAAAAAGTTGCTCGACATTTTCCATTCTGACATGCACCAACTCTTTGAATATGAGCGATTCCTTTTCGATCTCGGGATTTCCCGTGTAGGGCAAGCGCTCGAACTACACTCCGGGGCGCTTTTGCCCTACGCATTCTCGCGTCCCCTCCGGGCGACCCTTCGACACGAAATGTTCTGGAAAGCAAGATTGCTTTGTCGCTAATCTCCGATCTCCTTTACGAAGCCCGCGCCGCGGCGGAGAGCCTCGCCGCCTTGACCACCGGTCAGCATATTCGCCTTGGCGTCACCGGACTTTCGCGCGCTGGCAAGACGATCTTCATCACCGCGCTTATCGAGCATCTGACCAAGGCGGCAAGCCCGGCCTTGCGCGGCCGGAGAAATACCTTGCCGGTGTTC
>VDMG01000152.1 GCA_006514895.1 Beijerinckiaceae bacterium
TCTCTTCAAGATGAATCGCTCATGGTCTCTATCTCTTTGTTTTGTCGCATGATATATCCAAAAAGTCTGCAACTTTTTGGGATCATGCTCTAGGGCCGCCCCGGCTCTTAGAGGCGCTCGCGGATGAACGTTCCGGCATGAGCGAGCGCCCGGCGGCCAGGCTCCAAATGCGCGTTCCACAAGTGCCATGCATGGATCATGTGCGGCCAGATTTCCAGCTTCACAGGCACATCATCGGCACCGGCCGCGGCGGCGAAGCGTGTGGCGTCCGCGAGCAACGTCTCGGCCGATCCCACTTGGATCAGCGTCGGCGGGAGGCCCTTCAGGTTCGCATAAAGAGGGGAAACACGCGGGTCTGTCCTGTCTGTCCCTGCCGGAAGATAAGCATCGGCCAGTTCGTCAAGGTAGCCCTTATGAATGATCGGATCTACTGCGTCCTTGGTGGCAAGCGTCTCGCCCGACATGGTCAAGTCGGTCCATGGCGACACTAGCCATGCGCAGCCAGGAAGCTCTTCTCCAGCGTCGCGCAGCCGGTTGATCAGCGCCACTGTGAGCCCGCCTCCCGCACTGTCGCCGCCAATGGCGATGCGCCCGGCCTCGACGCCCTCATTTCTTAGGAAGCGCCATGCCGTCAGGGCGTCGTCGAGGGCTGCGGGGAAAGGATGCTCTGGCGCCAGTCGATAGCCTACCGCCAGCGTTCGGGTTCCTGCCACCCGGCCTGCCTCCGTGACCATGCGGCGATGGCTGAGGATCGAGCCGGAGCAATAACCGCCTCCATGGAAAAACATCAGGATGCGACTGGCGTCACTGCCTGGCGCAATAGACCATTCGCCAGGCACGCCGTCGAAGTCGACCGCATCGAGATTCACATCCTCGGCCACCGGCCAGACGGAGCCGACCTCGTCGAGACGTTCACGCCGCTGGGTCCATCCAACCGGCCTAGGCTTGGAGCTCAACAATGCGCGGATTGCATCAATCTCGTTGCCAGCCATTGACCTCGCCTCCACATATGAAGCAACTCAGACGATTTTATCAATGGACAGCTCTCCCGTTGCAAGTTGATTTCCAACGGAACCGCCCGACCTGTTACAATCATATATCCGGCGCAGCTGACATATATCCGGCGCAGCTGAAAAATGCCGCCGTGTCGCGCGGCGGATGTGTTCCGCAGGGATGCGGGCAGAAAACCGGTTTCCACTTTTCCTCATCCCGCTCTAGTAAACGTTTCGGCGTTGGACAACAGGCCCATCGCTACACCGCATCAAAACCTCGTTTCAGGAGATTGCATATGAAGGTCCTCGTCACGGGCGCAACCGCCGGCTTCGGCGCGGCGGTCGTAAGACGCTTCTCCGCCGACGGCCACCGGATTGTCGCGACGGGACGCCGGAACGACCGGCTCGAGGCCCTTGCGAATGAGTTCGGACCAGATCGCGTGCATCCCGTCGTTTTCGACGTCCGGGATCGAAACGCGGTCGAAGCAGCGATTGGAGGATTGCCGCCGGACTTTGCCGATCTCGACCTGCTCGTCAACAACGCCGGCCTCGCGCTCGGTCTCGACCCCGCCCAGACCGCTGATCTCGAGGCCTGGGATGCGATGGTCGACACCAACGTCAAGGGCCTGATGTACGTCACCCGCGCCGTGCTGCCAGGCATGGTCGCCCGCAACCGCGGGCTCATCATCAATCTCGGCTCGATAGCCGCGACCTACCCCTATCCCGGCGGCAACGTCTATGGAGCGTCCAAGGCCTTCGTCCGGCAGTTTTCGCTCAATCTGCGCGCCGACCTGTTCGGGACCAAGGTCCGAGTCACCGACATTGAGCCCGGTCTTGTCGGGGGCACGGAATTCTCCACAGTGCGGTTTCGCGGTGACGCGGCAAAAGCGGCCAAGCTTTACGAGGGGGCGGACGCGCTGACGCCGGAGGACATCGCCGAGACGATCCATTGGATCGCAACGCTACCGCCGCGCGTCAATGTCAACGCGATTGAACTCATGCCAGTGACACAGACTTTCGGGCCGCTCCCGGTCCATCGCGACGACCGGCCCACGTAGAATTTGCCGCGTCGCCGGCGGTCCATTCGACGCGAGGTCAAGTGTCTGCGGTATCGCGGGAAGACTAAACTGACAGCCAAACCTGAGTCAGCTATAATGCCTCATATGCGACGCGCATAGCAAAGGAGCGATGATGTCCAATTCGTTGAGAGCTTTTGCCGCATCGGCCCTGTTGGTGGCGAGCATGACCGGGTGCATCGGCGCCGCATCGGCTGCACCGGCTTTTGATCGACTTGCGATCAACAATGCGTCCCCGAGTACGATCGAGTCCGTGCAATGGAGGGGCTGGGGCTGGGGATGGGGATGGGGCGCTCCGGTGGCCGGAGGAATTGTCGCCGGGGCCCTCCTCGGTAGCGCGTTGGCGGCGCCTTACTATTATGGCCCCGGGCCATATTATTATCCTCGCCCGTATTATGCTCCTGCGCCGGTCGGCTATTACACTCCGGGTTATGGTCCTCCACCAGGTGGGGACGCGGTCGCCTACTGCATGCAACGCTTCAGGTCGTAAAATCCAAGGCGCGGAACGAGACGCAGCCAATGTTGGCGATCGATGGTCTCGCGGGGCTGATGAGTTTCGTGCAGGCGGGCGTGGTCGAAATTCACCCCTGGGGCTGTCGGGCCGACCATTTAGAGCAGCCCGACCGGCTGATATTCGATCTCGATCCGGGCGAGGATGCGCCCTGGGAAGCGGTCATTGAGGCGGCAAAAGAGCTGCGCGAAGGAGTTCGCCCCAATAGATCCGGTTCTGCAGCATCAGATAGAGTGCGCCGCGGGAGAACTGATCCGGCAGGCGTCTTTCACGCGCAGCGATCTTGCCAAATCCGCGGACCAGCCAGTGCCGACGCGGCCGGCATAAACGAGCTGCCCTCGGAATAATAGCCCAGCGGCAGCGAACCGACCGCGCTGCTCGCCGCTTTCGAGGCGATATAACCCAGGATCACAAATTCCTTGCCATGCATGCATTTCGCTTTGAGCCAGTGCTCGCTGCGGCAGGGTCGATAGGGCAAATCCTTTCGCTTGGAGATGATCCCTTCGAGCCCAAATCGGCACGAATGCGCGAGCATCGTCGGTCCGTCCGTATCAAGATGCTCGCTGAAGCGGATTGGCGCATTTTGAGGAAGTCCGGCGAGGATGCGCTGCAGCAGATCCTTGCGATCGAGCAGTGCCGCTTGGTAAGGTCGAAGCCGTCGCAGTAGAGCAGATCGAACAGGAAGTAGCGCAACCGGTCCCGGCGGCCGGCTTTCAAATCCGCCTGCAAATTGTTCAAACTGGAAATGCCGGCCGCGTCTTCGACGACGACTTCCCCGTCGATCAGCGCCGAGCCGAGACCAAGTTTCCCCAGTGCATCCGCGATGCTGCGAAAGCGGTTCGTCCAGTCAATCGCCTTTCGGGTGAACAGCCGAATGCTAGGACCGTCGATGCGTGCCTGCATCCGGTAGCCGTCATGCTTGATCTCGTGAATCCACTTCGGGCCACTCGGCGGCTTCTCGCAGGGCGACGCCAAGCTCGGCTCAAGAAATGTCGGCAGCAGGCCCTTTTGGGCGCCGCGGATCTTGCTGATGTCGGGAAGAACTATCTTACTCATGCCGGCCGCAGCCGCCCGCGCCTTGTGGTCCTCACGCAATTTGCCCTCGGCCGCAAGCTCCTCATTGGTGCGGCCGCTGATCTGAGGTGGTTTCCAGGTCGGTGATTTCCGGCTCGCCCACACGGCGGGAGCATTCGTCCTCGGACTTGATCAGGAGCCAGGGGCTCGGTTTTTTCTCCCGCCCGGGGCCGGATGCGGACGAGATGCCAACGACCTTTGAGCCGTGTTCCTTCGAGCGAAAACGCGAGGTGGCCTTTCGTGAGTCCTGAGTGGGGATCGCCCTCGGGAAGCCAGCGCCCGCGGTCCCAGACGATCATCGACCTCCACCATACTCGCCTTTCGGAATATTGCCTTCGAAATCAAGGTACTCGACCGGATGATCTTCGGTGCGTACCGCAAGCCGTTTCTCGCCCACCGTGAGACTCGGTCCCCTCGTCACCGCCCAGCTTTTCAGAACGCCGTCGAGCTCGAGCCGCAGGTCGTAATGCAAGCGCCGCGCCGCATGCTTTTGCACCGCGAATGCACCGGCCGCATGGCTGGCGGGCTTCGGCGCCGGCTCGGGCGTACGGGTAAAATCGCGCTTGCGCACGTATTCATTCAACGGCTTGTTCCGCGCTCCCGTCTTTGCTGTCTTTAAACGTGGAGCCAAGGGTGATGATCTCAGGAGGCCGAACTTGCGAGTTGGATTTCGCAATATTTCAAGGCCCGCTTGGCACGGGCGGCCCATGGCGAGCTGCCATCGAGCGCGAGATATCGCCGCCACCAACCCGCCGCCTCGTTGTGCCGCTCCAGTCGCTGAAGAAAAAGGCCCATATTGTACATGGCGTCAGCATAGGTGGGATGGGCACCATGCGCACGCTTCAGGCACTCGATTGCCTCGTTGATGCGGCGCTGATCGTCGAGGACCACGGCGAGGTTGTACCAGGCCAATGCGAAATTCGGTTCGGCGCTGACGGCTGCCCGATAGGCGGTCTCCGCTTCGAGGGTGCGCCCGCTCGAACGCAGCACATTTCCGAGGTTGAACGGCGCGGCCGGGTCCGCGGGATCCATCTTCATCACGCGCCGATAGAGCCGTTCGGCCGTTGCGATGTCGCTCCTCGCTTCGGCGTCTTGGGCCTCTTCGAAGATTGCATCGGCCTTGTCAGTAGGTTTTTCAACTTCGAGCACGAACTGGCCGGTCATGTCGGTGCGGCCCTTCATCTGTTCGACAAGGATGCGGTCGGACGATTCCGGAAACAGCTTCAGATTCGACAGGCCCGCGCCGGGAAGCCATTTGCGAATCTCGCGAAGGCTTTTCGTAATCACCGACAGCGCCGTCCCAGCGGCGAGCAGCCCAGCAACTTGGCGCGCCGCCGCGAGATCGCGGAAGCCATAAAGGCCGTTGCGAGATTCGATCAGACCGAACATGGAGAGCTGGTCGACGATCTCCTTCGGCAACTTGCTCAGCAAAGCTAGCTGGTCCGCGGTATAGGTCTTGGCCTGTTCGTCGGGGGCACTCCTTCCGAGCCACTCAAGGAATTGTCGCTCACTGGCGATCAGAACGCGACAGGACTTCGCCCGGGCGAGACTGTTGGATGGTCGGCCATCATCGAGAACGGGCCAACCGAGTTCGCCGACGATGAGCACATCGGTTTGCTTCGTCACGCCCTCGCGCGGTTTGCCGCCGTGGCTGCGCACGAG
>VDMG01000141.1 GCA_006514895.1 Beijerinckiaceae bacterium
GATCTTCGGTCAATCGGCTTGCCAGGACGCATCCCGCCGATCCTGCTCCAACGATGATGTAGTCAAACATCACGCCGTCCGTCCCGCATCAGGCCAAGGGCGCCGCCCGGATACCGCGCCAGCGCTCGTCACCCTCCTGCCTTCCGGCCGCTTCGACATCTTTCAATCTCCGGAAAGCGAGTTGCTCGGATGATCAGATGGCTAGGTAGCCGCCATCAATAGGGATGGCGGCGCCGTTGCAGTAGCTGGCTTCGTCGCTAGCGAAGAAGGCCGCCGCGGCCACAACGTCGGACACTGTGCCGATCGCCCTTTGGGGGATGCGGGCCAGCACCTCCTCCCGCAACCTGGGCTCAGCGAGCCGCCAATGGGTCATCGGCGTGTCGATCATCCCAGGGCACAGGGCGACGGACCGGATTCCTTTGTGGCCATAGTCGGCGGCAATGGCGCGGGTGACCTGGATGACCGCAGCCTTGGTGATGGAATAAGCGGCCCGAGATGGAAATGCCACCAGGCCGGCCACTGAGGCAATGTTCACGATGACCCCGCGGCGCCGCTCCAGCATGGCCGGCAAAACGGCGGCGCTGAGCCGGATGACCGCTCGCAGGTTCACATCGAGGACGCGGTCGATCACCTCGGGTGGGGTTTCGTGCAGGGTCGTCGCTCGCGGGCCGCCAGTGGTGCCGGCATTGTTAACAAGCACCTCCGGATGGCCGAAGCGCGCGGCCGCATCTGCCAGTGCCTTCTCCAGCCGCGCGTCATCGGTAACGTCGGCTACCGCCGGCAAGAGGTTCGGATCATGCAGCCGCTCGGCGAGCGCACCCAGCCCTGCCTGGTTCATGTCCAGGGCGACGACTTGATCTCCGATCTTAATAAAGTGCGCCGCCAGCCCAGCTCCGATCCCCGATGCCGCTCCAGTCACCAACACCACCCGGCTCATAGGCTCCGCAGCTCCCGATGACCGGCCCGCAGCCGCGACAGCTGGATGAAGTGCGTCGGGTTGAGGAACAATTCGTCCATCTCGCCCAGCTCATCGATGGTCAGACCACGGCGGACCAGAACGCTGAGGTATTGAAAGGCATCCTTCGCCCCGTATCCGACATGATGGGCCCCGAGCACCCGCCGGCTATCGCCGTCTAAGACCAGCTTCTGGAAGCCGGACATGTGCGGACGCGCCATGGCGTAAAGCATCGTCCGGTCGGCTGCTGGCAGGCCGACGTTAAGGCCATTGGGGTTGTCGGGAGGCATCTTCAGGATAACGACATTCCGATAGCAGGCGCGCGCCTCCTCCTCGCTAAGGCCCAGCCAGCTCACCTCATAATGAGTGTGCAAGAAATCGGGCCAGTCGACGGGCCGGTAGCAGACCTTCTCGCCCATAATGGCGCGCGCGGCATAAGTCCCGCTCTTGCGCGCCTTGAACATCTCCATGGGAGCACCGATCAGGTCGCCCACGGCAAATACGCCAGAAACCGAGGTTTGCAACTGCTCGTCGACCAGCACAGCCCCGTTGTTGTCGACGGCGACGCCCAATGCCTCGACCGCCGCCCGGGACCGCGGCCGTTCGCCAAGCGCTTGAAACACAAAATCGGTGTCAATCTGCACTGCGCCTGCAGCTGTGTCCGCAACAACTCGGGCAACGCGGCCGACGGCATCCCCTGTTATGGCGGACACTGTCGCCCCTTCTATAATCTCCATACCTTGCTCGCGCACGCGGTCGATGACATAGGCGCGCGTGTCGCCGTCACGAATGAGATCGAGAAGCCTTCCACGAACCAGCATGACCACACGACGGCCGCAGGCATTGAAGAAACAGCCATATTCGATGGCTGTCTTGCCGCCACCGATGACCACCATCGTATCGCCCGGCTCGCGGTCGAGTGTCTCGACCAGCGTGGCGAAGTCGTGGACGCCGGCGAGATCGTGCCCAGGCACATCCAGACGGATGGCCTCGGCACCAAGCGCCAGCACCAGAGCGCGCGCTTTGAAGACTTCGCCGGCCACCTCTACCGTGCTGGCATCAACGATCCGGACCGGAGCATTCAACACGAATTCGATGTCAAGCTGCTCCTTGCTTTGGTAGTTCATGACAGCATGCGGCCCGGTGCGGCCACGCCGGAACAGATCGACCACCTCCTTGATCGAGGTGGTCTGTCCCTTCATATCCGGAAACCAAAGGCTTCCGGAAAAGGTGCGGGCGAGCATCAACTCGGCAGCGCAATCCGAAAAAAGATGATGCGGGACGCAGGCATTGTGCGGGCAAGAACCGCCCAGGAAGGGCCAGCGATCGACCACCAGCTGGCGGCCGCCAACAGCCCGCAAATAGGCCGACCCGAAGCGGCCAGCGGCTCCGCCACCGACGAAGATTGCATCGAATGGGCGCCGGTCGTCGTCCCGAATATTCCTGATGGGCCCGATGAGGCTTGGCGCCTCAAGTGCTTCCTCGATCTTCCGCGCCCACTGTTCGATGGTCAGGAAGGATGGATCAGACCGGCTGATGGCGAACTGATCCATGTTCATCTCCCCTCATGGGACGTTGGAAGGAATTCTTTTTCTGACCGGCACTCGCGCGGTCAGCCGCCGCAACAAGGGCAGCCGGTCGGATGTCCAGTCTCCCAGGGATGGAGCTCGGGAACTTTATCTGGGTCGGGGCACGCGCGGCGGCCGCCGCATTTTGAGCATGTCCACTCCTTGGGCGTGCGGGTACCGTTCAGAACGAGACTCTTCGATACGTGCCCGCAGTCGGGACAGGTGATCGTATACACCGGCATTGTAATAGCTCCGGAAGTGGGCGGCAGAGACTAGCGGACGGTCCTCGTCACCCGGTGAATTACTCGGCGGCCACAGCTTGCCGCAGCCTTTCGCGGACGAGCTTGGTTCCCTCGACCAGGGCGTGGAGCTTGTCCTGCGCGATGTACCTTTGCAGCAGGATCAGGCCGCAATCGGTGGTGACACCCAGCCGTTCGGCTGGAATGACCTTTAAGAGCGCGTTGATCCGGTCCACCACTTGAACAGCCGTCTCGGCGATCGTGCTTTTGACGTCGATCACACCAGCCCAGAAATCGACATTGGCCGGCAATGGAAATTCCCTAAAAGCATCAAGACCCGACAGGTCGTCGACTCGCCGGCCGCAACTCTCAAGGTTGAGAACGTTGAAGCGCGCTTCGTAAGCCTTCGGTATGACCGCGCGCGTGGCCGCCGGAGCGTTGGGTCTTTCCTTGCGCTTCGTCAAGTCGTAGATCTCCCCCGGTTTGCCGGTCTCGTCCGGAAAATAGGCCGGTGTACCGCCCCAATTGCCCCAGCAGACATGGACCACGATGCGGGCGTTTTTGACGCCCTCGACAGCGGCATTGAACGCTTCGATGGCCCAGTCCTCGAAAAAATAGGGCCAGGTGAACTCATCGAGCTGGATGAAATCAATGCCCAACGCATCGACCTCCAGAATGTCTTCGTTCATGGCCTTCGCGATGGCGAGCGCGCGGTCGCGGGAACTCTTGTAGTAGAGATCGTTTGTGCATTGCGCCAGGACCTGGATGCCGGTGTATTGGACCTTGGTCGGCTTGCTCGTCGCCCGCTTGAGCGCCCGCGCCTGCTCAACCATCATCGCGCCGTGCCGCTTAATCTCTTGCTCGACCGTGCCGGAGTGCAGCCGGCTGTAGATCGGGAAACCAAGATGACCGCCGCGAAGGTTGTAGCCCATGCATCGAAAATAGTGGTAGACCGCATTGTCGGCGTAATTGTCGCCTTGGACGCGGCCGTCGGAGATGATGTCAAGGCCGGCCCTCTCCTGATCGAGAGCGATGGCGCCAATCGCGTCCTCGAGTGCTTCACGGCTCATGGAATCCGGCGGTTCCCGGTCGCCGTGGAAGTGGCGGGCCCACGCGGCATCCCACCAGCGTGGGTTCGGGTAGTTGCCGACCATGCTCGTCGGAATCAGGACGTCCTGCTCACGAATCCTCATGTCGCTTCTCCCATTTTTTGTTTTGGGCCTCTGAACATGACGCTCTCAGGGGCTTGCCGAGAGCAATTATCGGATACCTTGACGTTAACCCCGTCAAGGCAAAACTTGTTCTCTTAGGTCTTAGTGTCAATTCGCGTCCAATTTTGACCTTGCCTGAAGCATTTCAAGCGAAGTGGATTCCGGTTCGCGTCATGTAAATGCAATAAAACTAAATGCAATAAAACTAAATGCAATAAAACAAAGATCTAGCCATGCTTTCTGATTCCGCGGAATCTGAAAGCACTACGAGTAAGCAAAGGCCCGAAAGTCTTTATCGCTCGGGCGAACTGAACCCGACATGGCACCCTCCGGAACACGAAAAAGTCTATTCTTATCAGAAAAGGTCCTTGCCTTTATCAAAAGTAACCTGCGTTTCGGGGCTTGGCGTCATTCGAATGGATGATGCCGCGTTCAAGCGGCGTTTATGTTTTTTAATTCCGGCGCTGGCCGGCAGACCTGGCACGATGGTCTCAAAGAACCGGCGGATGAGTTCAGTTTGGCGTTCGGTTCCGGCTTTCGCGAAGATCCGCGCCGTGTGGGTGCACCGTCGCTCTAGTGACCCTGAGCCGTGCGGCGGCGTAACAAGCCCATTTCCGCCTATAATTCCGCAAGAACGCGTGTTTCGGCGTCAGTGAGACCGAATCGTGCGGCAAAACGCTGAATTTGAGTGCCAAGTTCGGCAGTTTGGTCGACAACGAAGACGCAGCAGCCGGCGTCTCAATATCGAAGATCGACACCGCGCGGTTGGCGGCTAGCGGAAGACATGGGCGAGAAGCGGCGGGCAATTCTCGCCGTGGGTCAGCTCAAGAGTGCCACCTATATCGCCTTCGCCCTGTCCAGGCCGCGCTCCCTCGCGCGCGAGCCCATGCAGCCGCGAGGCGCCCGCGCTCAAAGCGCAAGCCAATCTTGCGCCGCACGAGATCCTGGGCCCTGGCATTGGCGAAGAGGACACGGCAATCCTTCGTCAAAAGAAAGACCGCGAAACCCACCGCCGCGACCGCCGCGCCGAGAGCGACTCCGTTGCTGCCACTCTAGCCCGGCAAAGGAGCTCATCGATCGCCGCCGCCCGCTTTAAATGTGGCGCGAGGGTTTCCGGGAGGTGCCATTCCGCCGGTTCCACCCAAACCGCATCGGCCGATCTTGGGAAGCGTAAGTGCCGGACCGCGGTGCGCGTGCGCAGAAGACCAATGGCAACGATATCAGCCCATCCTTGTGGGCGGGCCCATTCATTGTCAGTTCTTTGGATTTAAACCCCCGTCTTAAGACGGGAAGAGGCTTTAGCCGTTTTTTGTTCATAGACTGACTCCTTAAAATGGG
>VDMG01000104.1 GCA_006514895.1 Beijerinckiaceae bacterium
GGAGTCGGCGGTCTTGGCGATCTCAACAGTCTTGGGGCCGGCACGGGCGGCGTCGGGGAGCAAACCGCGCCAAGATTTAGGGTGCAATAGCCGCCCGCCCCCGCGGCCATCGCATCATGGATGCGTTTCAATTCGACCGCGCAAGTGACGAAAGGGCAGGGCACGTCCCGGCATAATTTGCGGATTTGAAGCCCTATGCGCTGATCCAAGCGGTGCGATCCGCCTCCATGCGGATGGGCAGAAGGCATCACGAAGGCGCGAAATTCACGCGGCGCGAAGCTGCCTCGTTGTATCGATGCGATAGGTGAGCGCCTCGGCGAGATGGGTGCGCCCCACCTCGGCGGCTCCATCGAGATCGGCGATCGTGCGGGCGAGCTTTAAGATCCGGTCCCCCACGCGGAAAGATGCAGCCGCTCCGAGGCTTCCTTGATCAAGGCGAGCCCCTGGCATCTGGTTGCGCGATCGCCTCGATAACATTGGCGGGCGCGGCGGCGTTGGACACGATCACCGGAAGACCGAGCCCGGCATAGCGCGCGCGATCTGAATATCCCGCGCGGCGGCGACGCGTTCCGCGACCTCCCTTGAGCCCTCGGCGGGAGGCGGCAGCATCAGATTTGCGGGCACGTCGACATGAAGGTCGATCACCGTAAAGGCCACATTGCCATTGGCGATTTGCACCTGCACGTCCACCGGGCGCGCCTCGATGCCTTCGAACGCAACCGTCGCGACCCTGACGACCATGGCAAAGCCCCCGTCTTCCAGCTTGGGGCCAGCTTAACCCGTGTGGTTGATTAGCAAGAACAATAAGTGAGCATTTAATTGGCGGCGCAGCGGCGCATCGGCGGGCAGGGCAGTGCTTCGCTGGGCGGTCGAAGGACACCCTATTGTTTTTGCTTCAGGAAGCGGGCGGAGATCTTATCAGACGCGCCGGAAATTTTGGCGTCCCTCGCCTTGCCTCTGGTCCAGCCAAATTTTTGCACCGAGCTCGGCGGGATTGTGCACGCCGAGATTCTTATAAAGCTTTTTGGTGAGATCCGCGACAGATGAGAATTGCAGGCCGAGTTCGTCGGCGATAACGGGTTTCGTCTTGCCCAAGACGAGCTGAATGCCGACTCTCGTCTGGGCCGGGGTGGCGCCGCTGTCCCGCAGCGCACGAGCTGCATGTGCAATAGGGTGCTCGCGCAGGTCGATCGTCACCGCGACGAGGCAGCCCTTTGCGTCCCTGGCGGCGTCCTCGGGGATAGCATCCGCCGCGACGAGCCATTTTGCTTCCAGAATGAGAACGCCGTAGGCGGTTGAATCCGCATCCGGGGGGTGTGTTCGAAGTGCCGTTCGCGGGACCGGTGATCTGCCGGAGGAGCTTCAGAACCGGTGCGGGCACGGTATCGCTCGCGGGCACATAGCGTGTGTAATTGCCCGGCTCTCCCGCGAACATTCTGAGCAGATGTTCGATGCCGGTCGTGTTGTAGACGAGCTTCCCGTCAGGAGTCATGATCAACTGACCATTCAGCAAAGTCGATCCTGTTGCGCTTATCGGAGTCTCTTCCTCCTGGTACGCTTGACCGGACGGAGACTGCCGGAACGCGTGCGCGAGCCAGGGCCGGACCCGGTCGAGTTTTTGCGTGTCGTCCGCCGTGAAGGGGCGGCTGCTTCGCGGGCGCGACAGTGCAACATAAGCAATGGACCGGTTGCCGTCGCCGATCATGGCGCCCAAGATCCAGCATGAGTCGAGCGGCGCCTGAATTTCTCGATAATAGCCGCTTTCCAGGTACTCGCCACCTTGCCGATGCAAGGTCCAGCCGACGCCCACGGCGTGGGATGCTGGCTTCCAGAGAGAAACCAAGGCTGTTGGATCATCCATGATCCGCCACAAGCGTTCCCGGAACACCGGTCCCATCGCAGGATTTTCGGCGTAGGAGCTGGTTACCGTGGCATCAGGCGCCAACAGACCAAAACGCGTCCAGCCATGCGGAATGATTTCGTGCATCAAAGGCGTCAACGCGACCATCGCGCTCTCGGGCGGCAGCCCGAGGCAGCACATGGTCTTCAGATGTTCGACCGCCCCCATCGGAATCCCCCCCGACGTTGCCGCGCGCCCGAAACGTTAACACTCCCGGCATCCCCTGAACAGGGGGCGCGGGCACTCGCCGATTCATTTAAGGTATTTGCATTTAGAGCAGCAAACAATTTTTCCCCGTTGCCAGCCGATCTCCAGGGTTGGCAACGGGGACCTGTTCTCGTTAGCGGCGGCCGAGCCCAACGCGAGCCCGAGACCGACTTTCATTTGCGCCGGAGTGGCGCCGCTTTCCCTTAGCGGCTTCGCTGGACTCTGGAGCGCCGCAGCCCGCAGGAGGGATGAGCTTTGCATAAGTCCCGGCGAGGTCGAGATTCTGGTCGTGAACCGCACCCCCTCTCACGGAATCCGCGTCCGCAAATACGAAGCCGAGCTGAGCGAAGTGCTCGTCCCTCTCGGCGGTGCGCGGGACCTCATCGGCGTCAAGCACATCGCATCGGATGTCATAGACATTGACGTCCCCGACAACCGCCGGTGGCCAAACTTACATCATTTCCGCGCGATCCCACTCATCTCAAGCCGCCCTCGGTATGGGGCCATGTAAGGTTTTCCGTCCCAATCGGACAAAAATGTTTCACGTGAATGGTAAGATTTTTCCTTGGAATCGGACAAACAATCGCGGGCAACAACGCCTCGGCGGCAATGCGCGCCATTCCTCACCCCAGCCCAAACCACACCGTCGCGATGCCTAAAAACGACCCATAGCCCACAACGTCGGTGACGGTGGTTACGAAAGCGCTCGATGACACCGCCGGGTCGATGTGAAGACAATTGAGCCATTGCGGGATCAAGATTCCGCCGAGCGCGCCTGCGATGAGGTTCGTCAGCATCGCCAGCGCGATGACGGCGCCAAGACCGGCGAGCCCGAACCAGATGCTCGCGACCAGTCCCGTGATCACGCCGAAAGCGGCGCCGTTCAAGGCCCCGACAAGCACCTCGCGCAAGAGGACGCGGGCGGCGTTCGCGCGGGAAAGCTCACGCGTGGCGAGGGCGCGGACGGCGACCGTCATGGTCTGCGTCGCCGCATTGCCGCCCTGGCTCGCGACGATCGGCGCCAGCACGGCAAGCGCCACCATCTTTTGCAGCGATCCTTCGAAAAGACCAAGCACGGAAGAGGCGATGAACGCCGTGATCAGATTGACGAAGAGCCAAAGGAAACGGCGCTTCGTCGTCCACCACACGGGGTCCGACAATTCTTCTTGTTCCGACACGCCGCCAAGCGCCTTCACTTCGGCGTCGGCTTCTTCCCGGATGACATCGACGATATCGTCGATGGTGATCACCCCGACGAGGCGCTCCGCTTCGTCGACGACGGGAACCGACACAAGATTATAGCGCTGGAACAGACGCGCCACCTCGTCGCGCTGCGCCGTTACCGAGACCCGGTGACGATCGACGCACATAATATCCGCGAGCCTCGCCGAACTTTTCGCGCGCAGAAGCGTGTCGAGAAAAACATTGCCGACCAGCCGGTGCGCCGGATCGACAATGAAGATTTCGAAGAAGGACTCCGGCAAATGTTCTTCATCCGTATCACGCATTACATCGATCGCCTGGCCCGCAGTCCAGAACGGCGGCGCCGTCACGCAGGTCGTTTGCATAAGACGGCCGGCGGAAAGCTCTGGGCAATCGAGCGAGCGTTGCAGCTGAACCCGGTCGGCCGGCGGCAGCGCCTCCAGAATTTCGGCCTGATCTTCCGGTTCGAGATCTCCGAGGATGCTGACGGCATCGTCGCTTTCGAGTTCGCGGACGCCTTCGGCCACGGTCTCGTTCGGCAGCTCCGCGAGGATTTCCTCGCGGATATTGTCGTCCATTTCGGTCAGCGCGGCGAAATCGAACTCTTCTCCCATCATCTCGACGAGCTTGGGGCGCAGCTCTGGTTCGAGCGAGACGACGAGCAAGCCGAGATCGGCTTCGTGCAGGCGTCCGGCGAGCGCGCGCACGAGGGCCTTATCATTCGCCTCGATAGCGACGGTCACGTCACGCAGGAAATCTGGCTCGATGGCGCCGTTTTCGTCGTAAATTGGCGCCGTGCCACTTGTAATGCGTTCAAATTCCCTTGAGGTGGCGCCGGGGCGCTCTTCGATGTTGGTCATGCGCGCGATTTGCCTTATCTCTCGGAGTCAATCGTTTCGCGATCGCTCATCGCGAGACGATGGCATAGTTTGCTTGGTCTTGCACCGGCTGACGTGCCTTCTTTGCATAATGAGGGTTTGCCCCGGGCGAAGGTGAACGGCATGGCTTGGCAAGCAAGCGTGGTCGCGAGCGTCCTGCTCCTTGCCCCGGCGGCGGCGCTTGCCACGGCCTGCCCGCCGGAGGCGCTCGGCGTTGCCCGCACTATCGAGATCGGCACGCAAGGGGGCCTACAAGTTGGGCTCAAGACCTATCCGCGAAGCCTGGCGCTAGGCGATCATGAAATCGTGCTTACCTTCGACGATGGGCCGTCCACGCAAACTACGGGCAAGATTCTCAATGCCCTTTCAAAAGAATGCGTGAAGGCGGTTTTTTTCGTCGTCGGCCGCAATGCCGAGGCCTTGCCCTTTTTGGTCAAGCGCGAGGTCGCGGAGGGGCATATTGTTGCCCATCATACCTTTTCGCATCCCGCCGAGACGTTGCGCCAAATGAGCGAACAAGCGGCGCAGGAAGAAATCCTCAAGGGCTTCGATGCGGATGACAAGGCCGCCTATGGCACGGCCAGCGGGGCCCCTAAGGTGCCGTTTTTCCGGTTTCCGGGCTTTGCCGATACACCGCAACTCGTCGCTTGGCTGTCGGCCCGGAATATCGCGGTTTTCGGCGCCGATTTATGGGCGTCGGACTGGCTCAATATGACGGCTGATACGGAACTGGGCTTGGTCCTCGCGCGGCTCGAGCGGGAGAAACGCGGGATTTTGCTGCTGCACGACACCAAACAGCAGACCGCCGCCATGCTGCCCGCTCTCCTGCGCGAGCTCAAACAACGCGGCTACAAAATCGTGGCGCTTGCACCGGGCGAAAACCCGCCCCCGACGCGGCCCGCGCCCGAAGGTTGGACCTCGGAGACGGACAGGATCATCGCGGAAGTGTTTGCCAAGGAGCGTGCGGCCAAGGCACGCAGATCCGCAGTGGAGGGGGCACCACCGGCGCCGCCTGGGAGTTCGCCCGGCGGCACCGCGCCCGCGCAAAGCGAACCGCAAGCAACTCCGCCGCCAGACATGCGAAAATAGAAAATAATGGTGCGGCCAAGAGGATGCGCCAC
>VDMG01000264.1 GCA_006514895.1 Beijerinckiaceae bacterium
TGCCATCCGCGCCTAATCGTGGAATATGAGCAGGATCCTGAGCCGTCGCTCGACCAAATGATCGGTTTTTGCCTAGCGGCGCTTGCCAAGCCCCCTCACTGAGCCGGTCACCCGGGAGACGGGTCTCGCGTCTACCCAATTGCGGCCGTCTAGTTCCGAGCTAGACCATTAAATACAGGGCTAAACAGCTTCCCGCATGACCGCGGGGCCGGGATCCCAAGCTTCGCGGCGTCCGTCAGAACCGTCTTTTTCGAATTGCCGTTGCGAATGTGACGCAATTGCGGCTTGAGCATTTTCAAGCAAAGAAGATACCGGTTCGCATCAAGAAAATGCGACAAACAAAGATCTAGAGCTGCTTTGAGATTCCGCGGAATCTGAAAACACTCCAGGCTCAGCTGCCCCTGCGTCAGATGATAAATCACCTCCGCATTCAACATTCGCTCGGCCAACGCTTTTTGAATAACCCGTTTTCCCGAAAACGTCCTTGCCGTCGGGCACAGCCAAAAGCTCATTCAACACTTACTTCTTGAACGCCATGCGCTGGCGCGACATGAATGTTCCTCTTCCATCGCTGGTTGCAGAACATAGTCCGCCGTGTAAAAAATGCCCCGTGGGTGGACGTCTGATCAATGGTCACCGTCGCCACACTTTGAATTCCACGATGGCTCCCTGTAGGTTCAGTGCAACGCCCATCCACGGAGTTTTCCATGATCACCTACCGCAGTGAAGTGACCAACATGATCCGCCACGCAAAGGTTAAGAATAACATAAGCTGGGCGGAGGTAGCGAGAGCGATCGGAAAAGCAAGGAATGGACAACGCCGCTTGCCTCGGCCAGATGGGGTCAAAATCGTCATGTCGGGCAAGTTCTTGCCCTATAAGACATATTAAACGAGTTAGCTCGACGGGAGACCATGGTCCTATGCCTCCGCCTGATTTGAGCGCCGGCAAAGCCGCTGTCGCGATCGGCATCGGTTGCAAAAAGGGCTGCTCAACTGAGATCATTGTCGCGCTTGTCGGGCGCGCCATGGCGGCGGCATCTTGCGCGGGCACGGGCGCGAGCCTCTTCACACATGAGGCCAAGAAGAGCGAGCCGGGCGTTGCCGGCGCGGCAAAGTCGCTTGGCCTGCCGCTCGTCTTTCTCGACGGCCAAGTTTTGCGGCAAGCCTCTTTACGCGCCACGACAAGCTCGCCAAGAGTGATGGCGCTGTTCGGCCTTCCATCAATCGCGGAGCCTGCGGCGCTTGCCGGGGCTGGTCCTTCCTCCGTCCTGCTCGTGGCGCGGATGAGCGAGGGGGGCGCAAGCTGCGCGATCGCGGGTAATAGGGACCCATGACCCAAGCGCGGTGAAAGAGAGCCATGACCGTTCACTTCATCGGCGCGGGACCTGGCGCCCCCGATCTCCTCACCTTGCGCGGCCGCGATCTTATCGCACGCTCAAAGGTTTGCTTGTATGCGGGCTCGCTCGTGCCGCGGGCCTTGCTCGAATATTGTCCAAAGGGCGCCCGCATCGTGGATACGGCGTCGATGAGCCTCGATGAGATCGGCGCCGAATTTTTGCGGGCGCATCGTGACGCGGAGGATATTGCGCGCCTGCATTCGGGAGATCTCTCAGTATGGAGCGCGCTCGGCGAACAAATCCGCGTCCTTGAGCGGCTTTCCATTCCCTATACGGTCACGCCCGGCGTCCCGGCTTTCGCGGCGGCGGCCGCCGCTTTGGGCGTCGAACTCACCCTGCCTGAAGTGGCGCAATCCCTGGTTCTGACACGCACACAAGGGCGCGCCTCCTCGATGCCGGAACATGAAACGCTGGCACGTTTCGCGGCGACTCGGACGACGCTCGCCATTCACCTCTCGATTCATGCGATCGAGCGGGTGGTCGCGGAATTGACCCCCCATTATGGCGCCGATTGCCCGGTGGCGATTGTTTTTCGCGCGTCCTGGCCGGATCAAAGAATTCTTCGCGGAACGCTTGGCTCCATCGCCGTTGAGTTGAACGAAGCGCCGATGGAGCGCACCGCGCTGATCCTTGTGGGACAAGTCTTGGCGCCGGGCGAATTTCGCGCGAGTGCTCTTTATGACAAAGATTCCCAGCGCCGGTTCCGGGGAAAGCCTCAATGAACCGGCAAAAACGGCGTTCGCACAAGAAGCTTGCCGTCGCGGTCGAAAACCGCAATTTCGAGCAAAATGGCGCTACCACGCAGCGCTTTCGCCGCCGTGCGCCACGCGGCCTTCGCGACCGGCGCCGCGATGTCGAAATTTTCCGCACGGGCGAATCCCAAGACTTCCGCGGCGCTCTGCGCGGTTTTTACGCGCATGATAAAACGATCATCTGCTCCAGCTTCCGCGGCGCGCGCCGCGAGCCAGAAAAGATCGACCTCGCCGCGGCCCGAATGAAGATCGAGAAGACCTTGACCGAGTTTGGTCATTTTGGCGAAGCCGCCCGCGATGGTCACTTTGGGAATTTCATGCGTGCGCAGATATTTTAGCATGCCGCCGGCAAAATCGCCCATCTCGATCAGCGCGATATCAGGCAAGCCATGCAAGGCCTTGATCGCTGTTTCCGAGGTGGAGCCGGTCGAGCCAGCGACATGATCGAGGCCGCTCGCGCGGGCGACATCGATGCCGCGATGAATCGTATCGATCCAAGCGGCGCAGGAAAAAGGCACGACAATCCCTGTCGTGCCCAGAATCGAAAGGCCGCCAACGATGCCAAGCCGGGCATTGAGCGTTCGCTTGGCGATGTCCTCGCCGCCCGGAATCGAAATTTCGACGATCACGTCACCCGCCGCGTCATGGCTGCGGGCGGCCTCAAGGATAGCTGTTTTGATCATAAGGCGCGGCACCGGATTGATGGCCGGTTCTCCCGGCGGCAGAAGCAGACCTGCGCGGGTCACGGTTCCAATGCCTTCTCCGGCGCGGAACGCCACGCCAGAGCCGGGCGGCCCGTGCGAGACACGCGCGACCACCAAAGCGCCATGCGTGACGTCCGGGTCGTCACCCGCATCCTTGACGATGCCTGCGCGCGCAAATCCCTCGCCGAGCTCCTCCAATGCGAGTGCGAAGCTCGGCCGCGCTCCGCCCGGCAGGGTAATGGAGACGGACAAAGGAAACGTGCCGCAAAGCAACGCCTCATAGGCTGCGCGGGCGGCGGCGGCGGCGCAGGTTCCCGTCGTCCAGCCCTTGCGCAAATTCGCTTTCGGGGGAGGATGCTCCTCAGCTCCACTCATTGGACAGGAAACGCCTTCTTGTCTGTTCCTCTCTAGAAACCCGGTATTTTCCGATTGTGGGTATCCGAGGGGTATCCTTGACAGGGTGCCTCCTTGTAAGGCAATTCTGCCGCCCATGGTCGAAGAATTCAGGCCCGACTTGCCACCTCCCGCCCCCGCGCCAGCCCTTCTCTTCGCCAGGGACTACGAAGGCTTCCGCGCTCTCTTGAACGATCGGCGGATCGAGTTGCGGCTGAGCATGCTCGAGCTGGATGCGCTGGCGGGCTTGCCTTCTGGCTACTCCTCCAAATCGCTGTCGGCGCCGCGGAAAAAAGGCGGCTGCTTCCAACGCAACATCGGCCCCGAATCCATGGGCAAGATCCTGGCCGCTTTGAGCCTAGTAATCCGGGTTGAACAAGATCCGAGCTGCGCAAATTTTCCCCGAGGGGAATCCCCGATTTATCCACACCTAAAATTGTGGCGCGAACGAGCGCGTAAAGCGGGCGCCAAACGATACGCGCAAATGTCGAGATTAGAGCGCGAGGCGTTTCATCCGCCCGCAAAATGCGCCTCGAACTCGCGCTTGAACATTGCGGCAGCCTCGGGGCCGGATGCTTAGAAGTTCGCGCTGCCGGTGCGCAGCAATCGCCCGTCCACCTCGTAATACCAAGTCTTCATGAGCATGACCGGCTTGCCCACTGGCGAGTTCCGATGGACATGGTCAGCCATGGCTGGTCGACCCGTTTGTTCCAGGCATAGCAGCAGCGGCCGCGATCGGGATGATTGAGCAGGGTACGGCAACCCTGAAGATTGTTCGGCTAAGCGGGTCAGCTTCTGTCGACCTCTAATCCGCTTTTCGCTCGGTTGACGTGGTCCAGGATGGCGAACCTTCGTAGGTCCGGCCCATGATCTCGACGAAAGGCATTGGGCCGGGGCTGGGCTTTGTAATGGGCGCATGGTGCAACGCTGGCACATACCCTTGGCCCTGGCCGGGCGTCCGCAGCCTTCCACAGTGCATGTCACGTCGCTCACTTCAAATATCCTGCCGTCTAACCAATCCGAAACGTCGCAGAGGAGTGGACAGCGGACATTAAGTCTGAATCACCGCTCAGGCGGGTTCTTCAGGGATGACAATCTATTCGAATCGTACTGCAAGAAGGATACCTATACCGAGACGGTCCCGCGGTAGAAGTAAAATACATTTTTCGTATCAAACGTTATCTTCGTCCCTCGTATTTGGGTCGGATCGTCAAACTCAAGAACAACCTCACGAAAGCCGTTGTAGTCAACTCGAGTTATGAATGTATTCGCCGGCTCGAGCTGAAATGCGGTTTGGCCAGGGAAGAACCAAGCACTCTTGTGTATCGTGATCTCAACCTTGTCACCCTGGATGGCATGAGACACCACCGGCTCGGGAAGCGGCATATCCCACGTATCGACCCATAGCTCAGATGAAAGAGGGTGTCCGTCTCCATCTGATTCCACGAAAGCATAGTCCATGCTTACCATGTTCGGCGTGGCACCCCGTGTGTAGCATTGCGTAGAACGGAAGGCGAAAAACAGCCTGCATATCGTAATTGAGATGCCCTTCCTCAGGGTAGGTGTATCCGCCGCTTTGCGAATTGGCTTTCCGGCATGGCTGGAAACGCGACCACAGAATAATTCGCAGCGCCCGAACTCCTAATTGCCGCTACAATTAGGTCATCGTCAGGGAGAACATCCAAGAGAACTTTGTCGCAACGGGAATGTGAAAGTTGTTCGTGTGGTCGATCGTGACAGAGGCATTGGAGGGCACTTCACCATCGTGCGGCACTGTCGAAAGGTCCAGATTGCTTGCAGGCACGAAAGACCGGCCGAAATCGGTGGATTCCGAGGTTTGCGTGACCAAAAGCTCGCCGTTCAGTATTTGAGCGCGAACGATGATTTTGGACTTGCCAATATCGGCGTCGGCACCTCCAACAGAGTTGAGGAACGGGAGTTCGGACTCAGGTTCCATAACTAGGGTCATCGGATCAAATCGGCGTGCAAATAGTCGATTTGTTTCTCTGTTCTTATAGCAGAGTAGCCCATGCTGAGG
>VDMG01000283.1 GCA_006514895.1 Beijerinckiaceae bacterium
CGTCGATATCGAGCACTATGCGCTTGGGAACTTGCCGGAAAGACTCGCATCTCTAGGCCAATGAAACCATTCACAATCATTCCAAGGTTTACACTCTTGGCGGAGAGGCGCGTGGCCGCCAGCAATCATGACCGCGATGCTTGTTGCCTCGCGGGATCGTCCGCGCAAGCTCGTTCCGGCCTAAAGCATGATCTTAAACAAGTTGCAGAGTTTTTGGATAAGATCATGCGAGCTGTCTTGCCGTTGGCGGGTTTGAGGGAGCCTGAGCGTTCCAACCCAGGAACAACTGGATTTTCGAACATGCCCCCAAAAACTTGGCCCATTCGCTTCAAAGGCTGCCGTACCGCTCGCCAAGATGTTCAAACCCCGGGGTGCGCGGAAGCATCGCGGCGCCGCGCCATATAAAAACAGTTGCCGAAACGTCACGCCAATGCCAAAAACCGCCGATGGAACGAGGCAAGCGCGCCCCGCGCCAAAACGACCGCCCGAAACAAGCGCATGTCGCCAAGATCCGGTGCGTAATCTAAGGAGTCGGGCTTTATTTTAACCTATAGTTACCACAAGCATAGGAGGGTATGCCATGATAAAAGTCAGCTCGAGGAGAGCGAGCGATGCTGAGGGCCAGGTCAACGCGCGCGCGCGGCGTCTGCTTTCAGCTCATCTCATAGGGGCAGCTGCGGCTATTTTCGTGTTAGCCGGCGGGGTCACTATAACGAGCAGCGCTCACGCACAAGCAACCCAACAAGCCCAATCACCCGCCGACTGCGTCGAAAAATGCAAGGCGGACGAAAAGCAATGTCTTTACAATGGCAGTTCGGAGGAATTGTGCGATTATGATTCCAAAGGGTGCCAAAAGGCGTGCAACGAAAGTAAATGATCGCAAGGCCGCCGTATTGCACCCGCGATGCGATGTTTCGATGTGGTTTGGGAACCGCCTGCTGTCCAGAGAAACAAACGCGGGGTTTGCATGCCAGTTTTCGCTCTTTCTATGAAATTCGCTTTTAGCTTTGCATAAAGCGAAGATTTTTAGAGAATTCGAATTCTGAGAGAAATTCACGGGCCGCAATTTGCGGCCCGTGGCGTCATGTAAGGTTACGCGTTCCACGCCAAGCGAAGTGGATACCGGTTTGCGTCAAGAAAATGAGATAAAACAAAGATAGAGCTGCTTTCCGATTCTGCGGAATCCAAAAGCGCTCCAGCGCCTCACGGATGGGATCGGACATATCGAGCCATCCCCACGTCCTTCGCTACACCCGCTTGCCGATCTCGATGTAGTCGCGCCTCGGCGCCCCAACATAGAGCTGGCGTGGACGCCCGATCTTCTGACTTGGATCCTCGATCATTTCCTTCCATTGCGCGATCCAGCCGGCGGTGCGCGCCACCGCGAAAAGCACAGTGAACATGGACACCGGGAAGCCCATCGCCTTCAGCGTGATCCCGGAATAGAAATCGATATTCGGATAGAGCTTCTTCTCGATGAAATATTCGTCGCTGAGCGCGATTTTCTCTAACGCCATCGCGACATCGAGCAATGGACTATCCTTGATGCCGAGTTCGCTTAAAACTTCGTGACACGTCCTCTGCATGATCTTGGCGCGCGGATCATAGTTCTTGTAGACGCGGTGGCCAAACCCCATCAGCCGGAACGGATCATTCTTGTCCTTGGCTCTGGCAATGTACTTCGGGATATTCTCGACGGTGCCGATTTCCATCAACATTTTGAGCGCGGCTTCATTGGCGCCGCCATGCGCCGGACCCCACAGGCAAGCAACCCCTGCCGCGATGCAAGCGAACGGATTTGCGCCGGAGGAGCCAGCCAGTCTTACCGTCGAAGTCGAGGCATTCTGCTCATGATCGGCATGGAGAATGAAGATACGGTCGAGCGCCCTAGCAAAAACCGGACTGATCTTATATTCCTCGCACGGCACCGCATAGCACATGCGCAAGAAATTCGATGAATAGTCGAGGTCGTTTTTCGGATAGATGAAGGGCTGCCCGAGCGAATATTTATACGCCATCGCGGCGAGCGTCGGCATTTTGCCGATCAGGCGAAACGACGCAACCATGCGCTGGTGCGGATCCGAAATATCGGTCGAATCGTGATAAAAGGCCGACAGCGCGCCAACGCTCGCACACAGCACGGCCATCGGATGGGAATCCCGGCGCAGGCCCTGGAAAAACCGGGCCATCTGCTCGTGCACCATCGTGTGGCGGGAGATCCTGTAGTCGAAATCCTTTTTCTGCGTGGGGTTCGGCAATTCCCCGTAGAGCAAAAGATAGGCGGTTTCGAGAAAGTCGCCATGTTCGGCGATCTGATCAATCGGATAACCGCGGTAGAGCAAGACACCTTCGTCGCCGTCGATATAGGTGATCTGCGATTCGCAGCTCGCCGTCGACGTAAATCCGGGGTCATAGGTGAACATCCCGGTCGCGGCATAAAGCTTGCCGATATCGACGACCGAAGGGCCGATCGATCCGGTCTTGACGGGCATTTTGACGGTGGTATCGCCGATACTAAAGGAGCCGGTCGTATCGCTCATGGTGGCTACTTCCCAAAGGTTTGTTGAGCCGGGCAGCGGCAAGGGTCAGTTGGCGCTGCGCCAGCATCCAGTCCGGATCGTCTCGAATGATGCGGCGCACAACACTATCCTATGCGCGGCTTTCGTCAAGCGGAGGAAACTGCCTGCCCCGCCACCCCTTCGGGGCGGAGCAATGCAACGATGAGAAGCACCGGAATTCGTCTCCCGCAGAATCCCGCTGTCATACCAGGAGACAGACTTGCCACAGGCCAGCCGGCGCGCATTTCTTGCCCAGCGCAGCCTCATCCTCGCCGCAATGCTAAGAAAATATTAGGGGTAAGCAGTTCTACTGCGCGCCATTCAAATGCGTTTCAATTGCCGTCCGGCGAATAAATGATGCGCATAGATGGACCTCGGCTCTGGAGGATACATGCCGGCACTTTTGGGTCGACCAATCAGAACCTTTCTCGCTTTGAGCGTCACGGCAGCGACGTTGACGGCTGTCTCACCACCGGCACGTGCCGGTGACGGCGGAGCGGTCGCTGCGGGAATACTTGGAGGCACCGCACTCGGCTTTGTTGCGGGAGCCGCCGCCGCAAGCGCGCCGCCGCCCCCGCCACCGGTCTATTACGCGCCAGTCTATGCTGCACCGCCGCCGCCGCGCTGCTGGTACCAGCCGCTGGAGGTGTGGACCGGCTACGCCTACGTCATCCAGCGGGTGCGCGTCTGTGGCTGACGGGCCGCCACTGCCGTTGGAGCATATCTAGAAAAAGCTGCTCGGCTTTTTCGATCTTGACATGCTCCAACTCTTTGAGCGGTTGGCGAAGGCGGCAATTGGAATGAATTCTTTAAACGGCCGCCAACCGGCGAGGCGTATGACAGAGTCCTCTGTTTTGGGGGGCGGGTGTGGCCGGAGGCGTTGCCGGCACCATAGCCGGCGAGGCCCTTTCCGGCGCGCTTCCGCCACCGGGCTATAACGCCCCAGCCTATCCACCGCCGGCACAGCGCTGCTGGAATCAGCTGCAAGGAACGGGGCGCTTACTCCTATCACATCGGGCAGGTGCGCGTCTGCGACTAGAGCTGTATGGGGAAAAGTGGAAACCGGTTTTCCGCTCGCATCCACTACTCTGAATTAGAGAAGCAATTTCGTTAATTGGTGCTGGCTCCATCGGCCTGGTCTTGCAGGCGCGCGAGGCTCTCCTCTTTGCCGAGCACCTCCAGCACATCGAATATTCCTGGCGAGGCCGCCCGCCCGGTCAAGGCCGCGCGAAGCGGCTGCGCGACGTCGCCGAGCTTGACCTTGGTTCCGGCGGCATAATCGCGCACGGCCGCTTCGAGGCTGGCGGCGTTCCATTGCGCCAGTGCCGCGAAACGCGGGATCAGCGCGGCAATATGCGCCCGCCCGCCCGCCTCAACAATGGCCAAAGCCTTGGCATCGAGTTTGAGCGGCTCCGCGAACAGAAAATTCGCGCCATCCAAAAGTTCGATCAAGGTTTTCGCGCGCTCCTTCAAACCCGGCATGGCGGCTAGCAATTTCGCCCGCATGGTTGGATCGAGTTTGCGGAGCGTCATGCCGCCGTCCGGCAGATAGGGCAAGGCGGCTTCGAGGGCGGCAACGAGATCGCCGTCCTGGCTTGCGCGAATATAATGCCCATTCATGCTTTCGAGCTTCGCAAAGTCGAAGCGGGCGGCCGAGCGGCCGACATGCGCGAGATCGAAGGCGCCGATCATTTCCTCGGTCGAAAAAATTTCCTTGTCGCCATGGCTCCAGCCGAGCCGCACCAGATAATTGCGCAGCGCCTCCGGCAGATAGCCCATGGCGCGATAGGCATCGACGCCGAGCGCCCCATGGCGTTTCGACAATTTGGCCCCGTCGGCGCCATGGATGAGCGGGATATGGGCCATCAGCGGGATCGTCCAGCCGAGCGCCTGATAGATTTGTGTTTGCCGCGCTGCGTTGGTGAGATGATCGTCGCCGCGAATGATATGGGTGATGCCCATGTCATGATCGTCGACGACGACGGCGAGCATATAGGTCGGGGTGCCATCGGAGCGCAGCAGAACGAGATCGTCGAGATCCTTGTTGGCCCAGGTGACCCGCCCCTGCACCTTGTCGTCGAGGACGGTTTCGCCGTCTTGCGGCGCCTTAAGCCTTATGACCGGCTTGATACCGGGCGGCGCCTCCGAGGCGGGGCGGTCGCGCCAGCGCCCGTCATAGCGGGGCGGGCGTCCCTCGGCGCGGGCTTTCGCGCGCATCTCGTTGAGTTCGTCCGGCGTCGCATAGCAGGGATAGGCGTTGCCCGCGGCGAGCAGGCTTTCGGCGGCCTCGCGGTGGCGCGTGGCGCGCTGAAACTGGTGGATGACATCGCCATCCCAATGAAGGCCAAGCCAGGCAAGCCCGTCGAGGATAGCGGCGATCGCCGCATCGGTCGAACGCTCGCGGTCGGTGTCCTCGATCCGCAACAGCATTTTGCCGCCCGCATGGCGCGCAAAAAGCCAATTGAACAGCGCCGTGCGGGCGCCGCCAATATGCAGAAACCCGGTCGGGGACGGCGCGAAACGGGTGATCACCGGATCTGGCATAGGCATAATCCTGGCTAGAGCATTTTCAAGCGAAGTGGATACCGGTTCGCGTCAAGAAAATGCGATAGAACAAAGATCTAGGGTCCGGACCCATTAACGGGTAGAGCGCTCTGGGATTCCCAAGATCCCGCGAATCTGATTCCGTTCTCTCATGGAGGACGGCTATGGCAG
>VDMG01000278.1:0-4929 GCA_006514895.1 Beijerinckiaceae bacterium
AGAACCAGAACAGGTGCTGGAATAGCAGCGGATCGCCGCCGCCCTGCGGATCGAAGAAGGTGGTGCCGAAATTCCGATCGGTGAGCAGCATGGTGATCGCGCCGGCAAGCACCGGCAAGGTTAGCACCAGCAGGAAAGCCGTCACCAATATCGACCAAGCGAACAGCGGCATTTTGTGCATTGTCATGCCGGGCGCGCGCATGTTGAAAATCGTGGTGATGAAATTGATTGCGCCAAGGATCGAGGAGGCGCCAGCCAGATGGATCGACAAGATCAAGCAATCCATCGCCGGGCCGGGGTGACCCGTGTTGGACGACAGCGGTGGGTAAAGCACCCAGCCGCCGCCAAATCCTTTCATCCCGGGAGCGCCTTCGACGAACATCGAAGTAACGGCGAGAGCGAAAGATGCAGGCAGCAGCCAAAAGGACATATTGTTCATGCGCGGGAAGGCCATGTCCGGCGCCCCGATCATGATCGGGACGAACCAATTCCCGAAGCCGCCGATCAGCGCGGGCATGACCACGAAAAAGATCATGATCAAGCCATGCGCGGTGATAGTGACATTGTAGAGATTCTTCGCCGCGTCCATCGCGGTCTCTGGCGAAGCGCCATCGACGATCTGGGCCAGAACGTTGAAGACCTGGATTCCAGGCTCTTGCAGCTCCATCCGTATCAAAATCGACATGCCGCCGCCGATGAATCCGGCAACAATCGCAAAAAGTATGTAGAGAGTGCCGATATCTTTGTGATTGGTCGCAAAAAGATAACGCCGCCATCCGGTTGGATGGGCATGCGCCTCCCGCTCTTCATGCTGTACCGTGCGTTCCACTGTATTCGCGGGCAACGTGGATCTCCTCGAAACTTTAGGTTGCAGCTTTGCTTATTATTGCCGTTTGCCGGCAGGCGCGTCGTTGGCCGCGAAATGGACCGGCGCGGTGTCCTTTAAAGCGAATTTCTTGCTCGCTTCGACGAGCCACGCCGCATAGTTCTCCTCACTTACGACACGAATAGCAATCGGCATATCGGAATGGGCCTTGCCGCAAAGCTTGGAACATTGGCCGTAATAGATTCCCTCACGTTCAGCCTTGAACCAGGTCTCGTTCATCCGGCCGGGAACTGCGTCGATACGGATGCCAAAAGACGGAATCGCGAAGGAATGAATGACATCCGCGGCTGTCACCTGGACATGAACGATTTTTCCGACCGGCACAACCGCTTCGTTATCGACCGAAAGCTGGCGGATATCGCCCGGCTTCAGGTCGGCTGGCTGAATCATCTCGGAATCGAATTCGAAGCCGCCGCCTTGATCCTTAGGATAGGTATAGGTCCAGTACCATTGTTTGCCGGTCGCCTTCATCGTTATGTCGGCGGGCGGCATGGTCAACTGATGGGTGAGCAGACGAAACGAAGGGATAGCGATCACGACGAGGATCATCACAGGAGTCACGGTCCAGGCCACTTCGAGACCGGAATGATGCGTTGTCGGCGCCGACGTCGGATTGACCTTTTCGTTGAACCGGAAAATGACGTAGAGAAGCAGCCCCGCAACGAACAGGCTGATCGCAACGATGATCGGGAGCAAGATCCAATTGTGGAAAAATACAATCTCACGCGCAATCGGCGTCGCGGCTTCCTGGAAACCGATCTGCCCCGGCTCTGGATACCCATCGGCACGTGCCGCGCCTGGCAGCAGCACCGCAAGCGCAAAGCTTTGCAGCAAAAAGCCCGCGGCAAGGATCACGATGCGACGGGCGGATAATCTGGCAAATCTCATACATCGGCTCTCATAGATCGGCAGTCCGGGCCGCCGCCCATTTGGCGCGTCTGTCATTTCTCGCGCGTTCTCTTTAAATAAAGAACGGAGCCGCTGATTCAAAACCACAAACACCTATTTAGCGCAACCGGCCGCATTGCGGCATAAACGCGCGTTGAAAACCAGGTTCGAAGAGCCTTTGCCGGGTGAGGGATCGATTCGCTTTCGCGCGGGACTCCTTTTCCGCCTGAACATGGCTCCCAAAAGGGTGAAAGGTCGAATTTATCCGCGGCGCACGGAAGTGACATCTCTGGCGGGTATCCACTTCGCTTGAAAATGCTCTAGCTCTTCTTGCGAAATGCGTCGATCGATACAACCTTGGGTTCGCCTTGACGCGTGGCCGTCGCTTCCTCGCCGGTGGTCTCCGCCACGCCGCTTGGATTCTCCTTTTGTTTTGCCGCCCCAGCTTCCGGCGCAAGAGCAGCCTGCGGCGAGATTTCCAAATTGCTCATGGGCACCGTTTGCAGCCGCCGAGTGTCAAGCTTTGCGGATGCGGTCTCCGTAACCTCGTCCTCGACTGAGAATTTCAACTCGAACCCGGCGGCTGGATCGGCAAAACGGGTCACCGCGTCGAAAGGGATAAGCAGCATTTCCGGCACGTTCTGGAACGATAGGCCAACTTCGAAAGCTTGTTCGGCGACGCTCAAATCCCAGAATTGATGCTGAAGAATAATCGTCATTTCTTCCGGATAGAGATCACGCATCCGGGAAGAAAGCCGCACGCCACGCGCATGGGTGCGAAAACTAATGTAAAAATGATGATCTCCGGGAAGGCCCTCGCGCGCCGTGCCGGAAAGAACCTGGCGAACAACCCCGCGCAAAGCGTCCTGGACCAGGAGATCGTAACGGATCAGGTCAACCGTCATTCAACCCGCCCACACACGATTTTGGACCGAAAATCTCTACCGCAAAATACCAAACGCGAAACGCTACCGGCGAAAGTGGAGGCTTCTGTTGCCAGGTGCCTCCGGACCCCGCCTTAAAGTGCTACCTCCAAGGACTTAATTTCGGTACCATTACCGCATTACGCGGCAAGAGCCACCGGAGCATAGTTGTCGTTGGCAACTATAAGTTCGGCCCGATGACGGCGGAACCATGCCGGGCAAAAGATCGTCCTTTACACTCCCCGTCGAACCTATTTCGCCCCCTCCGAAACCCGCCTCGCACAGTTGAGAATGCTAGCCGGGCTTTGGTGGAGGCGCCGGGTACCGCCCCCGGGTCCGAAGAGCTTATTTCGACGCCGTTTATCGCCATAGCCGCGCAAGGCGGCAGTTCAAATATAGCACGCCGACGCGATTTTCAAAGGCCGGAACGGGACAAACCGGCGATGCACCCGTGCATAACGTGCACGGGGTAGTGTGCGAAGCCGGGTTCTCTTGGCCGTGAGCTGCCGATACGGTAAGCTTTCGAGGCAAGACCGGCGGCTGAATTCCGGCTTCAGACGGTCGTAGCGGCGCGCAAATGCGCGGCGGCATAGGGAGGAAAACCAATGGCGGGCAAAACCGATTTTACTCCCGACGAATGGAAGACGCTTTTGGAAAGCGTGATGATGGCGGGGCTCGCGGTGACCGCGGCCGATCCCAGAGGTCTTTGGGGAACCCTCAAGGAGAGCATGGCCAGCGCGCGGGCGGTCATTGGCGCGAAACATGATGCCAACGCTACGGAACTCATCAAGGCTATCGCGGGCGAATTCGAGACCGGCGAGGGCCGGGCCACTGCCCGCGACGGGCTGCGGACGCAATTGTCTGGCAAGACGCCCCCAGAAATTGTGGCCAAATCCCTGGAAATCCTGAAACAGGCGGCGGCCATTGTCGGCGCGAAGGCTCCGGCGGACGCAGCGGCCTTCAAGGGCTGGCTTCAACATCTCAGCCAGTCGGTTGCCGAGGCCTCGACAGAAGGAGGATGTCTCGGGTTTGGCGGCGTGCGAATCAGCGACGCCGAAAAGGCGACGCTTGCCCAAATCTCGGCAAGTCTCGGCCTCGCGGCCTAACCGCCGGTTCGAACTTTGCCTCCGTAGAGGAGCGTCCTGAGCGCGGGCGGTGGGGCAGCGCCTCGACGCATGGGGCGTTCCCCGCAATCCTCCCGAAAAGGCATTATATAGTTCGCGGATGCAAACCTATCTTGAACTTCTCGCCAAAATCCTGGCTGACGGCGACGTCAAGGCCGACCGCACTGGAACCGGAACCCGCTCGATCTTTGGTCATCAGCTTCGGATTGACCTGAGCCAGGGTTTTCCGCTCGTCACGACCAAAAAACTGCATTGGAAATCCATCGTCCATGAACTTTTGTGGTTTCTCCGCGGCGACACCAATATCGCCTATCTCAAAGCCCATAAGGTCGGCATTTGGGATGAATGGGCCGACAAGAACGGCGATCTCGGGCCGGTCTATGGCAAGCAATGGCGCGCGTGGCAGGCCCCGGGCGGCGGCGTGATCGACCAGATTTCCGAGGTGGTGGAGGAAATTAAAAGGAATCCCTTTTCCCGCCGGTTGATCGTCTCCGCGTGGAACCCTGCCGATCTGCCGGCGATGGCGCTCGCGCCCTGCCATTGCTTGTTTCAGTTTTACGTCAGCGAGGGAGCGGACGGCAAAAGAAAACTCTCTTGCCAGCTCTACCAGCGCTCGGCGGATGTGTTTTTGGGTGTGCCTTTCAACATCGCGAGCTATGCGCTGCTGACCGCGATGGTCGCCCACGTGACGGGCCTCGATCTGGGCGATTTCGTGCACAGCTTTGGCGATGCGCATCTTTATCAAAACCATCTCGAACAGGCCCGCCTGCAGCTCACCCGCACGCCACGTCCTTTGCCCCGGCTGAAGTTCAACCCCGAAGTCGTCTCGCTCTTTGCTTTCCGCGCCGAAGATATCATCCTCGAGGCCTATGACCCGCATCCTGCAATCGCGGCCCCGGTTGCGATATAGGCGGGGTTCGCGTTCAACCCTGGCCAGAAGCGCAATCGCATTGACGCTCGATACTCAGTGTGCGACCACCTTCCGCCACGCAAGGATCAATCGCGGGCGGTTAGCTCAGTTGGTAGAGCATCTCGTTTACACCGAGAGGGTCGGCGGTTCGAGTCCGTCACCGCCCACCATTCAATCGCTTGAATTTAAATGATTTTC
>VDMG01000278.1:4939-5156 GCA_006514895.1 Beijerinckiaceae bacterium
TTTCTTTGGAGCAAGCGCCCGCTATCCCGGATGGGATGAAAAATTAAGTACGGAAATCGAAGGCGTTATTGACCACGTCTTCAAGGCAGTACACGACGTGACCGCAACGCGGTTGGGGCTCCGGTACATCAATGCGCTAAAGTCTGATCTTCACGGCATCAAAAACGTCGCTGACCTGGCCATTAACGGGACCGTCGCTGATGAGGTTGTATGTGAC
>VDMG01000291.1 GCA_006514895.1 Beijerinckiaceae bacterium
CGCTGACGACGCTCGGCACCGGCTATCTATATCATTGATTTTATTGGTGGAGCCAGGCGGAATCGAACCGCCGACCTCTTCAATGCCATTGAAGCGCTCTCCCAACTGAGCTATGACCCCGAATCGTTAGAAATCCGCGAATCCGGATTCCGATAAAATCCACTTGATTTCAATAAAATCCGCTGGATTTCATTAAAGTCCACTTGGACTGGACTGTTGTCAGCCGCGATCCCGGCAGGACCGGAACACCGGCGGCTGTATACCCTCACCCGCCACGCTTCACAAGCCAAACGTCAGCGCTCTTCCTCCTCTCCGATCTCGCCATCGATGAGATCGCCGACATCGTCGCTATCCTCTTCCTCTTCCTCGAGAAAAGGATCGTCGGCGGGTTCAATTTCGACATCGTCGTCCGCCACGACCACGACCTTGTCCTCGCCGGCGTCGGCTTCCTCGAGTGGAACCAGCTCCGCTGCTGGCACCACTTCTACCTCATCCTCGTCGGCCGGGGAGGCGCTATGGACTGCGCGCGAAAACGGCGCGGCCTGAGAAATCGTTCCGCATTTCGGACAGGTGGCGGGCGATTTGTTAAGATCGAAAAAACGCGTGCCGCAGTTCTGGCAATGATGCTTATTACCGAGTTCGGGTTTGGCCACGGAACCTACCTCTCGAAGGAACGACTTTGCGGTCCGGTTAGTGATGCAATGCCCGCCTGTCAAATGGAAGTTGAATCGCGGAGCCGGTTTGATGACAGCGTCCCTTCCGCCATGTTACCAGCATCGCGTAAGGGGTTGGAACCTAGGGATGCGCTTGTTTATTCACGATTATTCGTTTGCGGGGCCTGCATGGAGGCACTAGCGCCTGCCCTCGTGGCGCGGGCCGGGGGGCCATTGCGCGGCCGGCTTAAACCTCCGGGCGACAAGTCGATTTCGCACCGGGCCCTGATTCTCGGCATCCTTTGCGTGGGGGAGACCAAAATCGAGGGCCTGCTCGAAGGCGGCGACGTTCTGCGCACCGCCGCCGTCTGCGCGGCGCTCGGCGCCAAGGCGGAGCGGCGCGGCGAAGGCCGCTGGCTCGTCCAGGGCTGCGGGATCGGTTCGCTTCTCGCGCCGCGCGAAACCCTCGATTTCGGCAATTCTGGAACCGGGATGCGATTGATGATGGGCGTCGCGGGCGGCCATGCGATCACCGCCTGTTTCGACGGCGATGCCTCCTTGCGAAAACGCCCCATGCAGCGGATTCTCGATCCTCTATGCCTGATGGGAGCCGAGGTCTTGTCGCAATCGCCTGGCGGGCGCTGCCCGGTTCTTCTCAGAGGCACGAGCGAACCCGTCCCCATCACATTTTCGCCGCCGGTCGCCTCGGCGCAGATCAAATCGGCAGTGCTCCTCGCCGGTCTCAATTCGCCAGGCCGCACAACGGTGATCGAGGCAGAGGCCACCCGCGACCACACCGAGAAAATGCTGAAATATTTCGGCGCTTCCATTCAGATCGAGCCTTTTGAAACACATGGCAGAAAAATAAGTCTCGATGGCCGCCCCGAATTACGCCCGGCGCATGTCATCGTGCCGGCCGATCCCTCCTCCGCCGCTTTTCCAATGGTTGCCGCGACGCTCGTGCCGGGTTCCGGCATCGTCATCGAGGGAATGATGATGAACCCCTTGCGTACGGGTCTTCTGACAACTTTGCTTGAAATGGGCGCCGATATCGAAATCCTCGACCGCCGAGGTGAAGGCGGCGAAGAGGTTGCGGATTTGCGCGTCCGCGCGGCACAGCTCAAGGGCGTCGAGGTGCCCGGGTCCCGCGCGCCTTCGATGATCGACGAATATCCCATCCTCGCGGTCGCCGCCGCTTTTGCCTGCGGCGAGACAAGGATGCGCGGTCTTGCTGAGTTAAGGGTCAAGGAATCCGACCGCCTCGGCGCGGTGGCGAAGGGCTTGCGTGAGGCCGGCGTCGAAAATGAAATTGCCGGTGACGACCTCATCGTTGAGGGCCGCGCGGGCGATGTTCCGGGCGGCGGCACCGTCATGACCCATCTCGATCATCGCATCGCAATGAGTTTTCTTTGCCTTGGGCTCTCCTCGCGCTCGCCGATGGCGATCGACGATTCAAGCATGATCGCGACGAGCTTTCCCAAATTCCGGTCGCTTATGGAGCGGCTGGGGGCGCGGTTCGAATGATCATCGCCATAGATGGCCCGGCCGCCTCGGGCAAGGGAACGCTCGCCCGCAATCTTGCCCGGCATTTTGGCCTGCCGCATCTCGACACCGGGCTGCTCTACCGGGCGACCGCGCGGGCAATCATCGACGCAGGCCGCGATCTCACCGACAAGGACGCCGCGATCTCAGCGGCGCGGGGCCTCGCGCTGACTGATTTCAATGAAACCTTGCTCCGCGGCCGCGAGATGGCGGAAGCGGCGTCGATTGTCGCCGCGATCCCCGAGGTCCGCGCCGCCCTCGTCGAACTCCAGCGCGCCTTCGCCCACCGCCCCGGCGGCGCCGTCCTCGACGGCCGCGATATCGGCAGCGTGATTTGTCCCGAGGCATGCCCCAAAATATTCGTCACCGCGAGCGCCGAAGCGCGGGCCGCCCGCCGGGCGCTGGAGCTGAAAAGCCAAGGCGAAAAGGCCGATTATGCCGCCGTGCTGGAAGAGATTCTGCGGCGCGACGCGCGCGACAAAAACCGCGCCACGGCGCCCTTGATGGCGGCCAAGGATGCCATCGTCCTCGATACGACCACGCTCGACGCGGAGGCGGCGTTCAAGGCCGCGCTCGCCATTGTGAGCCGCTGCACTTCCCGCGCGGGGGTTGCAAGCGGGCACGGGTAGGCCGGGTCGCTTGCGATGTCCAATTTGAGGCTCCGATCGGACAAAAATGTTTCACGGAAACATTTTGGGGGGGAAGCACCGCAGGGGGTAACGGGCGCGTTTCGCTACATGTAGGTCAACCCCTTCGCGCATATGAACCGGGTCAATAAACTGTGAGATTTAGTGGCGGCGTTAATTTTCGGTAGCAAAACCGAATACCCGGTGCGCTAAAACGTAGTCTCATCTACAATCTGTTACCGGAGTCCAACTTCGTACTGCCATAAGTGAAGCAACCAGCAGTGCGGTGACGTGGCTGGCGCTTGTCGATGACGGGAAATATGACGCAAGCTGGGGCGCCGCATCCGTGTTGCTGCGGAACAGCGTAACCAAGGAGCAGTTCGTGCAAGAAATGGCGGCCGCGCGCCAACCGCTCGGCAAAGTGCTTTCGCGAGTCTTGAAAATGGCTCGCACTATGACGAGCCTGCCAGGCGCTCCGTATGGAGAATAAGTTTTCCTCAAAGATGACACGTCTTTCGAGAACAAAAAATCCGCAATCGAGACCATCGCGCCAATGCTAGAGAAAGACGGCAAGTGGCGCGTGTCCGGCTACTATATCAAATAGTCTCTCCACTCGCGTTCCCGAGCCAATGATCCCTTGCCGAGCGGCCGGTCTGTCCAATGATGCTTGGTTCTAATGCACCATCTCTCCGCGCGCTATCGCGAGGTGGTGTAGGTGGTGGTGGTGCCCGCTGACCAAAATTCCGATAAAGCCGAGGCCGCGAATGTGCTGCGCCTCCTTCGGGTTGCTTGACGTAACCACAGTACGCCGTCCGGCAGTGCATCGGTCTTGGCGCTCCAGCCATTCAGATGCGTCTTCTCGATGAAGCGGGCATGCGCCAGGGCCATGCGCTGAATCGCGTCGACCGTCCGTCCAGTTCCAGTGACCGTGATCGCAAGACCGCCGTCCACCGGTTTTGCGACGGCGTCCGCCTTGAGCGTCACCTCGTTCATGTCAATGAGATGCTGGCGCAGCGCTTCGAGGTTCACCTTGGACCAGTCGGTCTTGGTGGACAATCTCCTGAATGGCTCCGAACGCGTCCTGGCCCGGCTGGGTTGCCTCGACGGCAGGTCTGAGAGCCGTTCATGCTTGTTGTGTGGTGCCGCATCATGCCCGGCATCTCGTCGCGGCCGGACATGTTCTGATCCATCATAGGTGTACCGGATTGGCTCTGTTGCGCGGCGGCGCGGAGGGGCGAAGTGACAGTGGCGATGGCTAGAGCGGCGGCACCGCGCAATGATGGGCGAAGGCGGGCATGGGAACATCGCGAAGCAAGAGACGCTGCGAGATGTTATCCGAAAGAATGCCGTTTGGGATGATTTGAGTCACGCGTTTTGCTGCGGCCTCCCTTTCGAGCCCCGCAAGCGCGGCGGGGAGCAAGCTTGGAGGCTGTTTCATAAGCCAATCGTCCCTTGCCCAATCTTGGGTCAGAGGCCATGCTGAGCGCAAAACCCCTGCGGCACTTCGGATTTTGATAGATTTTCTCTCTTGGACTATCACGGGAAGGGCCGGGCGGTTGAATCGGCACTGGCAGCAGCACCCACATTGACGATATGACGGAATGGGATTGCGCACGCTTAGAGCACTTTCAGATTCCGCGGAATCAAAAAGCAACTCTATGTATTTGTTTTATCGCATTTTCTTGGCGAATCGGTATCCACCTCGCTTGAAAATGCTCTAACACGGGGTCAAACAATGATCTTCTTCACGCGCTTTGGATATTTGGTCGCTGTTTTTTTTCTTGTTGCCGCATTTATTGCTGGTGGAGTCAGCGCCGCTTATCATCTGAGCCGTGAGTCATTCGGCGTTTTATTGTTATTGTTCTGGGGACCGCCGTGCATATATTACGGAAAAACACTGGACCATCCAGATAAGCGGAGCACGCTTTTTTGGATTCCGATGGAATATTGGGGCTATGGGCTCATCGCCCTCGGAGTCCTGGATGCCTATGTAAGCTGGGACAAGATCGCGCGCGATTGGCTGGCAGTTGTATAGGAGATCGGTGCTTTCTGTTTTCGCAAGCCCCTCCGGCGCATCTGTGTGATGATCATCAATGTCAATTTAAGCACGAGCTTGCTTTTCTGTCTTCTGGCCGCATAGCGCGGCCTCCTTCTTCAAAGGAGCCTCGTCGCGGAGGCAAGACCGCCCGCGGCGTTTTCTTGTTTACGCAATTTGTTAACCATACGGAAGAAGAGGCACGCGAGACGCACGGCTGACTTATTTTCCGCATCCTTATGCCGGTTTTCCTTGCCAAGGTTGATTCGTGAGCCGGGAATAAATTGACGGCTCTGCCTGTGAAACGGAACGCGTCACCGCCGCTGTTGACCACCCCTTTAAACCCCGGGGTTGCCATCCGCCTGCGCCCGTTTTCTCCTCCGAAGCGTTCGAAGTGACCCGCTTAATCATCAGGGATGAAATTCTCTTTGAGGCCACGCCTTCGTGAATCAAAACATCAAAAGATCGATCGCCCAACGCGGATTACCCCGGCGCCGCAAAAAAGCGCCAGAGCGATCGCTGTTACCCAACGTGCTCCCTCTGCGCGCCGCCGCCGTGGAGCCCGCCTGGTCCAAGGGAAAACTAATTTTGCTGCCGTTCACGGCCGAGAGCGACAAGGATTCCGTGGTGCTCGCGTTGGCATTCAAGCTCTTACGCGAGGAAATCGCTTGCCTTGCCGCCGACGCGGCTTTGGATGCCGAAATTAACCAAAGAATAATTTATTGCCTTTGGAGCGTCGCCGGGCGGATTCCCGCCTACGTTCCGGCACAGGACAAATTGTTTTATCTCGCCCATTTGAAGGAGTTCCTCGAAGCCTATGCGAAGATCGGCAGTGACATATGGCCAGATTTTTTCGTGTCTCGCTTTGCCGCGGTGACGGATTTTTTCGATCGGACAATCCAGCAGTTTCCGAAATGGCGCCATTTCGTCAGCGATGCGGAAAAAGACCCGCTGACATGCGAGGAAGCAGCCGAAATTCCCGTCCTTGCGCATGTGATGGTTGCGGCGCTGCGCGAAAGCGAGACGCGAAATTTTATCGACCCGGCGATCCCCTCAGCGCTCGAGGTTTTTCAAGCGCCATTACTTTTTCAAGCACCATCTCAAAGCGAGAGTTTGCGCCAGGAAGAGCAATTCGGCCGCCCCGGAGAAGCAAGCAAGCTGCTTTTGGCAAATGATTTATTTGCCTCGATAGACAACGTCGCCAAGCGGACCGCCGAAGCGGCACTAGAGATTAAAAATTTCGGGGGGCCGAATGGGGAAACGGGCTTTAAAAATGAAGCATTTTCATCGGCCGGAGAAGATGCAGGACAAGCCTATATTTGGATGACACGAACCTTGTCGAAATTGGTAGCTGGCAGCCCGGCGCTGGCACTCCATTCAAGATTTTGCTGGCTAAAGCCAATCCTATGTCGCGCCGGTTTTTGATCTTCCCGTAAGCGGCACTGCAGCCTTACCGAAAGCTGGATCATTGGCTTGGGCATAGGCTTATGGTTGAGTATCGGTGTATCTAAGCTCGCCTTGCGTACATGACAATACGAGGGCAGATTACTTAAAATATTTTTAAAATATTGGAATTGTGGTCATTGCGTGGTGCGTCATCGGCCGAAGGCTTGACCTGGCATTCCCCTGAGAACATGCAGAGGCAGGTTGATTTCCGGCATTCGGATCGTCAATCCATTCGGCGCTGATTTTTCGAAGCGGCTCGCGGCGCAATAGGACAAGTCAAAAATGGGTTTCAAATGCGGCATCGTTGGTTTGCCGAATGTCGGCAAATCGACCCTCTTCAATGCGCTGACGCAGACGGCGGCCGCGCAGGCGGCGAATTATCCGTTTTGCACCATCGAGCCGAATGTCGGCGATGTCGCGGTGCCCGACGAGCGGCTCGAAAAGCTCGCGAAGATCGCCAGCTCCAAGGAGATCATTCCAACAAGGCTCACCTTTGTCGATATCGCGGGTCTTGTCCGCGGCGCCTCGAAGGGTGAAGGCCTCGGCAATCAGTTTCTGGCGACGATCCGCGAATGCGACGCGATCGCCCATATCGTGCGCTGCTTCGAGGATAGCGATATCACCCATGTAGCAGGCAAGATCGCGCCGCTTGATGATATCGAGACGATTGAAACCGAATTGATGCTCGCCGACCTCGAAAGCTTGGAAAAGCATGCCGCTGCATGGGAAAAGAAAACGAAAGGGAGCGACAAGGAGGCCAAGGAGATTTTTGACCTCGCTGGGCGTTGTCTTGCTCTGCTACGCGAGGGAAAGCCGGCGCGGCTTACGCAAGTCAAAGCCGAGGAGCAAAAGCTCTTCAGGAGTCTCGGGCTTTTGTCGTCGAAGCCGGTGCTCTATGTATGCAATGTCGAGGAAGCTGCCGCCGGTCGCGGCAATGTTTTTTCCAAGATGGTCGAGGCGCGTGCGGGTGAAGAAGGCGCGGCGGCGGTGATCGTGTCGGCCAAGATCGAGAGCGAGATCGCGGTCCTGGCCGAGGACGAGCGGAAGGACTATCTCGACGCCGTGGGCCTCGCGGAGCCGGGGCTCAATCGCGTCATCCGGGCGGGCTATGGGCTCTTACGGCTCATTACTTTTTTCACCGTGGGGCCGAAGGAGGCGCGCGCCTGGACCATCCCGCAAGGAACCAAGGCGCCGCAGGCGGCGGGCGTGATCCACACCGATTTCGAAAAGGGCTTTATCCGCGCCGAGACCATCTCCTATGCGGATTATGTGGCTTGCAATGGCGAAGCGGGGGCGCGGGAGGCCGGCAAATTCCGGCTCGAAGGCAAGGACTATAGCGTCGAGGACGGCGATGTGCTGCATTTCCGTTTCGCGACCTGATATGGTTCCTTAGGAACGTCGGGTCCTGGGAGAGAGCGGTGAAGCGCGGGGTAGAGCAGGGCGAACCACCCATATTCGATGATGCCTTCCGCGCGCGCTTAGACAAGCTTTTCGAATGGCGGCGGGACGTTCGCCGTTTCAAACCGGACAAGGTGGCATCCTCGCTGATCGAGGATCTCGTCCGCACAGCCTCCCTCGCGCCCTCGGTCGGCAACAGCCAGCCCTGGCGCTTCGTCAGCGTCGAGACACTTGCCGCGCGGGAAGCCATTATTGCCAACTTCCATGCCTGCAACGCGGCGGCGCTGAAGTCCTATGAAGGGGAGCGCGCCGCGCTCTACGCTGGCCTCAAGCTCGCGGGGCTCTGCGAGGCGCCGGTGCATCTGGCGGTGTTCTGTGACCACGCGACGGAAGCGGGCTCCGGCCTTGGCCGGAAAACCATGCCGGAGGCCTTGGATTATTCGGTGGTCGCCGCGATCCACACTTTTTGGCTTTCTGCGCGTGCGAAGAATCTTGGCGTTGGATGGGTGTCGATCATTGACCCAAAAGACGTTTGCCGCACGCTCAATGTTCCTCCCGCCTGGAAGCTAATCGCCTATCTTTGCGTCGGGTTTCCGCAGGAGGAACATCTCGATCCCGAGCTTGAACGCCACGACTGGCAGGCGCATCTCGTCGAAAATGCGAGACTTCACCGCGGATGATGGCAAGCCCGCCTGTGAATAAGCGGGGACAAGCGCGATAGGTCTTTACCAGTCTCGCCGAATCCGCACATTCGGGTTGTGTTGTAAAGAGCGCCCATGCGATTTCCGCCATCCTTTCTTGATGAGATCAAAGCCAGGCTTCCGGTATCGGAGGTTGTGCGCCACCGCGTCAAGCTGATGCGGTCCGGACGCGAATGGAAAGGGCTCTCGCCTTTCAACGTGGAAAAAACGCCGTCCTTTTTTGTCAATGATCAGAAGATGGCTTGGTTCGATCATTCGGCGGGCAAAAACGGCAATATCTTCGATTTTTTGATGGAGACCGAGGGGCTGTCGTTCCCGGAAGCGGTCAAGCGGCTCGCCCATGACGCCGGGCTTGCCTTGCCACGGGTCTCGCCCGAGGCCGAAGCCCAGGAAAAGGCGCGGGCGAGTCTCTATGAGGTGCTAGCGCTCGCGGCGTCTTATTTTTCCATGCAGCTGACTGGCAGAGTGGGAGGGCCGGCCCGCGCCTATCTCGCCGCGCGGGGAATCGATGCAGGACTGCAAAGCCGGTTTGGCTTGGGCTACGCCCTGCCCGAAAAATATGCCTTGCGCGACGATCTCGCCGCCAAGGGGATATCGGCGCAAGCGATGATCGAGGCGGGGCTTTTGATCCATGGCGAGGACATCGCCGTCCCTTACGATCGTTTCGGGGATCGGATCATGTTTCCGATCCACGATCCCTCCGGCCGGGTCATCGCATTTGGCGGGCGCGCCCTCGCCAAGGACGCCCAGCCGAAATATCTGAATTCGCCGGAAACCGCGCTCTTCCATAAAGGCGCCATTCTTTATAATCACCATCACGCACGGAAGGCCGCGCATCAAGGTGCGCAACTCCTCGTCGTCGAGGGCTATGTCGATGTTATCGCAATGACATCGGCGGATTTTGAGGCCACCGTAGCGCCGCTCGGGACTGCCTTGACGGCCGATCAATGCGCGCTTTTGTGGAAAATGTCGGAGGAGCCTATCCTTTGCTTCGATGGCGATAGGGCCGGCCGCAAAGCGGCCTACCGGGCAATCGACTTGGCGCTGCCTCTGATCGGGCCGGGCCGTTCGCTTAGCTTCGCGCTTTTGCCCGAGGGAGAGGACCCTGACGATCTCGTCCGTTCCGGTGGGCGCGAGGCGGTTTCGCAGGTGGTTTCGCGGGCGCTGCCGCTCGCCGGTCTGATTTGGACCCGGGAAACCGAAAACAAAAGCTTCGCGACGCCGGAACGCCGCGCCGGGCTCGAGCGGCGGCTCGGGGAGATCGCGCGCGAGATCAGGGATGGGGCGCTGCGACGCTATTACCAGGCCGAATTTAGGGAGCGGCTCTTTCAATTTTTTGGACGCGGCGGCTATCTGCCTTTCAAGAGGACGGCCAGCGCCGCGCGGGCCAGCGGATCCAAAGCCGCATGGCAAAGGTCCGGCGAACCCCAAAGCCATCTCGCGCCGCCGGCGGTCAGCCGGAGCCTCGCGATATCGCCCCTGTTTCGTGCTGGAAAGTCGAGCCTTCCGCCTCGCGAAGGGCTGATTTTATTGCTCCTTCTCAATCATCCGGGGTTGATTGGCCGGCATATCGAGGATCTGGCAGAGATCGCTTTTTCAAACGCCGAAGCGGGAGCGCTGCGCGACGCGCTGATTGCCCTGGCCTCCCCGGCGGCCGCAGCCCCGCTTGACAAGCCCGGCTTTGACGCGGCAAGCCTGCGCGCCGCCATCGAGGGCCAGGGTTTTGGCCCAATCCTGCAAAAGCTCGACGCCATGGCAGCGCATGCGTCGCACTGGTATGTCAAGGCCGAAGCCGCGGAGGCCGACGCCGAGGAAGTTTTGAAGCAAGCCTTGAGCTTGCATCGCCGCGCCAGGGCGTTACATAAGGAGTTGCAATTGGCTGAATTGGCTCTAGGTAAGGACTCTAGCGAGGCTAATCTCGGCCGTCTCAAGGATATTCAGGCGCAGTTGTCGGCACTCGGCGGGATCGAGGCCGCAGTGGATGGCTTTGGCGTGCAATCGGGGCGCCCGGGCGGAACCTTGTAGGCGGCGGGACAATGAGCTGCAAAACGACGAGCGGCGGCGTTTTGGACCCGTTGGGGCAGACCAGCGGGCAACAGGTCGAGCGTCTACCGGACAATTTGAACGATGAGCAGTTGAAGCACGGCGCGCGGAAACAATGTGAAGATGGGCTTTGACGGGTGAAGATGGGCTTTGACGGGCCCGACGCCTTTTTGGAAGTGCGGGGAGACGCCTTTATTTGCGCGAGACGAACCTTGAGGGTTCATGAAAGTGGTTAAGGAAACGTCCGCGGTATTTTTCCTCGAATTTGGAGGCCCTTGATGGCGAAAAAGGACAGTGAGACTTCCGAGGCGGAACGCGGCGCCGTCGAAGTCGCTGACGGCCCTTTGCTCGATCTCACCGATGCCGCCGTCAAGCGGATGATCAAGCTCGCCAAGAAGCGGGGCTTTGTGACCTATGCAGAATTGAATGCCGTGCTTCCGTCCGAGGAAGTTAATTCCGAGCAGATCGAAGACATTCTGTCGATGATGAACGAGATGGGCATCAATGTCATCGAGAATGAAGAGCAAGAAGAAGCAGCGTCCGAGGAAGCCTCCGAAGAAGAAGAAGAGTCGCAGGGCGGCGACCTGATCGAGGCCGTGCAGACGAAGGCTGTGACGACACGTTCGTCCGAACCCGCCGATCGCACCGACGATCCCGTCAGGATGTATCTGCGAGAGATGGGCTCGGTCGAACTCTTGTCGCGAGAAGGCGAAATCGCCATTGCCAAGCGCATCGAGGCTGGCCGCGAAGCCATGATTGCCGGACTTTGTGAAAGCCCGCTCACCTTTCAGGCGATTATCATTTGGCGCGATGAAGTGAACGATAGCAAGGTTCTGTTGCGCGACATCATTGATCTCGAAGCGACTTATGCGGGTCCCGACGGCAAGAACACCCCCAAGATCGACATGACGGCGCCTGGTGCCGCCGAGGCGCTCGCCGCGCAGCAGGCGCCGGCGATCGCGCCGCTCGAGCCGCCAGCGCGCCTGCGGCCGGCCAGCGAGGACGGCGGCCTCGACTCGCCAATTTCCGGGGACGTCTTCGACGATGAAGACGACATGGAGAATTCGGTCTCGCTGTCGGCGATGGAATCCGAACTCAAGCCCAAGGTTCTCGAAACCTTCGACAGGATCGCCGGCACCTATAAAAAGCTTCGGCGCCTGCAGGATCAGAACGTCGTCAATAAACTGAAGAACGAAACGCTGACGCCGTCGCAGGAGCGCAAATACAAAGCGCTCAAGAAGGAAATCGTCGTCGATGTTAAATCGCTTTCGCTCAATCCGAACCGGATCGAGGCGCTGGTCGACCAGCTTTATGACATCAACAAGCGCTTGATTGGGCTTGAGACAAGGCTGTTGCGCCTGGCGGAGGGCGCGGGTGTAACCCGCGAGGATTTTCTCAAGAATTACCAGAATTCCGAGCTCGACCCGAAATGGCTCTTGCGGGTCTCCAAGCTTGGCGGCCGCGGCTGGAAGGATTTCGTCGCCCGCGCGAAGGAGCACATCAAGGAGCTTCTTTCGGAAATTCACGGGCTCGCGACCGAGACCGGCCTTGAGATTCAGGAATTCCGTCGAATCGTCCACCTGGTTCAAAAAGGCGAGCGGGAAGCGCGTCAGGCCAAAAAGGAAATGGTCGAGGCTAACCTCCGCCTCGTCATTTCGATCGCCAAGAAATACACCAATCGCGGCCTGCAATTCTTGGATTTGATTCAAGAAGGCAACATCGGTTTGATGAAGGCGGTCGATAAGTTCGAATACAGGCGCGGCTACAAATTCTCGACCTATGCGACCTGGTGGATCAGGCAGGCGATCACTCGCAGCATTGCCGATCAAGCAAGAACGATCCGCATCCCGGTGCATATGATCGAGACGATCAACAAGATCGTGCGGACCTCGCGCCAGATGCTGCACGAGATTGGCCGCGAGCCAACCCCCGAGGAACTCGCGGAAAAGCTCGCCATGCCGCTCGAAAAAGTACGCAAAGTCTTGAAGATCGCCAAGGAGCCGATCTCTCTCGAAACACCGATCGGCGACGAGGAGGATTCCCATCTTGGCGATTTTATCGAGGATAAGAACGCCATTCTGCCGATCGACGCCGCGATTCAATCGAATCTTCGCGAGACAACGACGCGCGTGCTTGCCTCCTTGACGGCGCGTGAGGAACGCGTGCTGCGCATGCGCTTCGGGATCGGCATGAACACCGATCACACGCTGGAGGAAGTTGGCCAGCAGTTCTCGGTGACCCGCGAACGCATTCGCCAGATCGAAGCCAAGGCGCTTCGCAAGCTGAAACATCCTTCACGCTCGCGCAAGCTGCGGAGTTTCTTGGATAATTAGGAGGCGGCAGATTGCCGGAGGGGATGCACCGCGCCTCCGGGCGTTAGCTGTCCCCCACGAAGCTTAACCTATGGGGAACGGCTTTTATTTGCGCGGGAGCTTTGTCGCTGAAATCTCTAAAGCTCAATTGCCGCGAAGCGTGTCGGGACCTTCCCCGGCGTGGGCAACGCCTTGCGCGAGCGCGAGAGGCTTTGCCGCCGAAGCTCCGGTGGTGAAATGGCCAGCGTCGAGATCGCTTGCCCGTGTGGCCCGGAAGGCCGAAACATAATCCGCTGAAGGCATGTTCGACAGCGCGTCGGGAATAATCCGCGCCGCCCGGCGCAGACCCGTGAAGGACGGTCCAAGGATCGACGGCGACGGGAAACTGGCAGTTGCAACGTCGTCGCCGGAGAGACCGCGGGACCTGGCCCGGTCGAGGCGCGCCGCCGCGACCGGCGGTTGCGTGGTCGACCGGTTGTAGGTTTGGCCCGGCGTTCTGCTTGCCGTGGCGCGCATATCTTGCTCAGGCGTGTCCGATGCGAAGGCCAGAACCTGATTTGGCACGCTGATCCGATCCTTTGGTCCTTGCGTAATCAGAACCGGAAGATTTGCTGCACGCGCCAGGGGCGTATTTTCGCCTGTTGTGGCGGCGCTCACTGCATCGGACTTGCTGTTGCTCTTGGAAACCGGTGCGCCGCCTTTGCCTTGAACCTGGTCCGGCGCGAGTGCGGCGACACGGGTAAGCGAGGCCGGCCGCGCGGGCGGCGCGGGCGCATCGGCGAAAGCAAGGGCAATATCGCCGGACAGCAGAGGTCGCGGAGGTGGAAGCGGCGCCGAAAGGGTCCATCGCTTGCCGGCTTTGAGATTGCCGGTCGCGGCCGCATTTGAGTCTGGCGCGGCCGCCCCGGCCCCGATGTCGCGGGAACTTACTGTGGAGCCCAAATCCGCGACGAGCGTCCGGCTCGCGCCCGCTGGCGCATTTTTGATTGATGCCGAGGCGGTTGGCGTGCCGCGGCCGGTGGAACCGGAGGGATTTGCAGGCGCCGGATCGGCGGGGTTTTCGGTGTTCGTGCGAAGCGCAGCGACCTCGGTTTCACCGTGCCGCGCACGCCCGGGGCGGAGGGCCTGCGGTCTGACCGTCTCGGCTTCTTTCTCTTCGCCTCTTTCTTCGTCGTGTTTGCCGAACAGCCAGGCAAGCAATCCACCGCCCGATGGCGCATATTGCGGCACATCGGACATCACGCCGCCGCGCGAAGCGATTTCGGCGCGGGCTTCCTGGTAGCGGGGCAGCGCGCGGCCGTCCGCTGCGAGATCGACGGACTTGCCATCCGGGAACACACGCGCGAGCTGCTCGTAGCTCATCCGCGGCCAATACCTCACGTTGCCAACATCGAGATGGACGAAATTCTCACTTGGATACCAACCAACACCGCCGCGTTGCAGACGCATGCCGATTTCGCGAATTCTTTCCATTGGCATGCCGGGCATGGTCGTATCCATCGCCCGGCCCAATATATGTTGCGAATGTTCGGCGACCGCATGCGAGCGGCTGCGCAGCATCGCATTTGTTGCCGGCGAGCGGTATGCCGAAACGATCACGATCGGCTGGGTCGCCCCGGCGGTCCGATAGGCTTCCCAGATCGCGTCGAAGAGCCGGGGGTCCATCCGGGTTTGATCGTTGTTGCGCCAATCGCGCAGGAAATAATTAAGCTTTTCGAGAACCGCCGGATCGTAGGAGCCGTTGACGCGGAAGGTCGCCTGGATCGATTCCCCCGTATGGGAATGATAGAGATTCAAGGTGCGGGTGTCGCCGTTCGCAACCGCCGTTTCAGTCGAGGAAGGAACGATAATAATTGACAACAGCGCCACGATTCCAGATGTGGCTAGAAGAGTGGTTCTATCCATGATGGCCAGGCGGGGACGTAGCTTTCGCAAGTTAAATCTCGCAGTTCTGGCTGGGCGGAGCGAGCCTTGGTTTGAGAGCCGCCGCACAGTGATGTTGAAGGGACCTTGGGTGATGAAGGACCTCGGATGAAAAGCGACGCGTAAACGACGTATATGATTTGAGTGAACTTTTTGACTGCTCTTTAAGGCGAACTTTTGACGCGAAGGGTTAATATCTTGTGACGCGCTAACACACTTCCTTCATTCACGATTCATCAACCATGATGAGTGCAATCATCCACCAAATAAGGTGGCAAATATGGCGACCCTGTGTCGGAGCTGGTGCGGAGATTTCGCGGCTCGCGTTTTGTTTGCATGGTCCATTGTATTTGCGTTGCAACTTGCGCCTCATGGCGGTGCGGCATTAAGCTTTTTTGAACGCGCGGTATCGGGATTTGCTTGCATCGGACGCCCGAAACCGAACTGATTATATTAACGCCGGTGGTCCACGAATCAAGGATTGCGTTTCCCTTTCGTCAACGCCGCTTCCATTCCCCTCGCATTGCGGTTTAATGAGACGGCGAAGCGGCGCACCTGTTGTGAGAGAAGCGATTATGCTCGCGGCCGTGGGAGGTGGTTGAATGGCCGGCTACGATGTCGATCTCTTCGTGATCGGCGCGGGATCTGGCGGCGTGCGCGCCGCGAGAGTCGCGGCGGCCCATGGAGCCAAGGTCATGATCGCGGAAGAATTCCGCATCGGCGGGACATGCGTGATCCGAGGCTGCGTGCCGAAGAAACTCATGGTCTACGCGAGCCGGTTTAAGGACCATTTTGCGGACGCGGCGGGGTTCGGCTGGACGCTTGCGCCACCTTCCTTCGACTGGCCGAAACTTGTCGCCGCGAAGGAGAAAGAAATCTCCCGCCTTTCCGCTATCTATCGCAGCAATCTCGACAAGTCGGGGGTCACGGTCGTTGACACCCGCGCGACAATCGAGGATGCGCATAGCGTGCGCCTTGTCGCCGATGGCCGCAGGGTGAGCGCAAGAACTATCCTTATCAGCACGGGAGCAGCACCCGTTCTCGAGCCCGATATTCCGGGGCGCGAATATGCGATCACCTCGAATGAAATATTCGACTTGCCCGCATTGCCAAAGCGCATGCTCATTGTCGGCGGCGGCTATATCGCGGTCGAATTCGCGGCGATTTTTGCAAGGCTTGGCACGGATGTTTTCCTTGCCGTGCGCGGCGAAAATGTGTTGCGTGGTTTTGACGAGGATCTGCGCAATGGCGTGCGGGACGGGCTCGTCGATGCCGGCGTCAAACTCAATTTCGGCCTGCAGCCCACACGCATCGAAAAGATGGCCGCGGGCTACCATGTGAGCTTGACCAAGGGCGCGTCGTTCAACGCCGAGCAAGTGATGATCGCAACCGGCAGACGCCCAAACACAATGGGACTGGGGTTGGAAAATTCCGGCGTCGAAACCGATAGCTTTGGAGCGGTGAAGGTCGATGCCTTTTCTAAAACAAATATCGAGTCGATCTATGCCGTCGGCGACGTCACCGACCGGGTCGCCTTGACGCCGGTCGCAATCCATGAGGGCCATGCTTTCGCCGACACGGTTTTTGGCGGCAAGCCGGAGGCCGTCGTGCATAGCAACATTCCGACCGCTGTCTTCTCGACGCCCGAACTTGGCAGCGTTGGCCTGACCGAGACGGAGGCGCGCGCGGCTTTTGATTGCGTCGATATTTATATGGCGAACTTCCGGCCCTTGAAGGCAGCGCTCTCCGGGCGGGCGGAGAAAGTCTTGATGAAGATTGTCGTCGATGGTGCGACGGACCGCGTCCTTGGCGTGCATATCCTCGGCGAGGACGCGAGCGAAATGACCCAACTTTTGGGAATTGCCGTCAAAATGGGCGCCAAAAAGGCCGATTTCGACGCGACCATGGCGCTGCACCCGACCTCGGCGGAGGAACTCGTCACCCTGCGCATGCGCACCGCGCGGTTTGAGCGGGAAATTCCCGGCCCGGAGGGGCCGGACGCGGGGCCGCTCGAGGGCTAGCGTTTCCGTTTTCATGTCGCATTTTCAAAAACCTCTGTATAAGGCGGTTCTGAATTCGCAAGGTTTAGAGCATTTTCAAGTTGAAGTGGATACCGTGGAATTTGAAAGCGCTCTGGGAGACGACCCCGGGAGTTAGAAGATATGCCCATCGAATGCTGGTCGCCCGCCAGTTGGAGAGGCAAGCCGATCGAGCAGGTGCCCGTTTATGCCGACAAGGCGGCACTGGCCGAGGTCGAGAGTCAGCTCGCCGGGTTTCCGCCGCTCGTCTTCGCGGGCGAGGCGCGCAAGCTTAAGCGTATGCTGGGCAAGGCCGCAGCGGGCGAAGCATTCCTTTTGCAAGGTGGCGACTGCGCCGAAAGTTTTGCCGAACACGCCGCCGACAATATCCGCGATTTTTTCCGGGTGTTTCTGCAAATGGCCGTGGTGACAACTTTCGCCGCGGCCCTGCCGGTCGTCAAGCTTGGCCGCATCGCCGGCCAATTCGCCAAGCCACGCTCGGCCCCGAGCGAAACGATCGATGGGGTCGAGCTGCCGAGCTATCGCGGCGATATCGTGAACGACATTGCGTTTGACCCCAGCGCACGCGAGCCTGATCCCGCCCGCCAGCTGATGGCTTACCGGCAGTCGGCGGCAACCTTGAATCTGCTTCGCGCTTTTGCAACGGGCGGCTATGCCAATCTCGAAAACGCGCATGGCTGGATGCTCGGTTTCATCAAGGATAGCCCACAGTCCGCCCGCTATGAAGAGCTGGCCTCAAGGATCAGCGAGACCCTCGGTTTTATGCGCGCGATTGGGCTCGATCCCGAGGCGCATCAGGAATTACGCCAGACTGATTTTTATACCTCGCATGAGGCCTTGCTGCTTGGCTATGAGGAAGCGCTGACCCGCGTTGATTCGACGACCGGCGATTATTACGCGACCTCTGGCCATATGATTTGGATCGGCGACCGCACCCGCCAGCCGGGCCATGCTCATGTGGAATACGCGCGTGGGGTCAAGAACCCTCTCGGTCTCAAATGCGGCCCGACAATCTCGCCCGATGAATTGCTCAGGCTCATCGACATTCTTAGCCCGGCCAATGAACCCGGACGTCTGACCTTGATTTGCCGCTTTGGCGCCGAGAAGGCGGCGGATCGTCTGCCGGACCTTATCCGCGCCGTGAAAAGGGAAGGGCGCAGCCTGGTTTGGTCGTGCGATCCGATGCATGGCAATATGGTCAAGGCGGCGGGGGGCTACAAGACGCGGCCGTTCGACAAGATCGTGAGCGAGATCCGCACGTTTTTTTCGGTCCACCGGGCGGAGGGCACGTACGCCGGCGGCGTGCATCTCGAAATGACCGGAAAGAATGTCACCGAATGTATCGGCGGCGCGCGCGCCATATCGGAGGCCGATTTGCGCGACCGTTACCATACGTACTGCGATCCAAGGCTCAACGCCGAGCAAGCGATCGAAGTGGCCTTTCTCGTCGCCGAACTCCTGAAGGCGGAACGGATCGGACGCGGCCGTGCGCATGCCGATGCCGCAGAGTGAAGCCTGACGGCGGACAGGGCCGCCTATGAATCCCGAACCACCCGCGAACCGCCTTGTCATTGGCCTCGCGCAGATCGATTGCACGGTCGGCGATATAAGCGGAAACCTTTCGCGCCTACGCGCGGCCCGCGCCGAGGCAGCCGCCTTCGGCGCCGATCTCGTTATGTTTTCCGAGCTTTTTATCGCGGGCTATCCGCCCGAGGATCTCGTTTTGAAGCCGGCTTTTTTGGAGGCGTGCCGTTCCGCCTGCGAGGAGATCGCAACTGAAACCGGCGATGGCGGCCCGGCAATTCTCGTTGGGCTGCCTTGGGGAGAGAATGGGCATTGTTACAATGCCTATGCGCTTCTTGACAAAGGCCGTATCGAGGCCGTCCGCTTCAAGACTGATTTGCCAAATTACGGCGTGTTCGACGAAAAGCGCGTGTTCACACCGGGCTCGATGCCGGGGCCGGTCTCCTTCAAGGGCGTGCGCATAGGCATTCCGATCTGCGAGGATATTTGGGGCCCAGACCCAGTCGAATGCATCGCCGAGACGGGCGGCGAGATTCTGCTTGTACCCAACGGTTCGCCCTATTGGCGCGGCAAGACAAACGAGCGTCTTTCGGTCGCCGTCGCGAGGGTTGTCGAAAGCAAATTGCCGCTCGTTTATCTCAATCAATTTGGCGGCCAGGACGAACTCGTCTTCGATGGCGCGTCCTTCGGCCTCAATTCGGATTCCTCGCTCGCATTCCAGCTTCCGGCTTTTTCGGAAATGGTGGGCAAGACGGTTTGGGAGCGCGGGCCAAAAGGCTTTGTCTGCGTCGAAGGACCCCGCTCTGAGATCGAGGAGGGCGACGAAGCCGATTACGCTGCCTGTGTCCTTGGCCTTCGCGAATATGTGAACAAAAATGGTTTTCCTGGCGTCGTCATGGGGCTTTCGGGGGGGATCGACTCCGCGCTCTGCGCGGCGATGGCGATCGATGCACTAGGGCCCGGGCGCGTGCATTGCCTGATGCTGCCCTATTGCTTCACCTCGAACGAATCGTTGAAGGATGCCGAGCATTGCGCGCGCGAGCTCGGCGTTCGCTACGATATCCTGCCGGTCGCGCCGGCGGTTGAGGGTTTTGAAAGGGTTCTAGCCCCGATCTTCAAGGGCACGAACCGGGGCATTACGGAGGAAAATATCCAGAGCCGCGCGCGCGGCACGCTGCTGATGTCGGTGTCGAACAAATTCGGTCCGATGCTGGTGACAACCGGCAACAAGTCGGAAATGTCGGTCGGCTATGCGACGATCTATGGCGATATGAACGGCGGCTTCAACCCTATAAAGGATCTCTACAAGATGGAGGTTTTTCGCCTCGCGGAGCTCCGCAATCGCTGGAAGCCCAAAGGCGCGCTTGGACCGGACGGCGAGGTGATTGCGCCAAACATTCTCATAAAACCGCCCTCCGCCGAACTGCGCGAAAACCAAAAGGACCAAGACTCGCTGCCGCCCTATGAAGTGCTGGACGCGATTCTCGAAGGGCTTGTCGAAAAAGAAATGCGGGTTGCCGATGTCGTGGCCCAGGGCCATGACATCGAAACCGTGAAAAAAATCGAGAGGCTTCTCTATCTTGCCGAATATAAGCGGCGCCAGTCAGCCCCTGGCGTCAAGGTGACGAAGAAAAATTTTGGCCGCGACAGGCGCTATCCGATCGTTAATTGGTTTCGCGATCCCGGCGCTTGCCGGTCCAAGGACTGAACACGCATCGATTATCCCTGTTCGACGCTCGGTTCTTCGGCGCTCAGGGTCATTTCATTGCCGCGCCAAACGAAATGATTGCACCAGGCATCGATGTAGACGATCGGAAGCATCAGGTCACGCAGAATGAAAAGCAAAGGCATGCGCCACGAGAAATGCCACCTGTTCAGAAGCGCGAGAAGCGTTTCCGGACCGTACCAGGAGAGCGCGACGGCGAACGTCACGGCGGCTATGTTCAAATCCAGGGTTAGAGCGGTAGGCCGCCGCAAGGCAAGGCAACGCCGCGCCTGCGATGATTTCTGGCATATAAAACAACGGAAAGGTTTTGCGCCGCAATCGCGCCCAGCGCAATTGCCTCAGCCATATGTCTCGAAAGCCGCGAAAGCCCGAGCGGTTGCTCGAATGGGCTATCGACGAGATTGACGTCGAGGCGCAAGCTGCGCACGAGCTTCGTCGAAGCGGCATCCTCTGCGATCTCAGCGCCGAGCGCGCGGATCCCGCCCCCCTTCGCGCCGCCACAACATGGACTTGCCTTGGGCGAAGCCCATCCCAAACGCTTCGGCGCAATATTGCCAGCGCGCCTCGAAAGTGTTGAGAAAAGCGCATTCGAGTTCGGCCCAGCGATTGCCTGGCCGCGAGCCCAAGGGCATGGAGCAGACAAGGCCGGACCGGTGCCGCCAGCTCATCAGAAGATGCTGGATATAATCCTTCGGCATCAATACATTGGCCATCGGCGAGAATGATCCAATCGTGGCGGGCCGCGTCCATCCTCTGACGCAATTGTTCAGCTTTGGATTGGCGCTCACCTTCTCGTCACCCGCGGGATCGGTCGCCCGCGCGAAGCAAAAAATAATCTCATAGGACGGATAATCGAGCTCAAAACTCGATTGCAAGGTCTCTTCGCAGAAATTATCGAGACCGCAGAGGGGCCGCACGACAGACACCCCGGGCGCGGCGCGTGGCGGCGGCAGCGGCATGAGCCCCGGCCGTACCCGGATCGCCGCGATCCCGAGACTGATGAGATTGAAAAAAATCGAAAGAAAGCAAAACCAGACTGCCGCATATGCCATCGCCATCGCCGGGCTCCCGAGCTAGTATCTGGTTCTCGATCGAAGCGGCTCCGGCACCTGCCTCTAAGCGCTTTTTGCATCAGATACTTATTGAAAAGGGCAGGACCGGCTGTCAAGGAAGTCCGGTCGTCTGCTTTGGTGAGTGCGCAGAAAAAGCTCACGTTTGATGGTTCGGCGCGCAGTTGCCTTTCCATAAACCTCAAGGTTACGCATGCCGCATCCAATCGTCCGCTTCGCTCCATCGCCGACCGGCCGCATTCACATTGGCAACGCGCGGACGGCGCTGTTGAACTTCCTTTACGCAAGAAAACACCATGGCGAATTTATTCTTCGCTTCGATGACACTGATGTGGAACGCTCGAAGGAAGAGTTCGCCCAGGCAATCGAGGTTGATCTGGCCTGGCTCGGAGTCGTGCCGGACGCGGTTTTGCGCCAATCGGAGCGATTTCCGCTCTACCATGCCGCCGCCGAAAAACTGCGCGAGGGCGGGCGCCTTTATCCTTGCTTCGAGACCGCCGAGGAACTCGATCGCAAACGCAAGCGCCAGCAGGCGCGCGGCCTGCCCCCTATTTATGACCGGGTCGCACTCGCTCTTTCGAGCGGGGAGCGGGCCAAGCTGGAGGCCGAGGGCCGTAGGCCGCACTGGCGCTTCAAACTCGACCATGAAATCATGCGGTGGACCGATCTCGTGCGTGGCGAGAGCCATATCGATTGCGCATCCTTGTCCGATCCGGTGCTGCTGCGCGAAGACGGCACATACCTCTACACTCTGCCGTCCGTGGTCGATGATATCGCGCAAAAAATCACCCATATCATCCGGGGCGAGGACCATGTGACGAATACAGCGGTGCAGCTGCAGCTTTTCGCGATCCTGGCCGGGCCGGGGCGGCTGCCCTCCTTCGGGCATCACAACCTTTTGGCATCAGTGAGCGGCGAGGCGCTTTCGAAACGGTCCGGCTCACTGTCGATCGGCGGCCTGCGCGAGTCCGGAATCGAATCGCTCGCCGTCGCCGCGGCGGCGGTTCTGACTGGATCTTCGGTGGCGCTGCATCCGGTCGGAAGCCTTGACGAACTCGCGGCCGCGCTCGATCTCGGAGAACTTTCCCGCACCGTGGCGCGGTTCGATCCCGCCGAGCTTGCCGCCCTGTCGGCGCGCACACTGCATGGTTTAAGCTTCGAGGCGGTCCGTGAAAGGCTCGAAGCACTTGACATCGCCGGCTACAAGGCAAAGCCATTCTGGCTTGCCACGCGCGGAAACTTGTCCACCTTCCTCGATGTGGCCGACTGGTGGCGTGTCGTCGAGGGAGAGATCGTGCCGGTCGTTGAAGATGCGGAGTTCCTGGCGGCTGCAGGCGCGAATCTGCCTGGCGAGCCTTGGGACGAAAACGTCTGGACAAAATGGACCGGGACATTAAAAAATATCACCGGACGCAAGGGGCGGGCGCTGTTTCATCCCCTGCGTCTCGCCTTGACCGGCCGCGAGAATGGGCCGGAACTTGCGGCGCTTTTGCCTCTTATAGGCAAAGCTAAAGCGGCGGCACGATTATCCGGACGCGCCGCTTGACCCCATCGGGACCGGTGACTTCCCCGGTTCCGGCTTCCTTTCCGGCACCGGCGGGATTATTCCCTGCTTGGTTCTCTTGACCGGCGGCGGCTGGCGCGCCTGGCCCCGGCCGCCCCGCCTTTTCGATTGCCGGCTTGGCCAATTCCGCTGATGATTCGGGAGTTACGACAATATCGCTTTTGCGCGCGCGTCCCAGCATCTCCTCCGCCCCCGCAAGCGCCTCGGCCCAGCTTACCCCAGGCGGCTTGCAAGTGCAGGCCGGATCAAAATTTTTCTCGAATTTCAGAGCATTGGGCAAATCGGAATAGGGCGAGTCGCCGTCGAGCGAGACGGCCGTGCTGATTTCCTGGAAGGGAGCGCGCGTATAGACGCTGACCGGGGCATTTGGGCAGAGCGCTTGACAAAGGCCGGTCAGCTGATCCGGGTCGCTATTCGCCACAGAGAGGTTGAGGGGGAAAAAACCGCCGTCGCATTCGCGCACACAGACCGCCTGCGAACCGCCGTGCGGCGTAAGATCCGCACCGTCGGGCGGGCGGAGCTCTTCGAATTGGGGCGGTTGGACAGGATTGGAATTGGGCGCGAGAGCGCCGAAAAGTTGTTCCAAAAATCCGGGCAGCTGCGTGCCACGGGCCTGACCACGGCAATAAGCATTGTACCTCGCGACGAGCTGCTGCCTGGCCGCCGTATTCCCGCCGAGATCGCTATTTCCTCCGTCGTGCGCGAGGCTTGCCTGCAATTGTTGAATTCGTGCATTAAGACCGGAGCACTGAGGTGGCGCGGTATCGAACAAAAAGAATTGGCCCCGGTTGCAGCCGAGCGCGCGCGCATTCTTGATCGCGCGGTCGAGTTCCGCTCGTTGTTTTTGCACGGCGCTGCCATAATGGATCAAGGGTCTCTGGCTTGCGGCCCCAAGTGCGTTGATTTGCGCCGCAAGGCGCGGGCAATCGACCGGTTGCGGAAAGGCTGAACTGGCGGATAGGACCAGCGGCGCGCTGCCCATCACCGAATAGAGGCACGCGCGCGAACGCATGAATATTTCCTTGATGGCACTGCATAAGCCGGACGAATAATTCATGCGCCTCTCTTAGGCGAAGTTGCTCACTTGGGGCTCACTCGCCAAGCAGGCATCGTAAAGGCCAATCAGATTGGTGTCCGTTCATGGCCTTAACATGACCAAAACCACACGGGTCGGGAAAGGGGCGGGGAGAAAGTGCGCCCGATTGGGCCGGCTCGTTAGAGCATTTTCAAGCGAAGCGGATACCGGCTATAAAACAATACCTAGACTAGGGTCCGGACCCATTAACGGGTAGAGCGCTCTGGGATTCCCAAGATCCCGCGAATCTGATTCCGTTCTCTCATGGAGGACGGCTATGGCAG
>VDMG01000287.1:0-1283 GCA_006514895.1 Beijerinckiaceae bacterium
CAATAGCGATCGGCCAGCCCGGCTCGCGTCAAGCTCTTAGAAACTCAAGCAGAGCTGGACGCGCCTCCTGTTCAGGGCCTGGCGAAATTCATCATAGGTGTTGATTTCTTGGACGGCCGGCGCCTCACAATCGCCGCTATCTCGAAACCCATCTCGGCGCTCTTCTCGGCCAAACGAGACAAGATAGGCTCCCGCTCTGCGCCACGATCCTCGACCTCGATGACTTTAAATCCGTCAACGATAGGCATGGCCACGGCGCCGGAGATCAGGTTTTGCAAACTTTCGCCGCACGCGCCAAAAGGATTATCCGAGGGACCGACATCCTGTGCCGGCTCGGCGGCGACGAATTCGTGATTATCATGCCGGGGACCAGCCTTCGTACCGGATATGGGATCGCCGAGGAGATCCGCGCCGCGACGGCAAGCGAGACCTTTGCCTTAACGCCGGGCGGCCGCGAAATTCTGGTCACGATTTCGGCCGGGCTCGCGGAAAGCGCCGATGATTCCCAATCCGGGCACCTGCGCCGCGCGGACATGGCTCTCTACCGGTCGAAACAGGATGGACGCGATCGCGTTTCGGTGGATTGCGCCGGGACGGCCGTCCAGGAAAGGATGGCAGGCTGCTTGTAACTTGGGCAAGGCGGCGGCGGACATTAACGAATAATCAAGCGCCCAATGGCAAGAAGCCGGTTGCATTTTGCCGCGTTCGCGGGTTAACTAACGGCGCCGAGCATGATTTTTATCTGGCGGCACGAAGCAGGCTCCTTAATCCAAAATAGAAAGCCTTGCCCGTAGCCGTGCGTATCGTGATGCGTATTCGGCGCTGAACTTTAAGATACCCTGCGGAGTGCTCGGGTCCGCCGCATCTCCTGGGTCCGTAGGGTTGGCCGGCGTGCAAATGGTATAGGAGTGGCCTCCTCGAAACGCCATTTGCCGCCGGCCACCTTCATCTCCCATGCATCTCCCATGGCATTTTTTCAGCAGGCTTTCAGGCAAAACCGCCGGTCGCCGGCGATTTTCGCGCGGCGAGAGCATGATCTGCAGAAAGATTGGAGACTTTTTGGATGCGTTCATGCGACACAACTAAAGTGATCGAGGACATGTGTGATTCAATTTGAAGCGATCGGGGTCCTCCGAAGCACGTCTCTTAGAGCGCTTTCAGATTCCGCGGAATCAGCAAGCTGCTCGAGATCTTTGTTTTATCGCATTTTCTTAACGCGAACCGGTATCCACTTCGCTTGAAAATGCTCTAGATCACCACGAGTTCGGCGGCGGCGGCAAAAG
>VDMG01000287.1:1293-5106 GCA_006514895.1 Beijerinckiaceae bacterium
TCAATTTGAAGCGATCGGGGTCCTCCGAAGCACGTCTCTTAGTCTAGATCACGACGAGTTCGGCGGCGGCGGCAAAAGCGGCGCGCTCCTGAATAAAGGCGAAGCGCGCCTCCGGCCTGTTGCCCATCAAACGCTCGACCGAATCCGACGTGCCTTCCTGGTCTTCGGCAAGGACAACCACGCGGAGCAGGCTGCGTTTCTTGGGATCCATCGCCGTTTCCTTGAGTTGCGCCGGTAGCATCTCGCCCAAACCTTTGAAACGGCTGACTTCTATCTTGCCTTTGCCCGTGAGCACCGCGGCGATCAATTGGTCGCGATGGGCATCGTCACGCGCGTAGACTTGGCGGGCCCCCTGGGTCAGCCGGTAGAGCGGCGGAACCGCCAGATAAAGATGCCCGGCCTCGACGAGTTTCGGCATCTGGCGAAAGAAAAAGGTAATGAGCAGAGACGCGATATGGGCGCCGTCGACATCGGCGTCGGTCATGATGATGATTTTTTCGTAGCGAAGGTCTTGTTCCTTGTAATGCGCGCCGGTGCCGCACCCTAGCGCCTGGACAAGGTCGCTCAGCTGCTGATTGCCGGCAAGTTTTTCGCGCGTGGCGCTGGCGACGTTGAGGATTTTGCCGCGCAGCGGCAGCACGGCCTGGGTGGCGCGGTCGCGCGCTTGTTTGGCTGATCCGCCCGCTGAATCGCCTTCGACAATGAAGAGTTCGGATCCTTGCGACGCGTTATTCGAGCAATCCGCGAGTTTTCCCGGGAGCCTGAGCTTGCGCGTCGCGGTCTTGCGCGCGACATCTTTTTCGGCGCGGCGGCGCACTCGATCCTCGGCGCGCTCGATCGTCCAATCGAGGAGTTTCGCGGCGTGCGAAGGCGAGTCGGCGAGCCAATGATCGAAGGCGTCGCGCAAGCTTCCCTCGACGATCTTTGCTGCTTCATTGGTCAAAAGCCGGCCTTTGTTCTGACCTTGAAATTCCGGCTCGCGAAGAAAGATCGAGACCATCGCGGCGCAGGACGCCATGATGTCGTCACTGGTGACCGGGGCGGCGCGCTTTGCCTGGCCAGTCCGTTCGGCATGATCCTTGAGGCCGCGCGTCAAGGCGGCGCGAAGCCCGGCTTCATGAGTGCCGCCGTCGGGGGTTGGAATCGTGTTGCAATAGGAATGAACGAAGCCGTCGTCGAAGGCGAGCCAGGCGATTGCCCATTCGAGCGATCCATGGCCGCCGGGTTTTTCGGCCTTGCCCGCGAAAATCTGATCGGTGACGAGGTCCTTGCCCTCGATATCCTGGAGAAGGCAATCCTTGAGTCCCCCAGGAAAGCGGAAAACCGCCTCGGGGGGAATTCCGCAATCCGGAGCGAGCCATTCCGGCGCGCAATGCCACCTTATTTCGACCCCGCCGAAAAGATAGGCTTTCGCCCGGGCCATTTTGAACAAGCGGGCCGGCTTGAAATGCGCGCCCTTGCCAAAGATCTTTTCGTCTGGCTTGAACCGCACGCTTGTGCCGCGCCGGTTTTGCACCTTGCCTAACTTTTCGAGCGAGGTTTTTGGATGACCCCGCTCGAAGATCTGCCGGTAGAGCAACTGGCCGCGCGCGACTTCCACTTCGAGGCGTTCCGATAGCGCATTGACGACGGAAATGCCGACCCCATGCAAGCCGCCGGAAGTCTGATAAGTCTTCTCATCGAATTTGCCGCCCGCATGCAGCGTGGTCATGATGACTTCAAGCGCCGATTTCTTGGGAAATTTCGGATGCGGATCGATGGGAATGCCGCGCCCATTGTCGGTCACGGTGAGAAACCCAGATGCCTCAAGGCGGACATCGATGAAAGACGCGTGGCCGGCAACGGCCTCGTCCATCGCATTGTCGATGGCTTCCGCGAAAAGATGATGCAGCGCCGCCTCGTCGGTGCCGCCGATATACATCCCAGGCCGCCGCCGGACCGGCTCCAGCCCTTCCAGCACTTCGATCGAAGCTGCGGTATAGCCGGTTTCGCCTGGGGTCTCGAGAGTGTGCGTCCCGTTTGCCGCCTTTCGCGAGGGCGTGTCTTGTTTTCGCGAGGGCGTATCTTGGCGCTTTAGTCCTGGTCGAGCCGGCGCTTGCTTCCGCGCCACATTGCCGAAGAGATCGCCATTCCCTGCCATATGCTCGTCCGTCCTTGTGATTCGAATTGGCCGCTGCTTATGCCATGAACAAGGCAAGATTGGAACGGAACGAAAACATTTTCCGGTTCAAAGATGCGGAATGGACGGATTCGATAGACCTTGGTCTCGCGGCGCGCGGCTTCAATCAATGAAAAGGGCGGCCACATGGCCGCCCATCAATTTCACCACGCTGACAGAAGCCAGCGCTGGCGGCGGCGCTACAACGCCGTCCGCCCGTGCTCTTCGCTGGGCTAAGCGCTAACCGCCTTCAAATGCGGCGCCGAACTTACGGCCGTTGGCACGGTGGCGATCGTTTTCAGAATCCGGGAAGCGATTTGGTAGGTGTCGCCCTGCGAATTCGGACGGCGGTCTTCGAGATAGCCTTTGTAGCCGTTCTTTATGAAACTGTGCGGTACGCGGATTGGTGCGCCTCGGTCAGCGACCCCGTAGCTGAACATGTCGATAGATTGCGTTTCGTGCAGGTTGGTGAGCCGCATGTGATTGTCCGGACCATAAACGGCGATGTGATCTTCCTTGGCCTTGTCAAAGGCGGTCATCAATTTTTCGAAGTAATCCTTGCCGCCCTCTTGCGCAGGTAAGTGGTGGAGAAATTGGCGTGCATGCCGGAGCCGTTCCAATCGGTATTTCCGAGCGGTTTGCAATGATACTCTATGTCGATGCCATATTTTTCCGCCAAGCGTTGCAGGATGTAGCGCGCGACCCACATTTCGTCGGCGGCTTTCTTGGAGCCTTACCGAAGATCTGGAACTCCCATTGGCCTTTGGCCACTTCGGCGTTGATGCCTTCATGATTGATGCCGGCGTCCAGACAGATGCCGAGATGCTCCTCGACAATCTGGCGGGCAACATCACCAACATTCTTGGAGCCAACACCTGTATAGTAAGGCCCTTGAGGAGCTGGATAGCCGCTCTCGGGGAAGCCAAGCGGCCGGCCGTTTTTATAGAAGAAGAATTCTTGCTCAAATCCGAACCACGCGCCAGGATCGTCGAGAATGGTGGCGCGGGCATTCGTGGGGTGAGGAGTGACGCCGTCCGGCATCATAACTTCGCACATGACGAGAACGCCATTCTTTCGGGTGGTGTCAAAGAAAATCGAGACTGGCTTTTAAAACGCAGTCGGAGCTTCTTCCCTCGGCTGGCTTAGTAGTAGAGCTGCCGTCAAAACCCCATAACGGAAGTTGATCCAAAGTAGGGAAGTTGGTGTATTCTTTGATTTGGGTTTTCCCGCGAAGATTTGGGACAGGTTTGTATCCGTAGAGCCACAGATACTCGAGTTTGTATTTGGCCATTTTTTTAGACTCCGTCCATTGATGATGCGGTAATGCCGCCGCCGATTTAGGCGCTACTCACCCGAGCAGTTTTGACGGCTCAAAGGCGCTTTTGCGACGTGCATCATCCATGCCAATTTCGCCTGGCGGGCACTCCTCCTTCCCTCTTCATCGAGCGAGTTTAGCAGCCCCCGGCCATTTGCAACGCGAGGCAACGGCCGGGGCTGACGACCCTTTCAAGACGGTCGGGTCGTCTTGATGCGCTTCTTATTGATTCAACGCGTCCTGTGGAGACAAAATCAATATGAATAATACATGTCGAATTCGACGGGATGCGGGGCCATCTCGAAGCGCATCACCTCACCCATTTTCAATTCGATAAAGC